>NZ_KB900096.1:0-1025 GCF_000378545.1 Thioalkalivibrio sp. ALE23 | reverse complement strand
GGAGCATATCGAGCGGTACCGGGCCTTTTTCGATGCGAACCGGGACGCTGTGGAAGATGGGAATCCACCTCCGATGGAACCCTGGTGGGGGGAGTCGCCATGAAGATCGAAACGCTCGAAAGGGATGGATGGCGGTGGGTCAATGCGTCGAGTCTGCCCGAGGGGGCGATCATCCGGCTCAACGACGACCCGAAGCCCATGCGGGTAACGGAGCCCCTGAAGGCAGGTCAGGGAGACATCGAGCGGTTGGGGTGCGAACCGGCGATTCCGAAAAACGGCTCCACCCCGATCCCGCTGGTATCCGACACTGTGGCGGAAGTCATGGAGTGTACCGGCGGAGAAGTCACACCGCTGGGGGACGGCACCGTGGTCATCGCGGACTTCGAGGGCGCCGGGCATCTGTATTCGCCACGCCTGTTCCTGGAAGAACTGGAGGTCTTCTGCGAGAAGAACATCGAACGCTACCGGCAATTCCTGGAAGCGAACCGAGAGGCGATTGAATCCGGGCAGCCGCCACCGATGGATGCCTGGTGGAGTCGGTCCATGGCCGGCGACCGCAACGAGAAGCTGATGACGCTGCTGGCGGATCTGGAAGAAACCTTCCAGGCGTACAACGCCGTCGCCCGCGACGCCCTGGACATGAATGTATCGGTGGGCGCGCACGCCCTGCGCCGCCGCATTGCGGCACGGCTGGAGAACAACCGCCTCCCGAGTCCGGAAGAAACGCGCTGGCTGCTGGAAGACGCCATCGAGGTACTGAACAACGATCCGGTGATGGCCGAATCCGAGCCCTCCCCTCATCGGGAAGACCTGCTGAACCGGTGCCGGTCACTGCTGGACGCAGACAACCCAAGGGAAAGCCGGGAGAGGGTGACCGAGGCGCTGTACGATGCCGCAGCGGACGCGATCGAGGCCGGCCTGATCCCGGTGCCGGCGCCCGCACACCGGCTGGCGCCAGTGGATGAACAGGCGGTGGAGGCCGCCGGGCGCCTGCGCCTGGCGGTGGAAGGCTATCGGGCATACCG
>NZ_KB900095.1:0-1058 GCF_000378545.1 Thioalkalivibrio sp. ALE23 | reverse complement strand
TGGTCGAGCCCTCCCCTGCCGAGGTCTGGGTGTCGAACGACACGACCAAGCGTGCGCGCGCGCACCCGGACTGGCGCCCGTTCCAGCCGGGGCGCTCACCCAAGCGGGCCGAATACGGATTGCGGGTGCTGAACGATCTGCTGGGATTTCTCGCGCAGGCCGGTTACCTCCAGGCGAACCCGGCGGCATTGGTGGACCTGACCGTCGAGCGATCGAAGGAAACCGAGGCGGCGGCCAGCCAGGCGCAACGCGGGCGAGCACTGACCCGTAAAGGCTGGGAGGCCATCAAGCGGTACATCGATGGCCTCCCCTTCGGCACCGAGGAAGACGCGTTCCAGAAAGCCAGAGCCCGCTGGGTCTTCCATCTGCTCTACACCCTGGGAATTCGGATCAGTTCGTTGCGCGGACGTTTTGGGGAGATCCAGCCCACGGTGATCGACGAGGAGGAAGTCTGGGTCTGGTCCCTGGAGGTGAAAGGCGGGAAACGAATGGTGCTACCCCTGCCATCCAGCGTGCTGGATGAAATGCAGCGGTTCCGGTTGCACTTGGGGTTGTCTCGATGGCCGTCACCCAACGACCCCGTCCCCATCGTTCCGCGTGCGCGCGCGCACAACGGCGTGGATGAGAAGCCGCTCACCCGGCAGGCCCTCGATCACCTCACCCGTCGAGTCATTCAGGGTGCGAGCCGGCAGTTGTCCGAACAGGGGGAAGAACGCGAGGCGGAAAGGCTCGCCCGAGCGAGTGCGCATGCGCTCCGGCATACGGCGGGAACGGAACTGGCCGATCAGGGTGCCAGCTTGCGCGACGCGGCCGAGGCGCTGGGGCATTCCGATGTCCGAACGACACAGCGGTATAGCCGCGCGGAACTCGATCGACTGAGGAAGGTGCTGGAGGTGCGGGATACGCGATGGTGAAAGGGGGAGCTAAACCGCCCTCCCCTACCCAGGGATACGGTATTCGGAGTAAGGGATCTGCCCTTGAATGGATAAAAAGTGACCAACAGAGAGCGCGCACAAGGCGTTTTTGGGGCATGGCATGGACGATCGCCTACGTTTGGA
>NZ_KB900094.1:0-1068 GCF_000378545.1 Thioalkalivibrio sp. ALE23 | reverse complement strand
GGCTTTTGGAGGTTTTACATCCATTCAGGATGCCAACCTCATTACGGAGGACGCGGACCTCAATATTTTCCTGAACATCCCCGATCCGGATTGGGAGGACAACGTCGGGGACTGGGTTGTCAACTGGCCCGGTGCCGACCTCGAAATCGATGGCACCGAGATCCTTGCTCAAGGCGAAGGTTCGCGAGTCGAGATTCGGTTGAACGATGTTGGCGACTCCACTTTTCTGCATGAATTGAATATTCGCGACACGGACATCGAGTCGACCGGTGAATCTACGGCGGTCAATGAACAAGGATCGGTTTCCTTCGACAACGTCGAATGGGAAGTCGTGCAAGAAGGTGATGCCTTCCCCAGTCTCATGATCTCAAGCAATGACTTCGACGACGTGATCTTCGGTCGCGAGGTCAATATTGAAGACTCCGACCTTCGGGCGTCCGGCAATATCACCGTCACGGATAACGAGACCGTCTTCCCGAATGAGCCTCTTGAAACCGAGGTTTCTATCCATGGTAGCTCCATTCAAGAGGCCGACTCTGTCGAGATATTCGGTGGGGGCGTCGACATCTCCAACTCCGATATTACCGCCAGCAACTTTGTAGAGGTTGTCGGATGGACGGATTCCCCCCAAACGTGGAGTGACCTCGGCGAGGTTTCGATCGAAGGAAGCTCCATCGAATCTAAAGGAATGACATCACTGGCTGCATACGGGAAAGACCTCTATCTGCGCGAATCCGAAGTCGAGGCCGCTTTCTCTATTTTCATGGAGACACGCGAACGTGAAGGTGGCCCGGTGATTGAATCGGCAATGATGGGGTCGAATCCCTTACCGGCTTCGGCGGGGGATATTTCCCGGGACATCATCATCGAGGATTCGAGCCTTACTCTGGATGAGTCCAATGGGAACGGAAACAACGCATTGGCACTCGGCGAACCTGCGGGCGGAGACATCACTATCGAGGCTGATATCGAAGAGGACGGCCGCCTCGTTCTTCGCGATGCTTCAACCGTCGATACGGGAGACGACGGGGTACTGACACTCCACGCCGGCAAGCGGACTTACCTTGG
>NZ_KB900093.1:0-1069 GCF_000378545.1 Thioalkalivibrio sp. ALE23 | reverse complement strand
TCTGTTTGTCTCGTGCCATTATGCTGCCTCCTCCGGCTTCGGGCCGGCATCCTCAACCCGCCGCGGCGGGTGTGATTGCTCGGTTACGGCCCCAAGGTAGCGGATTTCGATGGACTGTCGATTTCTGCGCGTTCACGAAGCGTTCGGCGTATGCAGTCGGCGCATCGTTTCATCGTGTTCTTTGTCCTCCCTTCTGGTCTCCCGGTCGCGCGCCCAGGCCTGAATCGCCGTGTTCTCACCGGCGGTCAGTGTGCGGCCCTGTCGAGCTACCGCGTCCCGATAGGCTTCGATCTCGGGATGGTTCGAGGCAATATCGAGCACATCCTGAGCGTGTTCGGAGCTCATCGGCTCAAGCTGCCGCCGTTTGAAAGTGACATTTTCCCGAGTCTCATCGAGCTTCACCTGCAATAGAGTTATAACAACGAGCCCGATCACACTGAAAGCATGGATTACCTTCCAATAAGACACGGAGAAAGATGCCACCGAAACTTCTCCGGATAGCAGTTCTTGATGTACGGAATCCACGAGCACGAGCAGAATTACCAGAAGAAAGATCCCTATTGACAAGCGAAGGAAAACGAGACGCCTCCCAAGCGATTTTTCTTCGATCCGAAGGTCGGCGTCCATCAGGTCGATGGATTCCTGCCGAGGAGGCTCCGCGTCCAGGTCGAAACGGATTTCTTGCTTATCGTTGTGCATCGCCATTTCAATTATTTCATTTCATCTGGGCGGCCCAGGCCGATTCATCGAGAATCCGCACCTGCTCCTTACCGGCCTTCTCATTGATCCCCTCGGCCTTCTTTCGCTTCGAGCCGGCTTTCTCGCCGCAGACCAGGATCGTGGTCTTGCTGTTGACCGACGACTGAACCGTGGCGCCCAGATTCCGGGCCTGCTCTTCCAGTTCACCGCGCGTGCCGCTGGTCAGGGTGCCGGTGAACACCACCGCCTCACCGGACAGCGGACCTTCCGGTGCATCCGCACCCGCCTCCGCCTTCGGCGTCGGGCGCAGATTGAACCCCAGAGCCCGCAGGTCCTCGATCAACGCTTTCTGCTCCTGAAGCTGGTCCGC
>NZ_KB900092.1:0-1116 GCF_000378545.1 Thioalkalivibrio sp. ALE23 | reverse complement strand
AACGTCGCCCGTGCCGATATGTCCCCGACCGAAGAAGCCGACGCCGCCCGCAAGGTGGTCTCCGCCTGTGAAGGCGACCACGCCGAAGCCTGCAAGGTGCTGGGCTGGTCGCGGAAGAAGCTGGATTCCCGTCTGCTGCTGCTCAACTGCACCGACGCGGTGAAGGATGCGCTGTCGAGGGGCGAGATCAAGAACGGCCACGCTGAACTGCTGTCCTCGCTGCCCACGGCGGTTCAGGACAACTCGCTGCCGAAGATTGTGAACGATGGCGTGAGCGTCCAGATGCTCCGCGAGCGGATCGGTGGCTACGCCCTGGAACTGGAATCCGCGGTTTTCGACCGCACCGAGTGCATGACCTGCCCGCACAACTCCAGCACGCAGGCGGGGCTGTTCGAGGAGCACATCGGGGAGGGTCGCTGCACGCTGCCGTCCTGCTTCAACGAGAAAACCGAGGCGGCGATGCAGGCCCGCAAGGCGGATCTGGCGGAACAGTACAACACCGTGCGTCTGGACACCGAGGTCGAGCCGGGTACTCATACCATTCTGCTCGTCCGCGACGTGGGCGAAGTGCAGATGGCCGCGTGCAAGGGCTGCGCGAGCTTCGGCGCGATCCTCTCCACCGACCCCGACCGCATGGGTCGCGTCACCGAAGACGTGTGCTTTGACCTCAAGTGCCACAAGCAGAAGGTTGAAGCCCATGCCGAAGCGCAGAAACAGGTGGATGCGACCCCGACCGGCGAAGGCGAGGACAACGAAACCGCTGTTGCAGGGGAGACCCCGACCGCCTCGGAGAACGTGGGCCACGACGCCCCGGCTCCCGCCAGTACCGGCGCAAAGCAGGCTTCGTCGGGTGTGGGCCAGGCCCCGTCTCAGGCGGTCAAGGCCCAGCCGCGCAAGGTCATCGAGACGGTGCAGAAGATTCGCCGTGAGGTCGCCGCCAAGCGGGTTCAGGACGACCCGATTCTGCGTCGCGCCATGCTGATCGCGTCGCTGCTTCCGAAGCTGCAGGTGCCGGAGGACGCCAGCGACACGCTGAGTCACGTCACTGCCCGGGAAACAACGGCAGGCAGGATCGCCGCACTGGCGGCGCTCGATCAAACGACGCTGGATCACCTG
>NZ_KB900091.1:0-1131 GCF_000378545.1 Thioalkalivibrio sp. ALE23 | reverse complement strand
CAGGAATCCCTGCCGCTGGGGCACGACGAAGACCGGGGCGTCTGGCAGGCCAGCTGGGTGTTCCGGGAATACGCTTCCCCGCTGCAGTTCCGCCAGCAGACAAAAAAAGGCGACCCGAACGCGATCCTCGAAGCGCGCAACCGGGGAGACTGGGAAGGCAAAATCAACTCCATCGCCACCGGTACCGGCATGTACAAGGGCGCTGTCCTCGAACATCCGTACCGTCAGGTCGGCATGGTGTCGGCCTGGTGTATCGGGGACCCGGAGCGCATCGAAGAGCTGCTGGGCCTGGTGGAAGGCATCGGCCCGCTGCGCCGGCAGGGGTTCGGACGCATTCGGGAATGGACCGTCGAGCCGGATCCGGCTGCGGAGGAAAACTGGATGCATCGGGCGCTGCCCGACAACCCGGGCGGATTCCTCCATACGGCCGGAGCCCTGTCCCCGCCCTACTGGCGCCAGGATCGGGTGCATCCCGTCTGGATTCCCAGTACGGACCGGCTCTGATGTTGCCGCTGCAACGCGAGCACCGCTCTGGCGCTCCCCGTGCCGGGGAGTGCTCGTTGGCGCCGGGATGCGGTGTGTGGCAGATTGCGAATACCGTCGGGGCATCGGTTCAGGCCGAGAAGGTGGACCGCTCGCAAATGGGGGCGAGAGCCGCATTGATGGCGGGGTGCAGCGAAGTCTGGTGGAAGAACTGTCCTGCGGGGCAGTGGTTGGAACTGCGCCACCACTCGGTTCGACCCGCTGACCGGTTTTGGTGGAAGAACTGTCCTGCGGGCAGTGATTGGAAATCAATGCCAGCTCTTCGGCTTTGCTGTGGGGGCAACGGTGCAAGAACAGCTTTCCGGCTGTGGTAACCCAACGCTGATCCATTCAGCGTCGATCTTGGACAATCTGGAGAAACGGAACCGCCCATAATGGCGCCAGGATCGGGTGCATCCCGTCTGGATTCCCAGTACGGACCGGCTCTGATGTCGCCGCTGCCACGCGAGCACCGCTCTGGCGCTCCCCGTGCCGGGGAGTGCTCGTTGGCGCAGGGATGCGGTGTGTGGCAGGTTGCGAGTTCCGCCGGGGCATCAGTGAAGGCCGCGAAGGCGGACCGCTCGCAAATGGGGCTCGAGAGCCGCATTG
>NZ_KB900090.1:0-1136 GCF_000378545.1 Thioalkalivibrio sp. ALE23 | reverse complement strand
CCGGCGCCCGCACACCGGCTGGCGCCAGTGGATGAACAGGCGGTGGAGGCCGCCGGGCGCCTGCGCCTGGCGGTGGAAGGCTATCGGGCATACCGGGAGCACATGGAAACGCTCAAGGTGGATCCGGTGGTTCCGCGCACCCTCCCCGGCTACGTGTCCCGTCAGGACATCCATGCGTGGGTTCGGAAAAAACAGGAAGAGCTCCGTGAGACCGGCGGCGACGACCTCTTCGATCGAGCCGCGGTTCTGTCCGGGTGCGACTCCTTGCTGGATATCGCGGACCAGGCCCGGGGGATGCCCATGGGCTGGCGGGAAACCCTGCAGTCGCTGGTGGCCTGGATCGAAGCGTCCCGGGACGATGCGCAGCCGGACGAAGACCCATCGGATCTGGTCCGTCATGCCCGGATGATCCTGGAAACCACGCAGCCGGTGGTGCTGATGGATCGGGAGAAGGTCCCGCGCTGGAAGGAAGACGCCGCGCGCGAACTGGCCCAGTACCTGGGGGAGCATCCCGATTTCTCCGATGAAGAGTCGAAACTGGGCTATCGGTGGCAGGACTACCTGCGCATGGTTGAGCTGGTGGAGAGCGCCCATCGGCGCCATGTCGATCTGGCCGATGACTGGAAGGATCGGGCGGCGTACGCCATCTGCCGACAGTGCGACGACGACCCGGACGCTCAGGGCGATGCGCGGGGGAACGAATACCGGTGGCAGGACTATCTCGAGATCGTCGAGGAAGTGGAACGCCAGCGCCAGGAGGCGAAACATGCTTGACTGGATCACCCCCGGTCGTCGTGATCGAACACGGCGCCGCGGCTGGCCCGAAATGGACCTGAAGGCTTATGCCCTCTATGCCCTGCTGATGATGGCGGCCATCGGGATCTGGGGAGTTCCGCAGGATCATCCGGTCACCCAGCATCTGTCGTCCGCCTGGCCGCTGACCCTGGTGATGATGATGGGGCCCCTCCTCGGGTCGAACCGGATCCGTTCGCGGGTGAAATGGATGCTGGCCCCCGTGCTCCTGATCACGACGATTCAGGTTCATACAATGACGGTGGCTTTTTCGGGGGTCGATCCGATCCCGGAAGACCCCATGGTTGGGCCGCTGACGTTCGTGATTCTGTACATCCTCGTCG
>NZ_KB900089.1:0-1136 GCF_000378545.1 Thioalkalivibrio sp. ALE23 | reverse complement strand
CCAGCATGTTGTCGTCCGGCTTCGGTGGCATCATCTGCCACCCACTTGGGAGCGTTCGTACTGCCTCCGCCAGCTGTTCGGGATCTTCTCCTCGTTGATGCATCATCATCGCGAAGTTCGCGATATCTTCGAGGTTGCCCGGGTTCCCCTTGTACAGATGCTCCACCAGCATTCGCGCGAGCATTTCGCCCGAGCACTGGTCCGGGTCGTCCCAGCCGCCACGGCCTTTCTCGCGGGCCTTGGCGAGCTTGCGCTTCATGGCGCGTGCGAAGCGGTCCACGGCAAGATCGTCCGTGTGACGCGTTTCCGGCTCCGGCCGGGCGTCGATGGCCTCCTTGATTTCATCCGCCACGGGCGGGGGAACCAGTGCGATCACCTGGTCTCGCCAGAACAGGTTGATGTATCCCTTACACCCGCCTGGCGCCGTCACATCGACGTATTGAAACGCCTCAGCCGATGGCTGACACCCCGGGGGCTCGTTATTCTTCAGTGCGTTCTGAAGCTGCTCGTAGGCGGCCCGCCCGGCCGCCTCGAATGACTCGTCTGCCGGCGGAATCGCTCTCTGGAGCGTGCTGAATACTTCTTCGGCCAAGGTGCGCCAGCTTTCCAGCGCCGTCTGAGTCTCCGGCACCGGATGGGATTGCCGCAGCCGTTCGTTCTCCGCGCGCAGCCGCTCGATCTCGTCCGCGGCATCTTCCAGACCGTTCGACATAGCGCCAACAGAGTGGGCCTGGTTCAGGTCCGCGAGGTCGGTCAGACGTTTCACGATGTCCTCCATCACGCACCTCCCGTCGACCCGAACCCGCCATCGCCGCGCTCGCTGGCCTCGAACTCCTCCACCACGCGGAACTGCGGCTGGATCACCGGGACGATCACCAGCTGCGCGATGCGGTCGCCGGGGTTGATCGCGTAGGGTTCGTTGTAGCCTTCTTTGTCCCGGTGCCAGCACGACACCATGAGCTCGCCCTGGTAGTCCGAGTCGATCAGACCCACCAGGTTGCCGAGCACGATCCCGTGCTTATGGCCCAGCCCGGAGCGGGGGAGGATCATGCCGGCGTAGCCCGGGTCCGCGATGTTGACCGCGATCCCAGTGGGGATCAGTTCGCAATCGCCGGGGAACATATCTATCGGCTCGT
>NZ_KB900088.1:0-1148 GCF_000378545.1 Thioalkalivibrio sp. ALE23 | reverse complement strand
GACACAGGCGCTTTATCTGAGTGCCCTGCGGGGTGTCCTGAAAGAAACCTGGCACCAACGGCTGATCGACGGTGATGAATACCACCGGATCGTGGATATTCGGCCGTACAAGGAAAAGCGGCTGCCCAAGGGACGTGCCCTCGAATCGGACGAGATCGACCACCTCCTGAAAAAGCTGGAGGCCTCGGACCACCCTTCCGCCATTCGCGATCGCGCGATCATCAACGTGCTGTACAGCTCGGGGATGCGTCGGGCCGAACTGGTCGGCCTGGATCTCGACGATCTCTGCCCGGAGGCCGGTGGCCTCCGCATCCGGGGGAAAGGCAATCGCGAGCGCATCGCGCCCGTCGATGACGAAGCCTGGGAGTCCGTGAATACCTGGATCGATGATCTGCGGGGCGAAGAATCGGGCCCCCTCTTTCTCCCGATGACCAAGGCCGGCAAGCTGAAGTGGAAACGCATGACCGGCCAGGGAGTCGCCTACCTGCTTGAGAAGGCCTCGAAGAAAGCCGGTACCGAACGCACCCTGCCCCACGATATGCGGCGCACCTTCATTACCCACCTGCTCGACAACAACGAAGACATCCTGACCGTGGCCGATCTGGCGGGACACGCCTCCGTCGAGACGACCCAGATATACGATCGCCGGGGGGAAGCGACCAAAAGGGCCGCAGTCGAACGGCTGCGGAAGGATCGAAGAAGGAAGGATTAGGGGTATCCCCCGCGGAGGTGCCAGGATGGCGCGCAATCTGCGACTCACCGAAGAAGAAGCGATCCGGATGGGGCTGATTCCATCGGAATCGCCCTCATCGGCCCGTGGCCGCCAGCCGCATGAAGGGGAGCCGAAAGTTCCGGCCGTCGCCGGGAACAGGCGCCCTCGATCGGCCCGCACGGGGGAAAAGATCGACCCACAACGGATCCTCGCCGGGGAGCTGAAACGGCGATTGGGAGCTGAGGCGGTTCAGGAGGAAGTGACCGGCCTGATCCCGGGCCGCAAGTATCGGGTCGATATTCTCCTGCCCGCCTCGAGCATCATCGTGGAGTTCGACGGGTTCCAGTACCACCGATCCAAGAGTGCGTTCCAGAAAGATCGCGAGCGCCAGAATCACCTGGTGATGGCCGGCTACCGGGTGCTGCGGTACTTCAAC
>NZ_KB900087.1:0-1218 GCF_000378545.1 Thioalkalivibrio sp. ALE23 | reverse complement strand
CGAACACGGGGAGTTCGGTTCAGCCGTGGCCGGGGCTTCGCACCTCAGCGGGTCTTGGCCGCACATCATGCTTCACGTCGGCAAGAAGCGGGCGGGGCGTGTGCTCGGCGGCCGGCACTGGGACGAAGTGCCGACGTCGCCCTGCGAGGTTCGAGAGGCGCCGGCATGAATCACGACGAACTCACCGCGCTGGCGGTCAAATGGCTGCGTCGGCCGCGAAACCGAGATCGAGCTGAAACGCGAAAACCGGCGCCTGGAAGCTAGGCTGAACCGCGTGTCGAAATCGCCGTCCTAGCGATCCGGCCGTGCTCCGGAACCTGTAAAACGAGACAAGGCGCTTCTCGACGGTATGCTGATGTTCGGATTACCGGCGGCAACCGGTTCAGCCGCATGGAGAAATCGACATGAATTGGGACTTGTTTGCTTTCGTAGCTATTTGCATCTTGTTCGGTGTAGTGGTGACCCTGCTGATTTCCGATGATGACGATGGCTTGCCTATTATGCGCACGGGGCTCGTGCTCACCATCATTTTTTGGTTCGCTGTGTATTGGTTATCCAACCAGGAGATCGGCCAGGACCGCTATGCGGTGCTTTTCTCCATTGCCGACGAAAGCGAAGAAATTCATGATCGCGTCCGATCGCTGTTCGAGACGGGCTGCTGGAAACAAGAAGATTGCATCGCTCGCTGGGAATACCAAAAGATCATGGACGACATCGTTGAAGAACAAGAAGAAGAGAGTATGGGGCAAGCAAAAAGTCGGCTCATGGAATCCGTCCGTGGCGAGAACGAACATGAGTGAGGACGTTCCTGCTTGATGGTCGTAGGGCGGCCCCCGAACAGGTGTTCCCCTCGAAACCGGCGCCTGGGAGCAAGATTGAACTGGACGCCGCGCTTGCCGCCCTCGCGTTTCGATCGTGCCCCAGTTCCCGAGAATTCGACAAGGCGGTTCTTGATGGCATACTGGGAACCGAATCAACGGCGAACCGTCCGTGCCTCTCCCGGACGGCGGATCACCGGCCCGCAGCCGGCGAGGACTCGAGAATGGCAAAGCGCAAGATCGAAGTCGGATCCCAGCTGATCTATCACACCATCGTTTCTCAGGCCGGGTCTTTCGACAAGGCACTGCTCGAATTCGTCATGAATTCAGTGGATGCCGAGGCCGCTTCCATGTCCATTGAAATGGATACGAATGGATTCCGTGTAACGGATGATGGGAA
>NZ_KB900086.1:0-1242 GCF_000378545.1 Thioalkalivibrio sp. ALE23 | reverse complement strand
CGGCCCGGGCAAGGCCTGAAATCGAGCCCGCCCGGCCAATCCGTTCCACAATGGCTCAAGCCGACGGGGCCAGCCCCCGTCCGTGGTGGATGACATGGAACTGGCCGCCCTCGCTGAGGAGAAAGCGGACGACGATGTGCTGGGTCTGGAGTACACGTTTCTGGGCTCGGAACACGAACTCGAAGTTCTCGGGAATCCCGAGTGATCTGGAATTACCGAGGACAGGGCGATGTGACTGTCCTCGGTGGTCTCCAGGCTCAACCCCTCTGACGCAGCCGATCCAGCTTGCCCCGGACCCGCTCCCGCGTTTCCACCGTATCCTGCGCGTCGAACTCGAACATCGCCTGATCCACCGGCACGTTGTGCGGGCGGCGCACGCGTAACACGTCCCCGACACGGGTGTCTTCCGGCAACCGGGAGCGCAACACCAGGTGCGCCGTCTCCCTGCCGGGTTCCCCGACGATCACACGGGCCCATCCATCCTCGAAGGCGTCCACAACGCCCCGATCCAGTCTCTCAATCGACACAGGCTTTCCCCTGATCGCGCATGTCCGCGATTTCCTCCGGCCCGACGCGCCAGAACTCGGTGAGCTCATCCAGGCTGTTCCACGGACGACCTTCGATGATCTGCTCGGAGCGGGCCGGGCCGATATGGATGATGTCCTGAAGCCGATTCTGTGAGACGCTGTTGAGGTCGATGCAGCCACCCGAAGGGGTCGAGCGCGCACCGCCACCGCCGGAGGGTGGCGCGGGGGAGCCCGCGGCTTCCGGTTCCCCCGGGCGCACGCCGCCCTCGATCGACCAGCGGTGCTCGCGCGGGTCGCACTGCATTCGGATCTCACGGTCGGCGGTGCCGAAGAACTGGGCATCCGTGTGTCGCTCGACGTTGGCGATCACCTCGTCATGCGGATGGCCGTACTGGTTGTCCGCGCCGTACTGTGCGATGGCGATGACCGGATCCACGGCTTCCAGGAACTCGGGCCGGCTGGAGGTGCTGGACCCGTGGTGCCCGAGCTCCAGGAGGTCGGCGTCGAGATCCATGCCCGCACGCAGGATCTCCGCCTCGCCTGGGTGCTCGGTGTCCCCGGTGACCACAGCGGAGCAGGGGCCGTAGTCGATCCGTACGACGATGTTCTCGTCGTGCAGGTGGCCGTTGTAATCGGCTGCGGATCCTTCCGGGTGCAGGGCGGTGATCTCGATGTTCCCGAGGTTCTTGGTCCGGCCACGCTGCGGTTCGATGTA
>NZ_KB900085.1:0-1256 GCF_000378545.1 Thioalkalivibrio sp. ALE23 | reverse complement strand
TGCCCGGTTACTGGATCTCTCGCCCTGACGACGCGTGCAGTGCATCGGCATCGGTTTGGCGGGCTCGTTTTCACCGCGAGGCACCCGTGCGCCTTCATCGCTGATTGCACCATCCGGTGGTGCGCTCTGTACCCGAGCCCTGTTCCAGCCTGCCCCCCTGTTATTGGGGGCTGTCTCGGGCGGGTTGGCATTCCAGCGCGAAGCGCCACAAAGCCCACCCCGGATGAAGCAGAAGATGGCTGGCGTGGCAGGATTCGAACCTGCGACCACCCGATTAACAGTCGGGCGCTCTACCCCTGAGCTACACGCCATCCAGTGGTGGGATCTGAAGGGGATCGATACACCCCGTCCTATGTCCCAAAGCCCACCCCGCATGGCATGAAAGAAGCGGGTGTAGCGAGACGAGACGATCCGGCGGGCAAAAGCCGTGGCACCAGGGAAAGGAGGCATAAAACCCCGTGCAGATTCAACCGAAACGCCCCGAAGCACTCCATCCGGCGGTGCCACCCGACCGGGACTCGAACCCGGACTACGGAACGCCGAGCCGTTATTGTTGGGCTCCCGCATCGCGGATTAAGGCGAACTGTCTCTACCCGTTGAGCAACCCGGTGGCACCCCGCATGGAGCGGATGGATGGATGACGAAGAGACCCCTGAAGTCGCAGCTTTCAGGGGACCAACGACAAAACAGCGTGAGAGTGCTGCGACAGCCCTCATCGACCTATGCCGCTGGATGCACAAGCTCCTCGCCATCCGGCGGTTTGCTCTGCCTCCCGGTCCGCTCCCCGAGGGTCATGCAAAGCAAACCCCGCATGGCGAAAAACTGGACAGCGCGACCCGGCGCGAGGCCGGGGCCGGTAATCCAGCAACTCGAAGAGGTCCATCGGTCAACCGAGCGCGAAGCTCCCTCTTCATTGGCGGAATTGGCTCGCCGGTTATCGTTCCGCGCTTTTGCAAACCCTGTTTGCCTTCCGCGCCATCCGGTGAATCGCCCTCGATGGGAACTGGAGGTCCTGTCGGCCGGCCTTCGATTACCGCTATTCGACGCTCTGGCCCGGTCACCTGAGTTACCCCGCCTTAGCGGAGGCGTTCAAAGGCGATTCCCGCATGAAGCGGGATGAAGCGATGCTCCCCTTTCAATCGGGTTCCCCTGTACCTGCCAGGCAGGCCAGCGGGGCATGCATAGGCTCAGAAGGCGTCCCCTCGTTCTTGCCACTAAGCAGCATCTTCGCTTCATCCGGGGTGCAACCAGGGGGC
>NZ_KB900084.1:0-1254 GCF_000378545.1 Thioalkalivibrio sp. ALE23 | reverse complement strand
CCGGACATCTCGCGCCATCGCCGGATGTCTTCGGGATTCAATGCGTCGCCTCTGTCTTCGGTCCCACGTTTTGCGTGGCCCCGACGTCGCTGGCGCCACGCAATGCGTGGCTGGCCACCCGTCTCACCCTCGGCCGCCTTCGGTCAGCCGGACCAGTTCCTCCCGGTCCAGCCAGACCACGACCGGCGTTCCCTCGTCGGCCGGTGTTGCGGCCGGTCCGAAGCGCGTCATCCAGCCCGGTGGTTCAACCAGGCCCAGCTCCTCCGCGTCCGCGACCAGAACCCCGCGCTGCAGCATGGCCTGCATTCCATCCTTCTCCGGAATCCGGTCACGCTCGACGCCCGGCAACCCGTTCCGGCGCCGCTGCCACTTCAGACTCCGGGAAAAGCGATCGGGCGCATCCTGCTCCTCGATGGCGACGTAGGGGCGACCCCGCCCCTGGTGTGCGGTTACGATCAATGCCTTGGTCTCCATCCCCATCCTCCCCTGTCAGTTCTGTCCGGCCGCCAGCTTTTCAAATCGCCAGCCCTCGCTTTCCGATTGGGCCCACTGGGTCAGCCAATCGGGCACCTCTTCGGCCGGCATCGGCCGGGCGATCCCGAACCCCTGGCCCTGACTGCACCCGCGTTCGAACAGCACGCGGCCGTGCTCCCGGGTCTCGACCCCTTCCGCGATCACCGTCCGGTGAAAGGCTTTCGACAGACTGATGACCCCGTCGATGATGTTGAGGTCCTCGGGATCCTCCAGCATGTCGCGCACGAAGGTTCGATCGATCTTGAGGGTGTCTGTAGGCAACCGCTTGAGGTAGGCCAGCGATGAATACCCGGTTCCGAAATCATCCAGAGCGAGTCCAACCCCCAGGTCCCGGATCTCCTTGAGCGTTGCGGAGATGCCCTGGATGTCATCGATCGCGCCCGTCTCCAGGACTTCCAGTTCGATCCGATCCGGAGCCACGGAGGGGTGCCGACTCAGCATCTCGCGGATCATCGGGACGAAGTCGGCGCTTTGCAGCAGGTCGACGCCGATGTTCACGCTGATCGGGACGTCGATCCCCTGGGCCGACCAGGCTTCGATCTGCCGAAGGGCGAGCCCCAGCACATGCCGGTCGAGGTCCTGGGTGACGGAGGTGCCTTCGATGTAGGGCAGGAAAGCACCCGGGTTGAGAAAACCGCGCTGCGGGCTTTGCCAGCGAATCAGGGCCTCCATGCCGATCACCTCGCCGGAGGCGATGCTGATCTTTGGCTGGTAGTAGAG
>NZ_KB900083.1:0-1311 GCF_000378545.1 Thioalkalivibrio sp. ALE23 | reverse complement strand
AATGATCGCAACGATGGCAAACCTTCTGGACCGGGACGGGGAAGTCTCGGTCGAGATCAAGCGCGAGGGCGATGGCTACCGGGCCATCGTCCAGTTCCACGGCGCGGTCGCCACTCAGGATCTCTCCGAAGAAGCGCAGGCGCTGCGCCAGAAGGTGGCGATGCCGCTGGTGGTTCGCGCCTCCACGCCCGAGGCGCTGGAGACGGCCCTGGCCGATCTGGCCGACCCTTTCGCGCAGACGAACCGCGACATGCGCGACACCGTGAACGACCTGATGGCCGATGCCCGTGAGGCCCGCAAAACCGCTCAGGCGGCGGAGTCCAAGAAAGCGCCCGAGAAGGGCGGCAAGAAGGAAACGACGCCACAGGCAAGCGGTACGGACACCACGACCGCGCCGAATGACACGACCGAAGAACCCACGGCGGATGCGGATAACCCGCTCGGCCTGTAAGCGAAAAGGACTCGATGATGACTGCAACGACCGAAACGATGACCCGCATCTTCCGCCTCGGGGCGACCGACTTCCCCGACCCGGACCCGCAGATGCAGCCCGATGACGTGGTGGAACTGCTGCAACGCAACAACCCGGCGATGCCGCCGTGTCAGTTGGGCGAGCGCAGTGTCGAGGGTAACCGGCTGGTGTTCACGCTCGACAAGGAACCGGCCAAGACGAAGGGGTAGGGGGGATGGAAGACGTGCGCGAAACCCTGGAAGCGTGGCGGACGATGCCCGTAGAGACGGATCAGGAGGCTCCGAATGTCGGAGCCTCCTCGCCGGATGCGGAAACGCCGGAGTCGGTTCCCCAAAGGCTTCTCGTCCAAGCACCCAGCATCCTGAAGCGTTTCCCGGCGTCCATCCCGGCCCATGTTCCACCGGAACACATGGAGCCCATCTAGGGAGGCACTATGCAGATTCCTTCGATCCCGGCAGAAGCCTGGGCGAAAACCGTGCGCAACCTGAACCCGGACCCGTTCGCGCCGATACACAAGCGCGTCTTCGGGGAGTGTCTGACGATGGGGCTGGACGATGGCGTTCTTGATGAAGGCGTCGTCCAGACCGCACTCCAGGAAGAAGATACGAATCGCCTGTGCGAACTGACCGGGCAGGCGGTTCGCCACCGACTCGGTGTATCGTCGAAACCGGAAGATCCGAGATATACGACGCTGTTTTCCATTTCGACCGATATTCCCTCCTTCAATCCAGACGTGCAGCCGGGGAGCGTGGTTCTTGAGCATTCGGGCTTTGAGCCGGACATCCTGGACTTCTCGATGGAGGCGCTGACGCGGGAGGACCCGAACAAGGCGCAGGATG
>NZ_KB900082.1:0-1437 GCF_000378545.1 Thioalkalivibrio sp. ALE23 | reverse complement strand
ATGGACATGGAAGCGGCCTCGGCATCCACTGAATTCATGACGAATTCGAGCAGTGCCTTGTCGAAAGACCCGGCCTGAGAAACGATGGTGTGATAAATCAGCTGGGATCCGACTTCGATCTTGCGCTTTGCCATTCTCGAGTCCTCGCCGGCTGCGGGCCGGTGATCCGCCGTCCGGGAGAGGCGCGGACGGTTCGCCGTTGATTCGGTTCCCAGTATGCCATCAAGAACCGCCTTGTCGAATTCTCGGGAACTGGGCACGATCGAAACGCGAGGGCGGCAAGATCGGCGTCCAGTTCAATCTTGCTCCCAGGCGCCGGTTTTCGCGTTTCAGCCGTTTCAGCTCGATCTCGGTTTCGCGGCCGACGCAGCCATTTGACCGCCAGCGCGGTGAGTTCGTCGTGGTTCATGCAGGCGATCTCCAATACCCTCCGGCATAACCGCGCAGAGGCGCACCATAGATATCTTGGAGACCGAGAGACGGAGCGCGCTCCGACATCCAGGCCTCAACCACGCCGGGGGGCGCCCCGAAGATACCCGCCTTGGGGGTCCCCGTCGGCCTGTGTATGACGTGGTGTTCGACAGGGATGCCCAGTTGGGCCGATGCATCCTTCAGGCCTGGAACATGGCCATGGATGATCACCATGGTATTGCCCGCGATGTTCAGGCAGTGTTTCGAGTCCTGCTGTGCTGAACGAATCACGGCACGGGCCCTCTTAAACGAATACTTTATAGAGCCTACAGAGCGCCCCTGAAACTGCGCGCGAGACAAGGCACGCCACCGTTCAAGGTGCAAAGGATCAATGCCGGGACATCTCCCTTGATAGGCGTGAGGAAGGCAATGATCCGCAGCCGCCGCATAGCGCAGATCCTCGGAGAGAGGCCGCAGGGATTCTTCCAGAACACGGTTTACTTTCGAATTTGAGGGACTGAAGCGATGGAGGTATTCCACAAGTTGACCGATGGAAGAACCGCTCCAGAATTCGGATGGCCCCATATCGAAGCCCGGGTCGCCGGGATTATGGTGATCGATGCGATGGGCCACTGCGCCAGGGGGGTCCGATTCGAAACCGCACTCCACCAGCACCAACGGCGTGTCCGGCGGCACCGCGCCGGACACGCCGGTCGCGTTGTACGCGCTTTTCGTATGGACGGGATCGTCCTCGCAAAGCGCACGCCCATACCCGGCGACCAGGCCTAAACGAATGCCGATACCCAAGATGCGGCCAATGCGCATCATCTCGGGGTCTGGCGCTCCAAGAATGAAAAAATGACGGACACCGGGCCGAGAATAGATCGGCTCCATAAACGCCTCCTCGCCGTCGTTCATGCCGGTTCCTCCAGAACCTCGCAGGGCGACGTCGGCACTTCGTCCCAGTGCCGGCCGCCGAGCACACGCCCCGCCCGCTTCTTGCCGACGTGAAGCATGATGTGCGGC
>NZ_KB900081.1:0-1449 GCF_000378545.1 Thioalkalivibrio sp. ALE23 | reverse complement strand
AATCACCCCGAAAGCGATGACGTAGCAAGAACGCCCCGGCGTTAGACGCGGGGAGGCTCAAGCAGTCGAAACTCACCGACCCGCCTCCCCGTTGTCAGTTGGTAATTTCAGTTCCGCGGCAAACTCTTCACGGGCCTGTTCGTCCCGGAGCTTCTCCAGAGCACCCGAAAGTCGCCTGTACTCGATGTACGTGATTCTTACGGCATCGTCGCCTTTGGACGTTTCCCGCGCCTGATCGATTTTATCCCGCATCTCGGGGTGCTCCTGATAGGCCTCTTCGATTTCATCGTATCGCTCCTCCGAAATCTCCGAGGACATCCCCACCAGCAAAACAAGAATGGTCGCGGCCGTCATGGAATTGGGAAATACGATATTCCTTCCATCCTCTCCCTCTTCCATCAGTCCGGCAACAGTCACCCCCGCAAGAACGATAAACACGATCAAAAGCGACACCTGCCACCACGCCATATCGGCGATCGCAATCCAGATTCCCTCAACCATCCCTCGGTCCTTTTTTTACTGTGACTCGTCTTCGCTTTCGCGTCGCTGCAACCAAAAATCCCCATCCCGGGCCTGTCCGCCGATGAGCAACTGAACCGCCTGCGCCAGATCCAACTCCTTTGCGGCAATCGGCTGCCCATCGCGGATTGCACCGCGAGCGGCGAGGGCGCGCACGCGCTCGATCAGCGGATCGACCAGGACGGCGTCTCCGGTGCGTGCCTCCTCGGTCCGGGCATACTGGAGGTAGTGCTCCACCCACCAGGCGGTATAGCGGTGCTCGCTTTCGAGGCGGGCGAGGGCTTTGTCCAGTTCTTTCGCTGCATTCTCGAACCGAATGCGGACCTCTTCGGCATAGGCCTCGGCATCCGATCGCACCGTAGCCGGGAGGTCGTGTGCGGGGTTGCCGATATCCACCTGGCCTTCGATCACATACCGTCGCCCATTGGCATGGAAGTCCTGGGGCCAGTCCCAGACCTCGGTGCGCAGCGCGCGGGCGGTTTCCTTCAGGTATCGAACGAGTTCCCGGCAATGCTCGTTTTGTGGCACTGAATGTCTCCTTTGTCCGGTTCGTGCAGCAAACGCTCCATGACGCAGTCCGGAAGGGGCGCCTCGTGCCCCCGGAATATTCGAGCTCGTGAGCATAGAGCTTCGGGTCGTGTACTTCGCTCATGGTTTCTTCGCGTTTCGGTTTCAGGCTACCGTGAGATTCCGCGGTGTCGATTTCTTCGGTGGACACTGGCGTCCGGGAAAGGCCGCGGTTGCTCATGGGGGGAGGGGCTAATCTCGGGTAGCCTGATCGACACCAGGCCACGGCCGGTTTCGGTTTGCGGGGTACTCGGGCAAGGCGCAAGGCGGCAGAATCTCCGGGCGCGGCCGAACGGAATGGACCGTGTTTGGATGACCTTCCTCGCCGGGCCAGGCCCCGTGAACCAGGTGATACACCCGCAG
>NZ_KB900080.1:0-1503 GCF_000378545.1 Thioalkalivibrio sp. ALE23 | reverse complement strand
AGGCGGCCAACAGCGCTGACAATCTGCTGGGCAACGAAATCTGCGAGGATTTTGGGTGTGTAGGTCGCCCCACCAGATTTGTCGTCGGTGACGAGATTGTAACGATTTATAGATTGTGGCTGGTGGGATGTCTCCATTAGTTTTAGACCCTCGGGCTCTTTGGGGTTATCTGGAAGCAACCCTGCACCGAGCCGATCAAGCCCTGTCCAGAGCGAAAGCCAACGGCCGCAACCGTCTGGAAACCGACGGCCCGCACCCGACCGAATGAACCACGGCATAGGATCGCCCATCCGCCATTGTACTGCACTGGTCCAAGAGTTGGGGCCACTTCAGTCAGGACTGCTGAACCGAACCCACCAGCACCGCGTGTCGGTACGCTGCCAGATCTTCCGCGAGCGCACGTTGATTTCGCGCGGGGTGCGGAGGACTCCATGCCTGCGCCACCGGGACCACGTGAAAACCGAAGCATTGCTCCCGCTCCTCGGTCAGGGCCACACCGGCATCCAATCGAGAGCACCGTCCTCCAGGACCTCCAGAACCTCGGGGAACCGTCCCGCCAAGCGCCCGTCCGCATCGGTGTAGACCTTGGCTTCGTGCTCCTACAGCCCGACCCGCAGCAGCGTCTCGTCATTTGCTGAATCCGTGGTTCCGCAGGGGGGGGTGATTTTAAGAAAAAAGACCCGCCTCGTTGCTGCAAAACGAAGCGGGACGAAAAGATCATCGCATCAGGAACACACTGCCTGTTCTTTTGGAACGCTCTGTTTTGATCGGGTGTTTCGAGGTTTCGATTTAGAAGATTTCGTGGCGGGCGAAGATTTCGGTTTCGACTGAGTGTTCGCGTTGGACCTGGACGACGAGGCACCCGATTGTTTCGGGTTGGCTTTCTTCTTGCCGGAGCCCTTCGACGATTTCGACGGCTTCGGAGCCGAGGATTTAGGACTCGCTGAAGAAGCCGCAGGCTGCGCCTTCTGGACGCTGGAAGAGTTCGCCTGGCTTTTCTTTTTGGCAGGCGAACCCGAGGCACCGGACTTGGAGGGCTGGCCCTGGGACTTCTTGTTCCCCTGGGCCGCTTTCCCGCCCTTCTGTGAACCCCCTTTGGATGGCGGACCAGAGGCACCAGGCGGCGCATAAGTGCCCGCGAAGTCCGACTGGGAAGGGTCGAAGAAAGCACCTTCGGCTTTGCCCTTGATCGCGTGCCGGGCCAGATGGTGGGCAGCCCGAATATCGAGGTAATGGCGGTCGTTCCCATGGAGCAGACGGATACGACCCGCCATGAGTCGAAGGTTGGAGAGAGCCCGCTGGAGATAGATGGATTGGCGAATCCGGCCGGGGATGGATGCCGGCCGCGCCGGGTTGGCGCCGCGTATCCCGACTGACGCCGCCAGCGACGAGACAAGCGCCAGATGATCGCCGTGCATGGTGACCGGGCGGCCCGCCCAGACGGCATATTCCGTCGCCATCCAGAGTCCCAGCAGTTCCGCTTCAAGGGAACTGAGCTGGCGG
>NZ_KB900079.1:0-1521 GCF_000378545.1 Thioalkalivibrio sp. ALE23 | reverse complement strand
GGGGCACCGAACGCCGGTTGAGACACTCAAGGCCTGGCAACAGGAACGCCCCGATTTATTTCGTAAACGTGTATACAACCAGCCGGGACCCGACAATTATATGCAAATACTCATTAACCATATCCAGCGCCTCATTCACTCGCTTTCCAAAGGGCAGAAAAGCCCCGTACACCCATGACCCCATCAAAACACGAGCCTCGAGAAGAGCAGCGCTATACTTTTGAGACTCAGCTTCAAACGCATCAATCCGCTTCAAATAGATCGCCCGTTCTGACATCACCCACTTCTCCCGAGATGTCAGATGGGCCAATAATTCTCGATCGAAATCCGGCGCCTCACCGGGGCCAGCCTCCATCCGCAGTCTATCGCAAGCTTTCCATAGTCGATGACCACACATAACGAGTTGCTTTGCGGCATGAAACCTTTCTCTGCCAGCTAACTCCCTCCTCCACGTCCAAAGCCCGAATATTGCAGCAAAGGCCGCAACAACGGCAGCTAACGACATCACGAGATCCCTTACCACCGGGAGCCAAATCTCTAGCGAATCAATCACTGAGTATCCTTGCTGGGTACCGCCATGTGTGTCGAACCTAAAAGTATGAGCGTCTATGCCTGGCCGCCAAGAATAGATACCTAAGGTTGAAGTACCGATTCCAGAAGTAGAGCCCTACGCTCCGGCCGCTCCTTTCAAATCTCTTCCTCTATGTAGGCGCGAATGTCGGAATAGTAATGCCATTTGGCGTTTGATGCCGTCCTGGGCTCCAGCAACTCTCGGTAGAGTTTTAGTGCCGTAGCGTCCGGGTCTACTACAAATATATCTTCCAGCTTGGCACTTTTGAACTGGCTGAACATGGTCCTGGCTAGCGTATCCGTAGGAGGGCAGGAATAACCCACAATCACGATCTTCCTTGCCTGATTCATGTACTCATAAGCCAGCGTCCACAAAAACCGAAAAAGGCTCGTCGCAGTGATCGGCTTGTTAGGTATGGGTGGTATAATAAGGGGTGACTCGTTGTCTGCCGGATTGGGGTTTCCGCTGTCATCTGACCAAACTGTTATCTTGTTGGTTGGGACTGTCGACCCAGAGATTATTCTCTCAAATTCTGTCTTATTGCAGCGCCAGTTTATTGACCCATGAAGTTTCAATAGCAAGGGATGAGGGAATGCTTCATCCGAGTTTCTCTTTGTCCCATGGGATTCGTCGTGCGCGATTCTGTCAAAATATATTTTCTTTTTAGATAGACCTCGATCTATCAATGGCCGGTCAAGTATCGTGACGTAGTTAAATGTGATGATTCGGTCGTTATATTGAGAAGCTGGGGTATTCGCAGGAAAGAGGGTTTCTATTAGCCTTTTTGCCTGCCCGGACCTATTTGCCCTGCACTGCGACAGGTATGCCGCGATGAGATGCGAGAGGTGGTTTAGATGTCGGGTCCCGGCTGGTTGTATACACGTTTACGAAATAAATCGGGGCGTTCCTGTTGCCAGGCCTTGAGTGTCTCAACCGGCGTTCGGTGCCCC
>NZ_KB900078.1:0-1533 GCF_000378545.1 Thioalkalivibrio sp. ALE23 | reverse complement strand
GTCTTGCGCTTCGCCGTCCACCGCTTCACCGGTGCTTCTTCGCTCATCATGCCCTCCTGTTGGCCCCACAATAACCTGTGCAGCCGTCGAGGGGGGCACTTCAATCAGCGGGGTAGCGTCGTCCGACCCCGCGTTGCATTAGGGCGCTGTGTCGTCTGTTCGGACGGCCGGGCGAGTGGCGCAGGAAGGCATTTTCCCAGGTCGACTCCCCTTACCAAGTCCATGGGGTATCACGATACTCGGAATACAGCCACATGTTCATTGGCTGTTCCTGGAAAATGCAGAAGGAGATATTGGAATGTCCAACACGAAGAAAACCCCGATGACGAAGGATCGCGCAGCCAAGATCCAGAGTAAGACTGCGCGTGATAACGGTGGCAAGGTGCCGAAGAGCAGCTTCGCCAGCCGGGCTCAGAGGGCTGCGGCCGGGGGCGGGAAGAAGAGTAGCAAGTAGAAGATTAGTTCATGAACCGGGCTCACTCCCTAAGGGGGTGAGCCCAGCTCTTTCCCAGTACTTCTGGTAACACGAGAAGGTGTCGACGACCCAGCCCAGATCAATATGCTGCTCGAGAGCCGGGCATTCTTTTGTGCATGTGGTCAGGAGACTTTTTTCCTCATCGATCCATTTTGTCCATGCGGTGGCCGCGCGAGACATTGCGAATGGGAGAAACACGCCGCACTGCTATCCAAACATGGATTGCAGGAATTTCGCTAGTTGTTCGGTTTCCGGAGCTGTGCCATCACGCCACTCTTTTAGCCGCCTCTTCTTGGTTTCCGTATCCTCATCCCGATTGTAGGAGTGGCATGCTGTCCCGCGCGACCGTGAGCGCCGAGGGTCTGGGCTTGGGATGTGTTGGGCCATTTGGCGGTAGGAAATCGATATTCCAGTTGCTTCTTTCCAGAATTCGTAGAGGCGGTATGTAGGGGTGACAAGTTTCCCATTCTCTAGTCGCGGAACCAATCTACCCATCGCCCCCTCGTCGACGAGTGCTTTGGACACCCTTGGTGGTAACCCCATTTCGCTCCGCAGGGGGAGCATGTCGACCATTAGCGAAGTGAGTAACTGGTGGTAGAAGTCCACGCGTAAGCGGAACCTGCCTTTCAGGAAGTCTGCCCTCACCGATATATCAAGGTTCCTTCGGGAAGTCAGGCCTTTCGCAAATGCAGCGCCGTAGCTTTTTATTTCTTCGCGTTTGAGCAGGGTGTGACGGTGTAAGTGATTGGAGAAAACCTCCTCTACGCGCGACAGTAGAAAGTCTTTAGTTCGATCATCCGCCTGTGCTTGAATGCAATCCCTGATGATATCTTTTTCGGCACTGAATCTTTCCCCGATGAAACCAATCGTTCGTTGGAATTCAACCTGCCACTGGCGTTTGTCTCCTCGATTCCTGCCGGCGATGAGTCCGAGTACGAAGGGTTCCCATTTGTGGCCGTTAGTTGTCAGGTCTCGTCTGATTGCATACCGCGAGAGAAGGCACCCCTGTTTCATGCCCGGGAGTGGATGCGTATTGTGCCCGATGAGCGAACGGGAGG
>NZ_KB900077.1:0-1550 GCF_000378545.1 Thioalkalivibrio sp. ALE23 | reverse complement strand
TACACCGGCGTTGTCCGGGTGCTGAACCTGCTCGTCCATGAATACTGTCATGACAGTGCGGATCTTACGGGGCATTCGCACAGCCCGGAGTTCTTCGAACTGTACCACGAGGTAACGCTGTCTCCCTCCTATGGGCGCATGGTTCAGGATCTGCTCAAGGCCTATCACAATGCGCTGAAAAAGGCCGGCCTCAAACCGACCAAGCACATGACGGACTCCTTCGATCTGGATCTCAACGTTGCCAGCATCGAAGACCCCGAGGATCGCGCGATTGCCTGACCCTTTCGGAATCCCGCACCACCCATAGAAGACGGGCCAAGGAAGGCCCGTTTTTTCGTTCGTGGAACCCTTCGGCGCATCGGATTTTCAGATAAAGAAATCGACCGCATCGAGCGTTTCGATATACTGGATTCGAACTTCAAGAAGGAGCTTCCCATGCCCCGAGTCAGCAAGGTTGTCACCCGTAACGGTGACGAAGGAAATACCAGCACCGCCGACCGTCGCCATATCCGCAAGAGTTCGGAGCGGATCGAGGTGATCGGGACCATCGACGAACTGAACGCCCTGGTCGGCCTGCTGCGTTGCGCAATCCCCTCCGGCGAGGATTCGAGCGAAGACGATGAATTCCTCGAAATCACGCAGAACCACCTGTTCAACATCGGCGGTGGTCTGGCGATGGGCGAGTCCATGATGCCGGCCGACGCGGTGGAAATGCTCGATAGCGAGATCGAAGCGCACAATGATGAACTTCCCCCTCTCAAGGAATTCGTGCTTCCGCAGGGCTCGGAGGCCACGGTGCGGGCGCATGTGTGCCGTACGGTGACCCGTCGCGTGGAACGCAGTCTGGTACGCCTGGTGGATCAGGAGGATCTGCCCGCCGCGGTGGAGGCTCTGCCGTACATCAACCGGCTGTCGGATTACTTCTTCGTGCTGTCCCGGAGCCTGTCCGCCGCGGCCGGTGCCACCGAAGCCCAGTGGTCCAAGCCACCGAAGCCCGAAACGAACTGAGTCCTGAATGGACGCCGGCCCGAAGCCGGAGGAGAAGCCGATGACGACTGATAATCCCCTGACCGCCCGCAAAACGCTTCGCGGCATTCGCGCCAGCCTGCCGACCCGTACCTTCGCCGGCTTCACCTGGCCGCGCGTGCGAGCAATCGAGCCCCGTGCTCCGCTCGCCGCACGCCTGGACCGTTACAAGCGCCGGACCCGTCTCACCAAACATTACGATATGAACTACTCCCGCCAAGCCTTTCAGGCTATGGCGTGAGTTTTGCGCTTCACGGGGCGTGCCGGATCATCCGGGGATGATCCGGTCTTACCGCCCTCCACGCGTCGGCCCGGTTCCCGACCGAATCACTTGCTGCTCGGCCCAGGCCATCAGGACCCGGGCGGCGTTTTCGTCCCGTGAACAGGACGCGCCACAGGCACACGCATGGTGCCGCTGGCCGAGCGGCTTCTTCTCCTGACGCCCGCAGGCGTGACAGGTCTGCGAGGGCTTGAGCTGCCGCGTCGGGGCCTCCATCGCCCAGGCACCAGCCTCCTCCGCTTTG
>NZ_KB900076.1:0-1562 GCF_000378545.1 Thioalkalivibrio sp. ALE23 | reverse complement strand
GACAAGAAGCGATTCCCGGTGACTCCGGGGGCCGAGGATCCGCCCGGCGCGATCCGGCAGGCACGCAACGTCGCAGCCGAACAACTCCGGCTGCAGTGATGTCCGAAGACGACCACGGAGGGATCAAATTGAAATTTCTGATACATACCACCGAAGATGCGGATGGCTACCCGACACTCCTGCAAACGGATGAAGAGCAACTATCACCTGCAGGGAAGCTGACAGAAGAGGAGCGAATCGTCCTCGGGCGCCTGCCTGTTCAGGAGCTTCCGGATAACAGGGGCAAAGCAATCGTGCTGGATGCCGATACTGAAGACCCGGAACCCCTGATAGGGCCTCGGGATGGCACGAGCAGTCTGCCGGAAAAGCCGCAATTCAGTGAGGCAAACGAGGAGGCGGCAATGCTCCTTATTAACCACCATGTGGTCAGACTCCGGGAGCTGCGTGCCTTCACCTGGCAGCACTACGAACGGATCCCGGCTGCCATCCAGAAACTGGATCTGAACCAGGCCCGAAAAGCCCCCGATCTCGAAACCATCGTGCGGGCGGCCTGCAACAAGGAAGAACTGGTGGCGAACCAGGCAGCGATCGACGACCTGGTGGAAGATTCACGCGTTCAGGAAGAAGTGGAGAAGAAAATGCAGGATGCCAACCAGCAGGACCCCGCTCCGCAAAACAATACGGAGTCCCGTGACGGAACGGAAAAGCTCCTCGAATGGGCGTCGCGTGAAGGCAGTGAGCGGGTACGGCTGGCGGTGGAAATGAAGGTGGGCGACTACCAGGCGATGGCCCAGGAAGCCTTCATCCGCACGCACGCACCGGAAGGTTTTCGGCCGGGGCGCCCGGAAGGGACGCCGAAAAAACGGCCACGTCTTCAGGACCTGCAGGCGCTGAAGGCGCTTCGGGACCGGACAGCGCAGGAACCGGACGGTGCGCTGCGTGAGGCCTCGCTGGTCTATCAGCCTTCCCAGGACGAGGAAGAGCCCATGCCGGAGGAGGACGCGCGCGCCTACGATCCGGGCAGCCCCGAAGAAATGCCGGAGAGCGGCAAGACCTTCCTGGAGGTGCAGGTCTGCGCCCCGGACGGTTCGCACTGCTGGTTCATGGCAGAGGTGGACGATCTCCACCATCAGGGGGACCACGAACCCATGGGAGAGAACCGGGAAGCGGCCTGACGCTCGGCCAGGACGCCGACTCGCAGAAAAGCCCGCCGGATGCGTTCGGCGGGCTTTTCTGGTTTATGGGGCCGCTGACGAGAAATGGCAACGCGAGCCGACCGCGCTATGATGGGGGCGAGTCAACAGACCCCGGCTTGGAGCCGGCCATTCAAGAAGGAGCTTGCCAATGCCTCGACCCCGTTTCTCCACCCTGTCCGCGGCCGTTGCCCTCGCCCTGTTCGCCGGGTCCGCCAACGCCAGCATGAACGTCACCGCCCTCGCCGTCGGCCAGGGCGATGCCATGCTGTTCGAAGCGGACGGCCAGACCGTGATGATCGACACCGGGCGGTCCCGGTACGACGCGGTGAACCATCTCCATGACGCCGGCATCGACCGCGTGGATCT
>NZ_KB900075.1:0-1661 GCF_000378545.1 Thioalkalivibrio sp. ALE23 | reverse complement strand
GGGTCGCTCACCCAGTCCGGTTCTTCCCCCAGGATTTCCCGGGTGACCGTCACCTTGTAAAGATGGCCCGCCGACCACTGCTGCCACATGAGCAGGGCGAAGTAGACCGTACTGCGCTCGATCGGATCGAGCTCCAGGCGGGTCTCTGGCGATAAGTTGAATCGCTCGCAGAGTTCGTCGATCTGCCCGAAGCTCAAGAGCTCCCATTCGCAGAGTTCCCGGAACCCGGGGCGTTGATGGAACATTTCTTGAATCGCCCGCAGGGCCGCGATGATCAACGGAATTTCCTTCCGACCGAAGCCCACGGTGATCGTGTCCTTCTGTGACTGCCTGGACATGGCTTTCTCCTAAAAGGGCCCCTCGGTCCTGTACCGAGGGGCGTTTACGTTGAATGACATTCAGGCGTGGGCACGATCGCCCAACGAGACGACACCGGCAGGCATCATCCCGGTCATGGCCGGTTCTTCATCCCGGTTCACGTCCGCCAGCTGGCGGGCGCGTTCCAGGTCCTGCCCGATGAACATCCGAAGCGCCGCTTCGCGACCCTTCTTCAGCTCAATCGGATCGATGTCGACCAGATCGTGATCGGCCACGTCCTCCAGCCACTCCATGGCGGCATCCAGACTGTCACTCAGCGGACCCCGCTCGGCGAAGGCCTTGCAGCCCCGCACGCGACGGGCCACCGCTTCGTGCAGCATGGGCCGGTACAGGGCCATCCCATCATCCTGGATGATGGTCTGGACGGTGCCGGCCGCCAGGCCCCAGGAAGTCCGCTCGAACTCCCATTCGGCTCGAGACCCCAGCTCCCAGACGGCGTCGAAGCAGGTGTACCCGCTCACGAGTTCGTCCAGGATCTGCGCGCCGCGCAGGGTGGACACCTCCAGGGCGCCGTCTTCGTTGCGCACGAGGGCGGCCATGGGCAGTGCATCGAGGTCATCCCCGAAGCCCTGGGCCATCTTCAGATCGTTCTCGATCCGCTCCAGACCCTCCGCATCGGCGGTGTGGGTCAGCTTGCCCCAGGCGTTCAGGGGCAGGGTGGTCATGTTGTTGTCTTCGTAGAACATGAGGTTTCTCCTTAAATAGAGCCCGGGGCCTCCCCCGGGCATGGTGGGTGGTTGGGATTACGCGGCCTGGCTGCGCTGGGCGTCGTACTGACGAATGCCCCAGATGATCGCCACGCAGGCCTGGATGAATCCTTCCGAATACTCCTCAAGGCTCACTTCCCAGAAATCCGGGAAGATTTCCTTACCTTGGTATTCGAAGTTGTGGACCGCATCGCGGGCCCGGGCTTCTCCTTCGTCCGCGAACGGCAAAAGATCATCCTCGACCGCCCGAATAAGAGCGTGCGGCTGTCCGGCTTCCCTGACGAACTCCATTACCGTCTGCTCGAATTTCTCGGGGGAGTAGTGACGGATGCCGTGCTGAGAATCGGCGGCAACACACTTCTCCGCCCAATACCCCAGCGACAACGTCATGGGGTCCCCATGGGCGCCTTGCCGGAAAAACTCGAACATATCGGGCAGCCGGCAAAACACATAGGTGCCCAGGTCGCCGCTGATGGCGATATACCCCGGCCACGTCGTCAGCGTGAAGCTGTTGATGACGGTATTCGGGGCGCTGAACCGGATGCTCCGGTACTCGCCCTCGTCCTTTTCAATCGT
>NZ_KB900074.1:0-1745 GCF_000378545.1 Thioalkalivibrio sp. ALE23 | reverse complement strand
AGGGCAGGGCGCTTAGTCCTCGGACTCGGCCTGCATTTTGGCTTCCGCCTTTTCCGTCTCGATGTACGCCCAAACCCGCTGGGTGCGATCCCTTTCGTCCATCTGCGGCCAACGTTCTTCCACGTCCGAGAAGAACGGGGCCGCGACATCACCGGATGTCACACCGATGTTGGTCTGCAGCTTCTCCAGCGCATCATCGAAGGCCGGGTCGTTGATGTCTTCCACTCGCGCAGCCGCTTCAACCATCTGCCGAATCTCGGGATCGCTTTCGAATTCCCCGGGGTCCGGCAGCTCCTCGAAGAAATCGGGCTCGGAACCGGCCGCCAGCAGCCCGTATGCGGCTTCCAGCGGCGACAGCTCTTCAGAGGGGATATCCTGCGTGTCCGCCACCACATCGCCCGTTTCCGCGTCTTCCACCAGATGATTCAGCGGTTTCTGGAGGTCGTCTGCACCCTTCGCATAGAAGGTGACGGTGAACGTCTTTCGATAGTACGTATTCGTGGACATGGGTGTTTTCTCCTTCCGGCTTCGAGCCGGGTCCGTGGGTTCGATTTCAAGCTATCAGAAAACGGGCGCCTGTCGATTTTTCCGCTCGACTCAGACGGAACGCTGCACTCCAAAATCCCATCGAGGGTTGCACATCGAGCGGCGAGGGGCGGACACAGGAAAGGCTGGCGGAAGGGATCCGCCAGCCGCGCCACCCGGAATTCGGGTCGGTCGGTTCAGGGTGAGACCCCTGTTTCGGGGTTCAGAACCCGTAGATCCTCCCGCCGAACTGCCGCAACTGACCCTCCATAGATTCAGCATGCTTCCCGAAAATCTCCTTTACCCGGGGTGCTGCGTCCGCTTCGTTGCCGTATTCGTCCTGATAAAGGATTTCCCCGCCACTCTCGCGGGTCCACTTCACCCGGTTCAACGCATCGAACAGGGCCTTCCCCACCGGGTGACGGCGCGCTCGTTCAATCACATGCCTTCCTTGCTCTACATCCCATGTGACCGTTCGTTGCTCCGCGTCGAATCCGATCGAAGCATCTTCCGCCAGATGGATGCGCGGGTTGGCTTCACGCAGGCCGATCGGGGCCATTCGAGGATCGTTGTCCAACGCTTTGCGCGTCGGCTTGCGCGGCTTGCGATTCGGGTTCGGAAGACCCTTAGCATCGGTGTACCAGCCCATCAAGCTCTTGATTTTGCCGGCCTCTTCAACGTGGTCCGACCCAAGAACCTTCATTGCCATATAGATCACCAGCCGTTCGTAGCCCGTCCAACCCGGCGTACGAAAGTCCTCCGGGATCTGAGGGGTTGGTTTTTCTCCCATACGCGTATGGATCGACTGGGCCAATCGCAGCATGCGATCGACGTATTCGTTATGCGCCTGAACCACGGCTCGGCGGACCTTCGTAAACTCGGTTTTCGGGAGTTTGATCGTGCCGCTCTCCTGTTCCCAATGCCCCATACTTCACACCTCTTGATTGTCGTGTTCAGGTCAGCTGGATTCACCTGTATCCCCACCTTCGAGCGCGTTGTAGCGCGCCAGGTCGAGACGGTCGATCGCGACTTCTTCGTCGGGTTGCTGTTCCGGATCCAGATCGTGCTCCCGGATGAACTGGTCGTAGCTCACCTCGGAGAGACGTTCCTGAGCGCCTTTCGCGGTGGTTACGATCATCATGGGTGCTTTCTCCTTCCGGCTTCGAGCCGGGTCCGTGGGTTCGATTTCAAGCTATCAGAAAACGGTCGGCTGTCGATTT
>NZ_KB900073.1:0-1826 GCF_000378545.1 Thioalkalivibrio sp. ALE23 | reverse complement strand
ATGGACGAACGGTTCGGGGGCAATATCGCTCCGACCATGAGCTCCTTCGACGAGATCGAGGAGTGGGTCAAAGACCAGCTACCTGAATCCATGGGCGAGATCCTGGAGCAGCAACCGGAACTGGAGCGGCTGGCGATCCAGCGAAGCATGGTTCGGCAGGCCAAGGAAGACCTCCGGAGCCTGGAGAACGTCGAAGACGGGGACGTCTTCGACGTTCACGCGGCCATCTTCGAGAAAAACGCCCTGGGCGATTACGAAGAGGTCAGCGTCAGCGGGTCTAGTATTACGCAGCGTTGCATCGTCGGGCTCGACGAGGCGCGTGCCTTGGCTGAAGACCTGGTCCGGTCCCTTCGTTTCGATGGCGACGGCACCACGGAGGCGACCGAGGAATCCGAGGCCGTTTCGGCGGCCTGATTCCTGTTGCAAACACCCGCGACCCCGGGTTTGTCAATGTCAGGTGGCCCGGGTCGGGGCCGCCGTTGTTGGAGGAAGCCATGGAAAACTATGAAGACCTGAAGACGCGGCTCGGCATGACCGGCGAACCCGAGTCGGGAGCCAACCCCCGGATCACCCGGGGGATGCCGAAGACGATGGAGGAAGCCGCGGCAACGCTGTCGGCTTTCCCGCAGGCCGAGTTCATCGAGAATCGGTCCTGGCGGTCGGAGAACTGCCAGGTCTGGGTGGATCTCGGCGGAATGGCCTTTGTCGTCCTTGCGGACGATCAGGTGGTTCTCGCCGAGTTCGATGACGGCGCGGCGTTCCTCGACTTCGGGAGCCGGATGGGTGAGCTCATCGAGCACGCCCGGATGATGGCGATCGACGACGACGTCGCATGACAGAACCAACGCCCGGTGTTCCATTGGAACACCGGGCTTTTTTATGCTCGGGCGCATCTGAAGAAGTTGCGTTCCGAAAAAGATTTGCGATGATGAAGAAAAACGAAAGGAGGTGAAGTGTTCTGCAAGACGTTTCAGTTTGATGATGTCGGTCAGGTGCTCGTGATTCGGGAATCCGATGCGGAGTCCGAGCGCGTGGTATTCGTTGTGGAGGATTCCCATAACCCGGGCAGCATTAAAGCACGAGTCACAACGGCGTTTCTGCCAGATCAAGAAGGCAGTGAATACGCGGACAGGCTGTTTCACATGACGAAAGAGGATACAGCCCGAACCACGGCCCTGACCGTCAAGATGGACGAGCAGGTGCCGAAAGCCATCCGCAACCAGGGTAGACAGGCAATCCACTGATGGAAAATCGCAAGTTCGTCAAGGAATTCGAGAAGATGCAGCGCCGTACCGAGCGCCGGGCCCTGATCCGTTCGGTGCGGGAGCGCGTGCTGGAGTGGTTTGGCCGTCGTGAAGACGGCCCTATGGCGGAGGCGAAGGAGGGCAAGTGAAACCGACACGGGAACAGCAGGCCGTGATCGAGGCCCGGGGCGACCGGGATCTGGCGGTGAATGCGCTGTCCGGGGCGGCGAAGACGACCACCCTGGAAATGCGGGCGCGCGCCAACCCGAACCGGAAGATCCTCTATGTCGCCTTCAACAAGGCCATCGAAACCGAAGCCCGTAAACGGTTCCCGTCCAACGTCACCTGCAAAACCACCCATGCCCTGGCGTTCCGGCAGTTCGGTCGCCGATTCGCGAATGCGGATCAGCTTCGCGAACCGCGGGCGGCGGACGCCCAACGGGTCTTTTCCGTGAAGGCCCTGAAGGATCGGGGGCCGGGGTATATCCGCATCCTTCTGGAGACCGTCCAGCAGTACATGGCGTCAAGCGACCGGGAGATCGGGCCGCAGCATGTGCCGGAAACAACGCGCAAGGGCCTGGG
>NZ_KB900072.1:0-1920 GCF_000378545.1 Thioalkalivibrio sp. ALE23 | reverse complement strand
GATGCCGGCATGGAGGATGTGGTCGAGGTGGACTGACCACTTGCCCCGGAGTATCTGAATCGGTTCCTGCCCTCACCCCATCCGAACACTCGGATGGGGATGGGCTTTCAATCACTCTGAAGCCGATTCCAGACGCTCCCGCAGTTCTTCCACCAATTCCGCGCGCGCTTCGGCCCGGATCGCCCGTTTCTCCGCTTCCTCCAGCGCCCGGTCCAGGCGCGCAACTTCCGCTTCGAGTGCCTGGATACGCTCGGCGTCCGCCGACCGGAAGTGATGTTCGGGATGCTGCTCCAGCCACGTTCCAAGGAGACGCTGAATCGTGGTGTACGAGCCTTTGCCGATCCACTCACGAATCCCCCGCAGGGTTAGCCGTTCCCCGCTGGATGTCAGGGCGTCCGCGGCCCGGTGGACATCGGCCTCGGTCAGCCCTCGACGGGGACGCGCGCGAGCCGGTGCCGGAGAGGGTGAAGCATCCGCCTCGGCCGATGGAGCCGGTTCTTCGGGAACCGGGGCATCCGACGGGGTGATGACCTCCGGGGCGCCCTCCCCCTCCGCAGGATCGGGGATGATGGCGTCCTCATCCTCCGTCTCATCCCCGCTGAACAGGTTGAGCCAGGGCTGGATCTCGGTGGTGTCCAGATGCTTGCGGGAGCGGATGAGCGCCACGTATATAAGCCGCTTGTTCAATGTAAATGACCGAGAGACCGCCGAATAGAAATTGACGCAAAGACACCCCCTGATACATTGATGTCGAATCCAGAAAACGCAGCCGGATGTCGGTTGCGGCCACGCAAAGAGGAACGATGATGACCGAAGAAAAGCATTTCGAAAGCATCTGCGAAACCGAAGAGTTCGACCCGCTCATGTTCGAGGAATACGTTTCGACGCACGGTTTTGGCGATGTCACCGAAGAGGGTATGCGCCGGGGTCGTGAGCTGGTTGAAAACGGCACCCCCTACTCCACTGCTGCTCACGAGATCGTAATTCGTGGGATGACGGAGGATTTCGAAGAAGATGAAGGATGGCCGGAAGTGAAATCGTTGCAGGATGCCGACTAATCCAGACTGTACCAGAAAGGAGGTCAGACATGCCGAAAATCCGGACAAAGCTGAGCATCGGGTTCCCCGGCGCCACCCGTGAGGAAATCATCGAACTCGACCAGGACGAGTGGGACGAGTGCGAAACCGAACAAGAGCGGGAAGAACTGATCGACGCGGCCGCTCAGGAGTGGGCCAACAACTTCATCGACATCGAAGCCGAGGTGATCGAGGAATAGCCGATTCACTCGGTCTCAGGAGAACATCATGAGCCAGAGTTAAAGAGAGAGGAAGGTGGACGGACGGGATGCGGTAATCCGTCCGGAGTCGGGCACTTCCAAAGACAAGGAGAAGGCGGACCTGTCAGACCTCTTCCTGCTGCAGGGGCAGCATTAGGAAAGGTTTGTGCGAGCATCCATTCCGGGCATCCGGCGCACCGATCGGCCGACCGAGAAATCGACAACGGACATTGGTTTGCTAAGGTGGAATCTCGATCAACGGAAACCGGCCCGAAGCCGGGAAGGAGAACAGCCATGAAGAAAAGCCGTTATACCGAAGAACTGGAAACCCTGCTGGAGATGGTCAACGAAGCCATCGAAGCCGGCCGGATCGATGAACCCGAACTGCCGGAGGACGCCAACGACGCTCGGAGTCTGAAGGCGCAGATCGAGCAGTGCCGGGAGGCCATGGGTGAACTCGATGATCCGATGGACGGCACGTTCATCGTTATCACCGGAAACCCGGTGGACGGGCTTGTTCACATCGGTCCCTTTGGCAACGGCGAAGAAGCCAACGACTACGCCGATAATCTCGACGACGAATGGTGGGTGGCGAAAATCGAGGAGCCGTGACAGGGCACGCGATGATGGCGACTTCGTGGGGG
>NZ_KB900071.1:0-2087 GCF_000378545.1 Thioalkalivibrio sp. ALE23 | reverse complement strand
ACACCGTACACGCCGGAGCAGAACGGTCTGATCGAGCGGTTCTTCCGCTCACTGAAAGAGGAGTGCATCTGGCAGCACCGCTTCGAGTCCCTGGGTCACGCACGGGCGGTGATCGGCGACTGGATCCGGTACTACAACGAGCAACGGCCGCATCAGGCACTGGGCTATGCGGCGCCACGGGCCCACCCCGCGTTAAGCGCGTAGGGTGTGCAAAAACCCGGGGGTCATTACAAACATGCGTCAACCCGGTGGTTTCTTGGGGATCTTCACCCCTTCCTTTTCCGAGTATTCTTGAGAGGAAGCTAAGCATCCGAAATTTCTCTGTTTATGTCATTCTTAAGATGATGCCCAATACGCAAAGCAGGTGCGCGTTACATCCGAGCTAACGCTGGCGCTGAGGCGCCGGGGAAAGCGCGCGAGCGCTTTTCTCGGTCGCTCTCCAGCGCATTGTTAGATGTCAAGATTGTGCTTCACCGTGCAGTCAATCCAGCGGAAGTAGGACCTCCCATCTCGTATAAAACACTGCGGGCTGTGTTGCCGAGCCCCTCCGCCGCATAGGACTCTTTCTGCCAGCGCACTTCTTAGGTCCGCACTAATCCCATCCCACCAGTCTGGACTTATGAACAGATTCTCAAACGTCTCGAACGCGAACTGAGTGATGGCGGACGCTTTCTGACCGTCGGGAAGGGCAATAACCGACTGAGCGAACTGCGTATTCACTGCACTATCTCCCAACCAGTGGAAGACTATAGCCCCACCTTTCTCCGTAGCGATCGCATTCACCGCCATTGACTCGAGAACTTTCTCCTCGTGAGCCAAATTCTGGAGACGGTTGCCGGCAAGGTCGTACTCAGGATATACCGTCCCAGAAAAGACAATGTTAGGAACAGTGGCGAATCTCAACACCAGGTACCGCGATGAGGAGTAGTCGCCGGCCTTAAAGACCTCATCATAACGCTCCTTGTGGTGGTATAGGTCCCGCAGCCCGAGTTCCACGCCTTGGTTGTACCAGTCCAGAAACTGCTGCAGACCTGCTTGCTCCATTACATTCCGGCCGCGATCTAGTTCTCTCATCTGTGGGATAAGGGCGTGCGAGGAACGCTTTGCGTATATTTCCTTGGTTAAAGCCCTGTACCCGAGCAGGAACGTATGCCACTCGTTGCTCTTGAAAGGGGTGTCCTCAACTGGAGCAAACATCTCCTTGTCGTGCTTTCTGCAAAAGCCGGGGAACGTTGATGCGTGGTTGATTCCTACAGAAGCACAAGATAGCTTCCCGCCATTTTCGAACAACGCGTTGATGTCAGGCTTGAAGTGGTAGATGTGCCCATCGCGCGCAACTTTCCGGAGCGTGCTGGACTTCGACACCGTGTGGGACTTGATCACCTTGCCCTGACATTCGCCGCTTCCAGCATAAGGATGTAGGCACTTGCTAGGGATGGTGTGTCGAGACGCCATCCCCCGAACCTGACCTTCCGTTACGGGTTGTTGCTGCTGCCTATTCAGATGACAGTGTTTGTACTTTCTGCCGGAGCCACACGGGCACGGTTGATTTCTGCCGATCTTCATCGTTATCCACTATCTAACGTCAGCCGTGAGCCGCGCCCCAAGGACCGTAGCGTATTGGGGCGTCCGGCTCAACGACCTGGTTAGCTGCCACCAAGTTCACGCTTCCGCTCATTTATATCCTCAAGACATGATTTAAGTACAACACCCATGCTCTTTGGTTTTGCATCCCCTCCGCTAGCCGCATCGCGCATTATTACGATCGCATCCGACTCCTGGATATTCGGCCATTTCCGCTCAATGACTTCAAAATAACCATCAATTTCCTCGGCGCTGCCGGAATTTCTTAACATGACACACTTGCCGATGAGACCATGGGTATCCGCTTGCACGTATGCGGCTTTGCCGACGTAGTTTATATACATACCGTACAATCCCCCTCCAGCCACCATGCCAAGGAGGCCAAACGATATCGCCACCTGAATTCACAGAATAACTGCAACGCCTGAACCCGGAAGGGGTGGGCCAGCTGCCGCCGTAGAATGGGTGGCTCTCACCCCAAACCCATTCAGGCGTACCGATGA
>NZ_KB900070.1:0-2148 GCF_000378545.1 Thioalkalivibrio sp. ALE23 | reverse complement strand
GCATACGTTGGTATCCGATTGATCCTTCGACACTTTCGCTCCTTCCTGGCCGACCGCAGGAATATATGTTTCACGGCCCCTGAACAGTGAGAGACGGGGTTTCGGGCCCTAGTTTGACACAATGCGTCTTAGGTCAAATAGAGGGGTTACATGTGTACGGAATGGTATAGGCTGTACACCGTACACCGTACACTTTGACCGGGAGAATGGCGTCATGGAGCCACTCAGCTACGAAACCACCGTTGAAACCGCGATGACGCTCCTGCGGGAAGGGCGAAATCCCACCGCGACCGCGGTCGTTCGCCGTCTTGGCCGCGGATCGAAGTCCACCGCGCTGAAGCATCTCCAGCAGTGGCGCGAGGGCCTGGACCGGGAGGGATTCGTGATGCCGGCTGGCGTCCCCGAGACATTGACCGGCGCTGTGGAATCGCTATGGAACGCCGCGCTCCAGGAAGCCAGCCAGGTTTTCGATGCGGAACGCGAGCGTCTGGAGAGCGAACTGGAAGCGAGCCGGGCCCGAGAGGAGGCCCTGCAAGGGGAACTAACCGGCCTGCGGTCGGAGTTTGAGACCCTGGAGGCGAACGTGAAGGATCGTGATGACCGGATCGAACGACTGGAAGCCGATCGGGCGGACGCACGGGCCCAGCTGCAACGGCGGGATGAAGAACTGGCCGAGGTCCGGGAAGCTGCGAAGGAACGGGAAGAAAAACTGGTCGCCGAGCACGAGGCGGATATCCAGGACCTCAAAGGGGAACATGCCGAGGCGGAGCGTCAATGGTCCGAACGGGTGTCTCAGCTGATGGACGAGGTCACCAAGTGGGAAAACCGTTACGAGGGCACCAACACGTACTGGCTGCAGGAGGTGGGCAAGGCCCGGGATGCCACCGAGAAAGCCAACGCCCGGCTGGAAGAAGAGCGCAAGAAGTTCGATCAGGAGCGGTCGATGCACAACCAGCAGATGCAGCAGCAGGCGAGCCGGATCACCAAGCTCGAGAACGAGGTCGTCCGCCTCGAGCACCAGGGCGAACGGGCCGAGCTCCTGGCCGCGGAGGTCGAGCGCCTGAAAGCCGAGATCGAACGCTTACAGGCGACCGATGCCGGCGGTTGAATGGCTCAACCCGGTTTCACGTCCGACATTGCCCTCAAGAAGTTGACGCGGTGCGATGTGAAACGGTAGATCCAGACCATAGGGTTGATCTGCCAGCCATAGTCCGGTGAATACCCCCACTCCCGGGCGAACACGTCTCGTGCTGAACGGATGACGTTGCCCCCGGCATCGGTTTCCGGCTCCAGCCCAGCCGCACGAGCGCCTTTTTCATCAATGGCACACAGCGGTTCAGCGACCACTTCCTGGATTTCCAGCGTCCAGCGGCTGCATTCTGGCGGCATCATCGAGGCAGGGTTCCATCCTGTCTTCTGCACCTCGCAGTCGGCGCAATATTCGACGGTCTCCGGCCGGGTCGCATCGCCCAACCACGGTTCCTGAATCCAGATGAGGTCGCCCGGAGCGCCGTAGGGGGAGGGCAGAAACTCGTCGTCCATCCGGGCGCCAAACACATCGTCTTCACGCATCACGATCCGGCATTGCCCCAGTGCCTGGGATGCCGTGATGACGGCGCTCTTGACGACTTTCCCGGGCCGCATGAGCAGACGCCGTTCTTCGGTTTTTTGGCCTCGCTGGAGGGCGCTCACCATCTCCGGCCTCATCTGCATAGGCCGGACCGTCCGGGTATCCATCCGGCTGGTGTACGCGGGGGTCGGTTTTTCTACGGCTGCGGACATGATGGAGGCCTCCGTGCCAACGTGATCCCCACAGTTTATCCATCTTCCCGGATTTTGGTAATCCCCCGGTTTAGTTTTTGGTGTCTTCCACCCGGCGCGCTCGTCGCGCCGTTAAGACCTCACGTTAAGACCTACGTTAAGGGGCCCGCGGAAACCGCGTCATGAAGCCGTCTGCGAGGGGTCCGCGTTCACCGAATGCCGAAGCGTTGTTCAGCGAATGCCGAAGCCTCTGTTCACCGAATGCCGAAGTGTGTTCACCGAATGCCGAAGGTTCTGAACCCGGGTGTTCTCCAATGCCGAAGCCCCATGCCCCGGGTGTTCCCAAATGCCGAAGCCCCATGCCCCGGGTGTTCCCAAATGCCGAAG
>NZ_KB900069.1:0-2227 GCF_000378545.1 Thioalkalivibrio sp. ALE23 | reverse complement strand
ACTTAAAGGCCTTCCTGCGGCTCATGTCGTCGGATCTTGTGCTGGATGAGATCGAAAGTTACGAGCCGGAGGCAATGGTCGCGGTGCTCCGTCTGGTCACCATAGCCGCGATGTTTGGCCGAAAGATCGTCGCGTCTTCCGCGACGCTCTCCCCGGTTGTTGCCAATGCCCTGATCCGCGCTTTTCGTTCGGGTTGTGCGATGAGGGCGGCCCTGAACGAACAGACCCTCTGCGGCAACATCTCTCTCGTCGACAATCTAACCGAACCGGAGACCTTCGATGTATCCGAAGACGACGCTGGGGATCGTTACGCGCAACGCATCCAGCGAATGATGAGCGTGATCGAAGAACGGCCGGCAACCCATCGGGCGATGATCCAGTGCATTCCGGACGAAGACGACGATCCGAAAAGCCGTTTTGAGTTGGCCGTAGCCAATGCAATCCGTCAGATGCACGAGAACACCGCATGGCATCACCCGTCTGGGAAGCGCGTGTCCTTCGGAGTCGTGCGTGTCGCCAATGTGCGGCCGTGCGTCGATTTGACTCGACGCCTAAACCGTCGACACGGCATCTTTGCGTCGTCCTACCACTCTTTTGACGTCAAAGGCCGAAGAGCGGCGAAGGAGCGCAGGATGGATCATCTGTTCACCCGCAAAGGCGATAACCCTCTGGCAACGGATGACTCCACTGATCACTGGATTCGCGACTCGGAATTCGATGACGTGACCTTCCTGGTCGTTGCAACCCCAGTGGAAGAGATTGGTCGTGACCACGATTTCGATTTCGGCGTCATCGAACCATCCAGCATCTCTTCGATTGTGCAGTTAGCGGGTCGCGTTAATCGTCATCGACGCGTAACGACTGCAGTGCCTAACATCGCGATTCTGGATCGAAACCTCCGATCCCTCCGGAAGCCGACCGAGACCTGCTTCGTCCGCCCTGGAAATGGGGATCGGTTCAGCGATGAAGAAAAGACTCGGCACTCAATGACGGATCTCCTCAACACAGGCGGCGAATCTTTTTCATCCGAGGACTTTCCCTTGACCTCTACGCTGAAATTTGGCTCGACATCCACGCCCAAAACGCCGTTTGCCGATCTTGATGACCGCGCGGTTGAGAGGGCGATGTTTGACGGGATGAATGCGATTCAATCGCGGGACGGACATGAAAAAGACTGGATAAGCCTCGCACATTACGAGAAGTTCCCCCTTCGGGACAATAAAACTATTCTCCTTCGTTTCGTAAAACAAGATGAGCATTGGTCTCTACAAAACGTCACAAGCACGATTCTCGACCCGGTCAAGGATGTCTCTGTCGTTGAAGGTTCTCCTTCCTGGCTATCCCAAAGCCTTGATGATGTTCGCCGTGAGTTCCGAGAATATGGCGATCGTGCGATGGAAATCGAGTGCGGGGCGTATGTTCTTGATTCGATGATTCAGTTTGATGATCGGGAAGGCGGCCGTTAGGCCGCCAACATTGCTATTTATTTTCCCGCCATGCGGCGGATAACGAATGCACTCACTCCGGGTGATCGCCGGTATTCTTCTAAGCCGCCATGCGGCGGATAACGTCTGGCCGGGCCGATCCGCTCCGGATCGTCGCTTCTAAGCCGCCATGCGGCGGATAACTACCAGCGGTACCTCGATGAGCTTGAAGCGCTCTTCTAAGCCGCCATGCGGCGGATAACACGAAGATCGTCGACGAAGTCCGAGAGCTACTCTTCTAAGCCGCCATGCGGCGGATAACAATGCACGCTGTGAGCCAGCGGCGGGCTATGGCTTCTAAGCCGCCATGCGGCGGATAACCACTGAAGTACGGATCCCGCCGATCAGCGTGACTTCTAAGCCGCCATGCGGCGGATAACGGAACGGGCGCTGGCCTCCGGCCAGCCGATCCCTTCTAAGCCGCCATGCGGCGGATAACCGGCACTACGAATCGCAAGGCCACACCCGGGCCTTCTAAGCCGCCATGCGGCGGATAACGCGTCCGTGCCGCCAGCACATACCCGAGATAGCTTCTAAGCCGCCATGCGGCGGATAACTTGAACTCGGCCGACTTGATCTGGCTGGGGTTCTTCTAAGCCGCCATGCGGCGGATAACATTCTGCGCCCTTCACATCAACCCCTGGCGTGCTTCTAAGCCGCCATGCGGCGGATAACGCGGCCGAGGCGACACGATCCGCGTCGAGAAACTTCTAAGCCGCCATGCGGCGGATAACTGCGCGAGC
>NZ_KB900068.1:0-2341 GCF_000378545.1 Thioalkalivibrio sp. ALE23 | reverse complement strand
GGCATTCGTGGATGCGGTCGTCGGTGGCTGGGAAAACGCGCCTGACGCGCAAAAGGACATGGTGAGGCAGAAACTGCGCGAGGCTTACCAGGGTATGCGTAACGCGGCGCCACGGCCACAGGTGAGCGGCGATGAGTGAGATCAAGATGGGCGTCCTGAGAATGCCCGACGAGCTTTTCTGGTCGGACGAGCCCATGATCCGCCAGCAGCACAACCAGGTCCGGTACGAGGCCGCTGACGAGATCGAGCGGCTGCGCGCGGAGAACGAACGGCTGCGGCAATCCCATCCGGTGCCGGAGTGGCAGCCGATTGACACGGCTCCGAAGGACGGGACCCAGATTCTGGGGGCGTGGATCCTCCCGTACAGCGGGCAATGGATCAAGCAGCCAATCACGTACACAAGCACGTGGGTTACTACGTGGGACCATGCAGACGTGGCCCCGTCCCAATGGATGCCGTTGCCAGACGACCCACAAGATGCCGGCGTTTGAGCGGATGCCCTGCGGGGCAATGGCGCCCGTGGACGATACGGGGAGTTTTCCCGCCTATCGCTGCCAGAACTGCGGGGCGCCAAAGGGGAGCATGGGCGTTCCCGATCGCTGCCAGGAGAGCGGCAATGGAGCGTGAGTGGCTGTACCAGAAGAACGGCAAGCCGCCTCCCCTCGCCCCGGCCGCGTTGGTGAAAGCGGAGTGGCGGGACATCCAGGGCGGGCCATCGGCCGTGGCCGATGCCATCCGCGTCGATGAAGTGCCGTGGTCGCAGTGCGTTTGGTACCAGGTGCTCACCGACCGGGATGGTGCTCCGTACTGCAGTGCCGAAGGCCTGGGGTCGGAAACGGAGACGGTCGCAACGCACCCGGACGGTACCGTGGTTCAGATTCAGTCCGCCGAAGCGGTGCTGGGGACGATCACGGAGGCCCCGGAAACCCATCGGCATCCCGCGTCGCCGGACGATTCGGTTCGGGTGTACCGGGTCTGGAGGTAATCGGTGGCCGAATGGATCGAAATCCTGGCGTTGGGGGTCGGTTATGCCGTGATCGTCGCGGGCGCCCTCGCCCTGGCCGCGTTCGTGGTGTTCGGCTGCATCAGCTATTTCTGGCGCCGATACGGGGACGTGCATGCCCTCGTGAACGTGGTACGGGAAGCGAGGCGTCAGGGGCGAACAATCTATCGAGAGGACAAGCGAGATGTCGATGATTAAGCATGACAGCCACAATCCGCCCGCACTGGCCCCGGCCGCCTGGGTCGAATGCATCGACGGTCCGAATGGGTGGGTGGATACCGTAGCGCGGGTGGACTGGTGCCCGGGGATCGAGTATCAGCCGCTCACGGCTGCGGATGGGGTGCCTCTCTGCAGCCCGAAGGGGTTGGACGCTTTCGCGAGATACGTGGTCACCACCGGGTATGGCACCGTCGCACAGACCGACTTGATGCCAGAGCGGGTGGAGGGAACCTGGATGCCTACGGGGAGCTGGTGCGAAGCACCGGAAACCCACCGCCACCCGGGTAGCTGGCAGGAGTCTCTGTACCGCGTCTGGGAAAGACAGGGGATTGAGCATGTCCTGCGGGCGTAACACGGAAGTCCCGGATCTGTGCCAGCAAGATTGGCGCATGGCGCACAAAGCGCACCGATGCGCCGACTGCCATCGAGCGATCCGGGCGGGTGAGCGGTATCTGGAATACCGAACCCTGCTCGACGGGAGCTGGCGGATCGACCGGGTGTGCCCGCACTGCGATGCGGTACGGGCGGCCCTCGCAAGTCGCCTCCCCTGCTATTGTTATCTGATCGGCGGGCTCTACGCGGACGAAGGGCTTCCCGAATACATCGCCGACCTGCGTTCGGCCGAAACAGGCGATGCCTTCGCCGTGCTGCGGTTGATCGTAACCGGCCGCCGCGCGAAGCAAAACAGCCCCTGGACCGAACATCATCGCTGGCGGCGCAAGCAACCATCGAGGTAAAGAATGGACGCGAACTGGAACAACCGACACGAGCGGGCGCGTGCCCTCCTCCAGTATGTAGCCGAGGCCGGCGCATCCGAAAAAGGCGATCACGCCCTGCGGGAACTACGCCGGTACATCGACTCGATGGAGGCTGCTGAACAAGAACGAGCTTCTGCGCATCGAGTGGATCCCGACCGGGGAACTTCCTCATCTTTAATTTCGCGCGGAGACCTCGGCGTTCAGGCCGAGGAGGAAGCGCATTTCTCGCTGGTTAATGACCATGAATATCGATCTTAAATCCAATCCTCCTAGCTGGGAGCAGATCGAGGCGCAGCAAGCTGATGCCTCGTCGAAAATTCAGCGCATCGTTACCATCCACTTCTCGATTCTGATCATCGCG
>NZ_KB900067.1:0-2441 GCF_000378545.1 Thioalkalivibrio sp. ALE23 | reverse complement strand
GCCCAAAGACAGGACCCGCAACGAGGCGCTGCGCGGGCTGCGCCAGGAGGCCGGGCTGTCCGACTACGCCCTTCAGCAGGTGGCTCGGGGTCACTGGCGGGATGGGGGGTTCGACGATCGACTGGATACCCAGGTCGTGCAGAAACTCGGAACCCGGGTCTGGAAATCCATCGAGGAACATCTGTACGGCAAACGGGGGCGGCCCCGCTTCAAGAACGCGCGGCGCTTCCATTCCATCGAGGGCAAGTCCAACGCTGCCGGCCTGCGTTTTCGGGACGGTCGGGTCGAGTGGAAAGGCCTGCACCTGCCCGTGCGGTTTGATCGCAAGGACAAACACCGCGTGGAAGAACATGCCCTGTCCTGTCCGATCAAACACGTCCGTCTGGTGCGGCGGACGGTGAACCGGCGTGTTCGGTGGTTCGTGCAACTGGTGCTGAAGGGGACGCCCCGGCAGAAGGACAAGAACCGGGTGGCGCACGGTCAGCCGGTCGGTCTGGACATCGGACCCTCCACCATCGCCGCGGTGGGCGAGGACGACGCCTTCCTGGACCGCTTCTGCGACTCGGTGGAACCTCTGGGCCGGGAGGTTCGCCGTATCCAGCGGGCCATGGATCGAAGCCGTCGCGCCACCAACCCGGACCACTACCATCCGGACGGGACCGTGAAGAAAGGTCCCCGGCGCTGGGTGTATTCCCGTCGATACCGTGCCCTCCGGGCGGAGCTGTTGGAAAAGCAGCGCCGTCTCGGCGAAACGCGCAAGCGTGAACATGGGGAGATGGTCAACCGAGTTCTGGCGCTGGGGGATAACGTCAAGACGGAGGCTCTGTCCTACCGGGCATTCCAGCGGAACTTCGGGAAGAGCGTACGGGATCGCGCCCCGGGAATGTTCGTCGAAAAACTGCGCCGCAAAGCCGCAAATGCTGGCGGCCAGATCGACGAATTCCCCACGCGAACCACCAGGCTCTCCCGAACCTGTGTCTGCGGCGCGGAGCGGAAGAAGCCGCTCTCGGCCCGCTGGCACGATTGCGAATGCGGCGTCTCCGCCCAGAGGGATCTGTTTTCGGCCTTCCTGGCGCGGCACGTCGATGCAGGATACCTCGCCATTCCCCGGGCTCATACGGCCTGGGCGGGTGCAGAACCGCTCCTCGGGCGGGCGATGGCGAGGCTCAGCGAAACAGCGAATGGTTCGGGGGTGACCCCGGCCAGCTTCGGACTCGCGGAGTTCCGGAGACAGAGCCGTTCGCCCGCCCAAGACGGATCGGCCTGTATTGAGGCCCCGGATGCTGTACCGACGGCCGATGGCCGTTCGGGAGAGCCGGGGAGAAATACTGGCCTCGCTGTCAGAACCCTCCGGCTTTAGTCGTGGGGAGGTTCAGCTTGTCGGACTTCCGGGAGATTGAGAGCCGCTACGCGATCCTGACCGGGGGGAGGCCCGATGATCGTCTGGCGCGGGACCTGGGTGCGTCCATCGAATAGCCCCGCCGGTCCGGCACCCCTCACCCTTCACCAGTCATCCAAACCGACCACAGGAGGTACGCCATGAAACGACCGAACAACGATGGCTGAGCCCGCCAGCGGGCGATGACAAGGGGCGCGCTGCGCCCCTTTTCTGTGTTGGGAGGGAAAATCGACAGGCCATTGGATTCGGGTAGCATCGAGTGAAGACCACGAACCCGGCTCGAAACCGGAAGGAACGATCAATGAAAGACTGGGAAATGGAATACGGGGTCATCCGAATCCCGAAGCGTGAGTGGCCCGCCCTGAAGCGGGCGGTCGTGGAAGAACATCGTGACTTTCGTGAACGGGCATTGACCCTGTCGAAGAAGATCCACGCGGAGCTGAAGACCTTTCGCAACGCGGATGAACTGCCCGGACGGAGAAGCTTTCCGGAGCACATCGAGCACGAGGTCATGGACCAGGTCGGCGCGGGACTGGAGCGAGCCGTTCAGCTGGCGGCCGTGCTTCTGCTGGACTGGCGGGATACCTGGACGATGCCCGGGGCGCCGACCCGGAAGCGACTGGAGGAAGTCCCGATGACGCGCGACCAGCGGATCAACGAAACGTTGAATCGGATGGATCTGGGCTGGGGCGCCCGACTCGAACTGAACGGCCGCCAGCCTGAAGTGATCTGGGAGATCCCTGAAGGCGAGGATCTGATCAAGGATGTTCACGCGCATCCGGTAGCGGCCGGACTGTTCCTGGCACTGGATGCGGTTCGGTGGACCGGAGATACCGGGGGTCTGATCAAGGGGAACGACAAGGCGCACAGTAACGCGGGGTTCGAGGATTACGGCAAGTGGTACTGGGGGACGGACCCGGAGTGCCGACACCTTTTCGGGTCGCCCCGGGAAAATCGACAGCCGACCGTTTTCTGATAGCTTGAAATCGAACCCACGGACCCGGCTCGAAGCCGGAAGGAGAAAGCACCCATGATGATCGTA
>NZ_KB900066.1:0-2601 GCF_000378545.1 Thioalkalivibrio sp. ALE23 | reverse complement strand
CCTGGCCTCCAGACGGGTTCGGATGTCGCGCACCTGGCGTGCGACATGGATGAGCTGGCAATGGAGTTTTCCGATCGCGCGCATAATCGGTTGAGCAACCCGGAAAACGCGACGGAATCCATTCTGGACGGGCTTCGAGACGAGTGGGAAGACGCCTGTATCGATATTGTCGGGGAGCGTCCGGACGACGAAATGTTTGAGCATGTCAAAACGCTCTATCTTCTGGCTCACGCGGCTCCTTCGGCGCTTTACGAGCCGCTCTTTTCTCTGCGTGCGGATGCTTCACGCGTTGATGCGATGTTCGAGGCTCGCCATGATCGGGGTGGCAGTGAATTGGATGCTCTGGTGGAGCGCGCCCATGCGCTATGGTTGATGGCGGATCGCGTGGACGAGGAGCGTTCCCGTGGGCCGGAACGGGTCATCCCTTATAGCCTCGGGGCCGGTCTTCTCGTTCTGGATACGGATCAGGAGGCTCGGCTGAAGGATGCCGCCGTGGAGGTTGCCGATTCCTTCCTGCGGATGGATATGGAAGCCGGCGAAGACAGGGATGCGGTCGCGTTCTCCCTGGAGCCGCAGCGGTGGGGCGAAACCCTTGATGTGCTTCGCCATATTCTGGACGCCAAAAGTCTCCTTCACGATTTGGCCGTTGCGCTGCGAAAAATTGACGAACCCGACAAGAGCGATAGCCTGAGTCCGTGAATCGAGCAACCGCACTTCATGCGGCGGAACCGGCCCGTAGCCGGATCGCAGGAGCCGAACGATGGCCTTAACCCCGACCTCTGCAATCCTCTTCCACGAGGAATCGGGTCAGCACCCTGCAACGGCGGGTCTGCAAGAACATGGCATCCAACTGGGTTACAGCTTCGGAAGCCCCAGCGTGCGTGGGCTTGCCACCGTGCATTCGGTCTATACGTCCGAGGGTGCGCCCCCGGCGCTGGGCGCGGGACGGGCACTCTCACGGGAGGATGCTCGGGACTTCCTTCGGGCGTTGGCAGGCGAACCCGATGAACCGTTCGACACCCTGGAAGATTTCCTCGACGGATCGGTGCTCTACAGCACCTCGAGGCTCCGGGTCTGGTTCGTGCCTCGTCGCAAACGGACGATGTATATCCGTCGCTCCGCTTCCTCCGAGGATCTTCGGCTGAACGTTTTCTGGCCGTCGCTGGTGTTCGCCGCAAACTCCGCCGGCCAGCTGTACCTGGCTGCGACGGCAGGGGTGGCTCGTCCCACTCCTCAGACGCGGCTGTTCCACCCGCCGCTGATGAACATTTATGAGCGAGGTGAAATCTGTCGCGGTTCGATTCGGACCCCGAGTCATCCGGTTTCTTCGTATGCGATGAAGGAATGGGAAGAAGCGGTATTCCAGACGTGGTTCACCCACGTTAATCACGACGCCACCTTCGCCTCCAGAGACTCGGTGAACACCGCCGAACACATCCAACGCTGGCGGTCGCTTGAGCAGGCCGGACGGAGCCCCAGGGTGTCCGAAATGGCGGAAATGGGGTGTACGTTGGCCCCGTGGGTTCGTTTTGTGGGGGAGCGTTCGTGATGATGACGAACAAGTTGACGGTTCCCGATTCCTGGCTCCATGAGCCCATCCCTGTGACGCTGGTTGGCGCGGGCGGCACCGGCTCGGAGGTTCTGGACGGCCTGGTGCGAATGCACCACGGTCTCGTCGGCCTTGGTCATCCGGGACTGAATGTCCGGGTGTACGATGGCGATACCGTGAGCGCGTCGAACATCGGCCGCCAGCGATTCGGCCCACGGGATGTCGGTCAGAACAAGGCCGTCACCCTGGTCTCCCGCTACAATCTTTTTTTCGGCCTCGACTGGGAAGGCGTGCCGATGATGGCGGACCCGGAAACGCTGAGGGGTGATCGGTGCGGCCCATGGGTGATGCCTCTGCTCGTGACTTGCGTGGACCGGGCCTCTTTCCGCGTCGCATTGGCCGACCACTGGACGGGTCGGGGTTCTCCGATGGGGCCGCCGCCCCTTCTCTGGCTGGATATGGGCAATGGGCAGCACCGAGGGCAGGTGGTTCTGGGGCATCTGGCCCGGGACGACCACCGTAGGCCGGAGTTCAAGCTGCCGCACATCGTGGATCTGTACCCGGAAATGCGGGACCAGACCGACGACGACGCGCCTTCGTGTTCGATGGCCGAGGCGCTGGCGTCGCAGGACCTTTGGGTGAACAAGTACGCCTCGATGGGCCTCTCCCTGATCTGGAGCCTGATCCGGGAGGGCGAGATCGACCATCACGGCATGTTCTTCGACTCCCGGCAGGGCTCCATGCAACCCCTGCACATTGATCCGGCCACCTGGTCGATGTTCGGGTACACCGCCCCCGAGGCAACGGGCGTGTCGGATTGACGGCGGCGCCATGAGGGAATTATTTTGCCCCTTCCCCCTCCGGGGTAGACCCCGGAGACAAGCCGGCCTCCACGGGCCGGCTTTTCTTTTGGGCGACCTCCGCTGCCCCCAGACTTCCAGGATACCCACGAAAAAGGGCGACCCGAATGGATCGCCCTCGATCGACTTCCCGATACGACCATCGTTTCAGGGCCGACTGACCTCCATGGCCTTCAGGATGGTCGATTTTTT
>NZ_KB900065.1:0-2617 GCF_000378545.1 Thioalkalivibrio sp. ALE23 | reverse complement strand
AACGAGAACACCAACGGCCTGATCCGGGAGTACTTCCCGAAGGGCACCGACTTCGCTCAGGTCAGCGAAGAACGAATCCAGGAGATCGAAGACAAGCTCAACCTTCGACCGCGCAAGCGGCTCGGCTACCGGGCCCCGATCGAAGTGCTGGAGCAATCTTTACAGCGGCGACGCGCCGCATGACGTGGCGTTGCACTTGTTGGTTGAATTCAGGGACAAAGGCTAGCCATGAGCCATCGCCAATGCGAACTGGCACCTCATATTCGGCGTCACGAAGCGCCGGCGCTTGTTTCGCATTAAAATGGCGGATAAGGGTGTTTAGGCCGTCTAATGCACTCCCGGCTTGTCCCGCATCTAACACACCTGGGGCTACCCGTTCCCCGTCGTATTTGATGTAGCCGATGATTTCGGACTCGTTCTCCATAAGGCCTCTACGAGTGATTGTTTTTTGCTAACGCGCGCAGCACAGGCGAAATTGTAGCGCAGCGGAAATTTTGTCACTGTGCCTGCGTTTGTTAGCCATCTTAGAATAGATCATCGCCATACTTTCTCTTTTGATATTCTTGAACTCCATCAACATCATTTAGGAACAGAATTAACTCTTTTAACGCAATCACATAAAACCTAGTCGTGCCGGAATCAAGAACATGAGTCAAGCCGTGGAAATCACGCTGATGAAGGTTATCGAGATCCAAAAAAGATGTTGCATCATAGTTCTTCTTCCACTCGCCACCCATTTCCCAAGTAATAGCTAAGTGGATATCCTTTTCGTTTTTATACTCACTTTCAAATTCATGAATAAGCGCATCTAGATTGTATTTGTACTCAAGAATCTTGGGCGGACTAACATGCTCTGTACTAAAATGCATCTCCTCAACACCAAGGGGGTTTTTCTCTTTATCAAATTTATGATTATCTAGAGGCTCTTTAACGATAAACTTATATACGCCGTCATACTGCTTCACTTGGCTAGTTGCTAGCAGTTTTATGCCGCGAATAACTCCCCCAGCAATCAGTTGGTTAAAAAGAACTATAACATCTTGCTCTGATTGTGGTTCTGAGGTTATTGAGATCTCGTTAATTGGTGCAAAAAAGTTTTTATTACTAAGGGTCAAAGGGTGTTCACTTTCATGCTTTTCTTGATCTTTGACCCAATCGTGAAGCTCGATCTCTTTTGATATATCAGGCTTCACGCCGCTATCGGCCTTTAATAGTGATTTCCACTTTTTAAACCTATTTACAATGGCTACAGCCACCTTTTCCGCAACTTCCTTCAGTTCGGGCTGAAATCCCTTTCGGCCTAAATCCGGATCAGCGTCTTTAAAATGAACAACAATATGACATTGGTTTTGATGGCCGATATTGGATGTAAGAGGGATAGCGATTAACTCACCCTGCGTCATTCGATTGTTGGCTAGCTGCAGCCCCCCTTTATGAACCCTATACCCCTTCCTTAATTTCGCGAGAGAATCGTTGAATTGATCCCATACCGATGTGGAGTAGGCAAAATACCCATATGCTTCAATATTATATTCTTCCACTAGCTCTCTATAGGTTTCATCTTTGTCGCGTAAGGAAAGAACTTCCGAGGTATTAAAAAATTCATATAGACCATTGGACTTCTTGAACTTATTCGGTATTGCCGAGGCATCTTTCCCCTGATCTATAAGCTTTTTTTGTACTTTTAAAACATCCTTGAGTGCAACGCTTCCCTTTATTTTATTGTGGGGGTAGATATATTTAGCTTCTTGATCTGTAACTGTTTCCTTCTCTCCATTCTTTTTAATTACCGTCAGATCAAACTTTATGCATGAATTTTCGCCATCTAGGACATCAATCGACCCAAGCGGTGTCTTGATTAAAAGCAGGTATAGCCATTGCTCCGGTGTAGTAGCGGAATACCATGACAAATCTTTAGGTCTCGTATGGTCTCCCCCGAATTTGATTTTAAATGTTGATCCTCTTGATATGCCTCTGAATTCGGCAACATCTGGATCGGCGATATTTACAACTGGGCGTGTTTTAATTCCTTTGTAGTCTTCCACCCAACCTCTTCCGCCAATCAACTCTCCAATAAAATCGTGACCATTCCCCTTGGTTCCAAACTTAAGGTAGTCGAAACCATAACCAATATAGGTGGCCCCCACCCCTTTATTCCCTCTAGTTTCCCCCTCATCTTTGAAGGATATATTTGGCGCCAGAAACGCCTCGAATTCTTTTTTATTAAATCCTATTCCATTGTCAGTTATTGAAAACGAGTTTTCCGATAGATCAATAATCAGCCATAAACGTTTCTTGTATTCCTTGGCTTCTTCGATATCGGCTCTTTTGTCAACTGCATCCATTGCGTTTTGAATTAACTCGGAGAATGAATCGTACATCCCAACGTAGGACTTCAATATATTCTTTATTTCTTTTTTTTGCGCAGCACTAATTATTTCTGAATCGGCATCCTTACTGACTAGCAATGGGTCCCAAGTCTGTAAACTCATAGTTTCCTTTACCCTATATCTATAAATTAGCTGTCAGGTCTCGTCTGATTGCATACCGCGAGAGAAGGCACCCCTGTTTCATGCCCGGGAGTGGATGCGTATTGTGCCCGATGAGCGAACGGGAG
>NZ_KB900064.1:0-2737 GCF_000378545.1 Thioalkalivibrio sp. ALE23 | reverse complement strand
CCCAGAGGGTGCCGACCTGTTTCGCCACGGCAGGCTTGATCTCGATACCCGATTGCTGAGGAGTCCATTTCTGGTCCGAATTGATCTCGGTCTCCAGGCGGTCCAGGTGAAGAATGTCGTCCGAGTCGGGATCGCGCAGATCCGTCAGTGTGATGTCAACGAATTGGGTTTTCTCCCCTTGTTTGGCGCGCTCCGGATCCCAGTGCTCGGCTTGATACGGGGCGCTGGCAATATTGCCCTGAGCGATCAACCCGCGCGGCTCCGCACCCAGACGCATGATGTAGGCGGTATCCCCTTCGCCAACCTGCCCCGAGGCCGTGCTCCAGCGTTTGGTGACGCTCTCGCCCTTGGCGACCCGGAGCCGATCGTCACGGAATTCGTCCCAGGGCCATTTTTGGGGGTTCCAGGCCAGCAGCCAGACCTTCTGCGAAGGCTGCCATCGTTCCTTCCAGGGCGATTCATGAAACGCGAAGGGCTGGCCCGCTTCCTCTTCGAGCCGTTGGCGCAGCTCGAAGAGGCGATGGTCGATTTCCTCGAGCGACATATTCCTCACGCGGGCGGCGGGCAGCTCCTCAAAGTGCTGCACGATGGCCCGTTTGTCGCGCCCGGTGGTGAAGTTTTCGAAGGTATCCGGGAACAGTAACCAGTTCAGCATGTGGCGCAGTTGCCGAAAGCCTTCGCGGGGAACTTCGGCCAGCCAGCGGGCGAATATCCACGGATCGGAGAGAACATGCCGCCGGCCGTCCCGTGGCTGCTCTTTCATCGCCTTGGCGATGTTGATCAGGTAGGCGAGTTCACGCCACCGATGCGTATTGAAAGCCGTGCCGGCGTGGCCGGCACCACAAAGGACCTCATCGGAGAGGCTAGGGTGATCCGGGGATAATGGCGTACCACCGAGTTCCCAGATCTCGAGTACCTGCTGGCGCTTGGTTTCCGGTTTGATGTTCGCGGGGAAGAGCAGGAGCACCCAGTTCAGCTCGGCCATCAGTCGGGTAGCGGCCGGCGGTGCATCGGCCAGTTGGATCTTCAGTTTTTCGGCGTAGCTCTCGCTGCCTTCCTGCGGGTTCTGGATGAAGGCGCGGTCAAGGATAGCCAGATTGTCAGCGGTCCAGAGAGTCTCGTCACCGAAGATGCTTCCGTCATCGATGAGGCAGGTGTCGCGCCACTGCTCCACCGTTTCCAGAAGTGCAGTCGTATCCGCGTGGGGGGTATATCGGCTCATGCCTTGTCCTTGTCTGCGTCCTGTGCGTTTCGCCTCTGCCGCATCGTTATCCGGACCGAAAGCCCCGGATCTCCTGAACGTTCGGTCGAGCTTGAAGGAAAATACGGTATCGTTGGTCGAGGAGCTTACGGAAGCACGGTCGCTCCGTGAAGCGGACGCTTGGATCCAGAAACCCGGTCTGGCCGCTGTATGCGTTGCTCAGGGGCGTGTGTCGACTGAAGAGTGGACGATGGTAGTCAGGTGCGTGCTATCCCTCGGGGCTCGGACGTGGACGAGGGGGCAGTCGGCTCGCAATTCTGTGGTGGTGTGTCGTGACTCCCAAGCTGGGTGGTGGCAACAGTTTGCGGGCGCGCATTTGTGAGAGTGGGCCATGTGCGGACGAATGACGCGTTACAGCGCGACCAGCGAGCTGGCCATGCGCTATTTCCAGGTGCCGGTCGATAAAGGTTTCGACGCACCGCGGTACAACGTCGCGCCGGGGACGGAGCTGGAAGGGTTCCGGGCGGGCGACGATGGAGGGGTCGCCTTCCAGCCGATGTTCTGGGGTTTTCGTCCGCAACGGGTGGAGGAAGGCCCGCGTCCCATCAACGCGCGCGCGGAGAAGGTGGCCACCAGCCCGTATTTCCGCTCGGCGTTCGCGCATCGCCGCTGCATCGTGCTGGCCGACGGCTGGTACGAGTGGCGTCGGACGGAGCAGGGCAAGCAGCCGTATTACATCACTCTGGCTGAAAACGCGCCGCAGGCCGTGCTGATGATGGCGGGGATCTGGGAACCCACCACCGACGGCGGTGCCCGCTGCGCCATCATTACCGAACCCGCATCGGACCGCCTGGCGCACATCCACGACCGCACGCCCCTGGTGCTCGATGCATCCTGCCGTTGGGACTGGCTGGACCCGGCACTCACCGAACGGGAAGCGATCCGGGCACGGACGCAGCGCCTAAACCCCGACGCACTCCGATATCACCCGGTGTCTACCCGCGTGAACCGGCCTGCCGAGGACGACCCTTCGCTGATCGAAGCGATTGCCTGATGGGCTCCAGAGCCTTTACTCGCGATCCTCGTCCCGTTCCTGGTCCGCGTCCACCAGCGGATCGCCGCCCAAATAAGCCCGTAGGGCCTCGTACTGATTGAGTGCGGCAAGCATCTGCACGAACTCGCTTTCGTGCAGCAGGACCACGCGCGAGCCGTCCTTGATGCGGACGAATTCGGGGTGCAGGACCAGTTCTTCAAAGGCGATTTCGTTCGACATGGGCTCACTCGCTTCCGGAGGCGATTCGGACGGGTATGCACATTCGGCCCGTACATCTCAGGCCATGTTCCCGCGGCCGGGCGACAGATACGGACGTCCGGATGGGCCACCCTGAAGGTAAAATCCATTCGCCGGGGCCGTTATGGACGTTCTTAAAGCGTGTTTTGCCTTCCTGCTCGCTGCGCTGACGGGGTGTGCCGTGCCGTCGTCATCCGAGCGGGATTACCCTTCACCCGGGCAGCCGCTGATCCGTGATGCCGATG
>NZ_KB900063.1:0-2927 GCF_000378545.1 Thioalkalivibrio sp. ALE23 | reverse complement strand
CTGGAGCCCCCGGCGTCGCCCGAGGCGTAGCTTTCAGGGAAAAATCGACAGCACGCCAGGGAATGGCATAATAATCCTGCAGTAACGACGAACCGCCCGCGTCCTTTCGGGCGATGAATTCGGCTCAAAGCCGGAAGGAGCAATCTCGCAATGAATGACACGCAAGATCAATTCGATCATTCGGATTCGGCTCTCACGCTGGAGTTGACCCTTGTTGCTGAATACGACCTTAACGGAGAGGAACCTGGCGTTCTCAAGGATCGCCTGAATCAAATGGTGACGATGGCCGTTGGCGATGGACTCCTGACGGGTGATACGCCTGCCGAAGTGGATGAGTGGTTTCATCATGTCCGAGAAGTGGAGTCCAGCAGTTCCAGTGTTGGCGTGCTGGTTTCGGCGGACGCTCTCCAGAAGGTCCTCCGCCTGGCGGAACACGGTCTCGATAGCCGTTCCGAGTATCTCGGTTCCGCTTATGGGGAGAATGACTACGGCAAGGACGAGATCGAAGCGGCCCTGAAGGAGTTGGACCAGGAGGGGGAATCGCTGAATCTGCTTTCCGGAATCGTCAGCGCCGCTCTGGAGCGCACTGACGCGGATCTCGATGACGCGGTCGAAAAGGCCTATACCGTGGTGTTCCAGTTGCCGGACTTTCTTCTCGGTTGCGGGGGAGGCGACACATGCGTCTGGGTTAGCCACACCCACGGGCGCTTTTGGTCGGACGCTGTCCGAAATGCCGCTTACGCCGCCTGTGACGCCATCGACGGCATCGAGGACAAGGATGATCTGGCTGTTCTGCTGGCCTTCGAGGGCCACCACCAGGACCGGATCGAGGCGAATTCGACTCTACACGCGACGGCACCGGAAGACGGTTCTGGATACTGGGACGAAGACCCGGACTTTACGGTCGAGGACTGGAAGTACGAAGTCGGCAATGATGACACCCGCGAAAGTTACTGGAGTTGGGTCGCGAAGCAACGCGAAGCCGCCAGGGAAGATGCCGCGATTTAACCCGATGACCAGGTGAGTATCGACTAAAAAATCGACAGGCCGGGATGCTCTGGCATCCTGGCCCTGCGACACGACGAACCGCCCGCGTCTTTCCGGGCGGCGGACAACCGGCCCGAAGCCGGTCGGGAGAACTACCATGAACACCAACATCAATACCGAACCCACCGAATCTTCCGATGTCCCGGTTTCCCTGGACGATCTGAGGAAGGTTCTTGCTCTAGCCGAATACGGGCGCGAAGATCGATCGGAATACCTCAATTCCGAATATGGCCGCCTGGATTACGGGGATGAATTGAAGGGCGCGCTTGAGGATCTGTCCGCGCAGGAGTGCGCTTTGGGCCGTCTCGAGGCTCTGATCAATCAGTCGGCGGAGCAGGGTCACGATACGGGTGCCCTGGCGGAGAAGGATTACACCGTGGTTTTACAGCTACCGGGCTACCTGCCCGGTGTTGAAGGTGCGGATTCCGCTGTCGTCTTTGTGGGGCATGCCTGTGCCCCTAACTGGCAAAATGCAGCGATCCGTGTTCAGGATTCCGCCTTCGGGATGATCGATGGCCTCAAGGACGTGGAGGATCTCTCGATCCTAGTGGCCTTCGAGGGGCATCACGAGGACCGGATCGAGGCGAATTCGGCTCTGCGATAGTGACTGGGCCTGAGTCGCCAAAAAGCGTGAACGCTCCCAGGAAGAAGATGACTCGATCTAGCCGATGGCCGGGGTGCTATCCGCGCCCCGGCTCTCTTCCCAAGCGAACCGCCCGCGTCTTTCCGGGCGGCGGATTCCCGGCCCGAAGCCGGATTGGACGTTGAATCATGCCGAACATTCCCGGTGAGTACAGTGCTGTCGAGGCGAAAAAGATCGTCGCTTCGGTTCTTTCCGAACATGGGCTCGCGTATGACCGCCTTCGCGCGCGGACCGTGAGCTTCGAGGGGCTTGGGTATGGCCGTGCGGTGTTCGTGAAACCGGTTGGCCTTCGTCTGCCCAATCCGGCGCTCAAGGCCGCTAAGAAAGACCTCCCCAAGGGGGTATGCCTGGATACCCCGCAGATCGTTCCTCCCTCGGGCGTCATCGCCTGACGTCCGGACTTCATATCCGCACCTGTAAGAAATCGACAGGCCGGGATGCTCTGGTATCCTGGCCCTGCGACACGACGAACCGCCCGCGTCCTTCCGGGCGACGGTTCCCGGCCCGTAGCCGGACGGAGCAACAACACTATGAGCGATCCCAATACGAATTCGAGTGAGTATTCCACAGGTTCCGACGTCCCACTGGTCGTGAGCCTTGACCAGTTGGCCGATATCCCCCGATTCGGTGTGTACCGGTTGGCGTTTCAAGGGGGCGGCGAGCGATTCTGCGTTCGAGGTAAAAACGAACGGGGGATTGGCGACACCGTTCACCCTTCGTTCGAGGATGCTGAAAAACAGTCTCTTTTGGAGCAGCGTCAGTATGCAGACCGTCAAGCACGCCTTGCCGAGCAAGAGGCCGCTGCCCAACGCGAGCAGGCTGAGCGAGAAGCTGAGCTTGCCGACGACTATGACGGTTTCCTTGCGGATATGAGTCCTATGCAGAAAGGACTGGCGAAGAAACGACTCAGCAAGGTTCTTCGGTTCAGTGGCGAGGTGATGTCGCGCAAGGAAATGATCGACCGGGCGGCCGAGTCAGGAGCCCTTGAAACGAATACCCAGGAAGTTCCGCGTGTTGCGCCCATGAGCAAACGACGGATCAACCGAGCGGACAATCGGGAACACATGGAACACGAAAAACGTATGAAAGAGGCGGGCACAAAGACGATTTATACCGTCAACGGTTATGAAATTCCCAAGATTGCGTATGAGTACGCTCAGTTTTTGCTCAAAAACAAGATCAAGGGAGCCTGATTTTTCAAAAGAACCCTGATGCGTGCCATTGCAGTGCGATGAAT
>NZ_KB900062.1:0-2991 GCF_000378545.1 Thioalkalivibrio sp. ALE23 | reverse complement strand
CGCTTGCCTGAAGCACGATCCACTGTCTGCCGGTCGGACTTTGATCCTTCTGGCTCGGGGGTTGAGTCGTCTCCGTTCGCGTAGGGGCCTTCCTCTCCGGCCGCCAGTTTTTCCGCGAGGAATTTTCGCGCATCCGGCGCACGGTCAGGATTCGTATAAAGAATCTCGAGTGCCTGGAGGATGAGATCCCGTCCGTGCGTTTCAAACGCCTTCCGGATCACGTCATTGGTCGGCGCCGGAATGTCCTTCTTGCGAAGCTGATCCCGAATTTCACCGAAGGTGTTGGGGCGTGTGTACCCCGAGGCATTCGGATTCGATTGTGCGCCTTCCGCTCCCCGTGCTTTCTCTTGCTCTGCTACAGCCATTACTGGACTCCTTTCTGCCATTTGTTGCCATTCCATTGTGCAACACGGCGATGGCCTATGCGATTTTTTTCGCGCCTTCTACTCTGCCGTGTTTCGCGCCCAAAAAAAAGCCCCCCTTCGGTCATCCGAAGAGGGGCGTGGTTGGTGTGTTACCGGGGTTCCGGCACGAACTGCTGGTGCGCGTAGGCGATGGCCTGGGGGCCATAATCACGCAACACATCCAGCCAGTCGTAGCTTTTCTGGCCCGGTGGAGGCTGATCCCCCGGAATGATGACGTAGACCGGAAGACCGATTTCCGCCATGCGCCGCGCCAGCGTATCCGCTTCCCGTTCGCCGGTCTGGGATAGATCGAGATCCGCCCAGATGATAAGCCTCTTGACCCACGAAGGGGGCGTGAAGCTTGCCAGCGAGCCGGCGGTTCCGGCGGCCCAGGTGACCGCCAGTTCCTGAAGCGCCATACGCACGGCCAGCATCGTTTCGATGCCTTCGCCGACATGCAGGTCCCCATCGCCCGGACGGGGCCCGAACAGCGGGATAGCGCCACCCCGGATGTCTTTCCACGAGGGATATGAGGCCAGCTTTTTGCTGGTCTGTTCCGGCGCCTTGTCGGAACCGTCCTGCTCGAGAAAGATCCGATGAAGCGTGGCCGGCTGACCGTCATGCTGACAGAAGAGAGAGACGATCGCGGGGTAGGTCCCCGTGAACTCTTCCCTCTCACCGCAGTAGTAGGTCAGGTCGTGGACGACCCGGCAGACATCCGGCCATTGCTGGAGATGGATGCCGCGGTTCTGGAAGTAGGCGATACCCACCGAACCGCCCGGATCCGTGAGGGCGATACTCTTCTGCCCCCACAGTTCGTTCAGGCGTTTCTGGGTGTATTCGTCCTGCTTACGCTTCTCCTCGGCTTTCTGGCGAGCGATTTCCTCGTTTCGCCTCTTTTGCGCTTCGGAGACCTCGACGGTTTCCTCTTCCGATCCGCCAAGCCATTTATTGACTTGTTGGAGAGCTTCGGGAAACGACCAATGGTTGACCCACATCAGCGTGTCCAATCCACCGGTCAGCACATACCCGTGGCTGCCCTGCTTGGCGAGCTTCGCGTCGTGCTGGTCCAGTGTCTGGTTGAGCACGGCCGCCCCGGTTTCCTGCCAGTCCTTGAGAAACCGGAAACCGTCCTTTCCCCCGGCATGGTCCGGTCGGGGAACATGCGGGGGGTTGCGTTTTTGTTGCGATTTTTCCACCGCCGTACGCAACTGCGGGGCAAGGTCCGCGAAAATCGCAGGCCAGTACCCAGCCGCCGCCTCTTTCAGCTTTTGGGCGTTAATCCTGTACGGACGTTCCATGGTTTCCTCCTTTCTGCTCAAAAGGAGCACCCGTGCCAGCGGGTGCTCTGTTGAATCACAAAGCACCCTGGCAGGTGCGACTATGCGGCTTGCGCCAACGACTTCCGGAGGATGCGGAACATCTCCGGCGCCAGGTCTCCCAGGTCATGGACCCGGGCGGCCCAGCGATCGCCGAACAATTCCTCAACGTTCACGTCATCTCCGATGCCGATCCCAAACACCTCGATACCTGCTTCACGAGCCATTTCGATGGCTTGCTCCGCAGACGGGGTGCAATTCGGTTCGCCATCGGTGAGCACCAGAAGGATCTTCCGGGGCTCCGAACGCTGAACGAGGTTCATGCCGCTTCGCAGCATGGCGCTACCCATCGGCGTGGATCCTCCACTATAGGGCCAGAACCGCGACACATTCGGGCGGGCCCGACTGCCGAACGGCACGATGACCCCGACACCGTCTCCCCACGGATAGGGGAACGTGGTGGTCTGCGCCGTCACACCCTTGGTTTCTTCCAGGGCGGACTGCAACGCATACGCCGATGTCATGGCCTTAACGATGGTTTCACCCATCATCGAACCTGACCGATCCACCAGCACTTCCACCGCGGTGTTCGGGGTGGAAGACGTGGTCCGCTTTTCGAAGATCCGGTCGTCATTCATGCCCGCGCGGGCCAGATGACGGGAACGGATCTTGCGGCCTTTCCGCCGTGTGCTGCGGCGATCGAAGTTCACGCTTTCCAGCAGCGTGCGCATCTTCATCCGCAGGGCGGTGGTGGCGGCTCGAGCGTTCTCAGCCAACGTCTCCGGATTGGACTTATCCGACGGTTGTACCGCCATCATCTCCGAGGGCACCTGATCCGGGTTGGCCCGGTGGCTTTTCTCTTCGATGCTTTTCCCCAGTGAATCGCCCAGATCGAAGGAGTCGAGGTCTTCGGCCTCTTCGTCCAGTTGATCCTGGATGTCTCCGGCGCCATCGCCGGATTCATCGCTACCGGATTGCGACTGGGTTTCGTTGCCGGATTCATCCCCGGAATCTTCCCCGGCGGAATCCTCACTGGATTCATCTTCCGACTCGCCGCTGGCGTTATCTCCACCGGCACTGTCTTCCGAATCTTCCTCGGCATCGTCGTCGGCGTCACCTTTTCCGCCATCGCCGGATTCATCTTCCGGATCCTCGTCGGACTCGTCGCTGGAGTTACCCCCACCGTCGTTCTCGTCCGATTCGTCCTCGGATTCATCCCCGGCGTCAGCGCCGTCGTTGGCCTCGTCTTCGGAGCCTTCATCCGAATC
>NZ_KB900061.1:0-3139 GCF_000378545.1 Thioalkalivibrio sp. ALE23 | reverse complement strand
CCGGGGCGGACCGATTCGGGCCTGATCCAATCCCCAACAGGGCCGCCGGCAAATCCTGAACCCCAGTGGCGGAGGCGAAATCCTGGTGGCCATCGACTCGCGCCTGATCCGCGCCCAGGCGCACGCCATACCCCGCCTCGGGGGTATCGTCTGCGCGTTCAGAAGAAGCGTGTGAGACTTGGCGGTTCTGCTGCTCGTGGATAGCTTCAATAACCCGATTAACCCAGCGGGACATCTGGTCCTCGGCGACCTCCCGCCCTTTGACGGCCCGATTCAGCTCCCGTGTCAGGTATTCGTTCTGCTGGCGGAGCTGCTGTGACTGATCATCCACGCCCGATGCCTTCATCTGTTCCGCCACCCGCTCGGCGATGGCCTGAATCCGCGCATCGTCCAGATCGGTCGACGCCGCCCTGGCGGGTTCCGCATGTTCACCACGGGCCTGGGCGGTTTCTCTTTGCTGGGTGCTCGGGAATGGTTCAGTACCGGGTTCGGCCGGCTCCGTGTTCGCTCGGGGATTGATCATGTTTTCCCGGATCCACTGAATCCCGTGCATCAGCACGGGCAGGGCCAGGAAAAAGACCAGTGCGGCGACCATAATCGCTACGTGGGTATCCATTGTCGTTCCCTCGTTTTGCCTTCCTCAGCGTCCGGCGAAATGCCGGTGGCTCCGATGTCTCAATGGCACCACCGCCCACGGCAGCCGTGCGAGCCCGCTCCTGCAGACCTCCCCCTATTCTGGACAATCTGGCGCGCGTTGCAATGCCGTGGGCGGACTCAGGCAGGGCGTACAGCTTGCAATCCAGCCCCTCGACGACATGGTGGAGCGTCGGATTCTTGATCCGGCCCGAATCCGAAAATTCGTTTTCCAAAGAAATTGCGTCGCCTTCTTTTGTTGCTAAATTGGAGTCATCGAAAGGCGAGGGCGAAAGCCAATAAAGAAGCACCGACGCCTCGCTTTTGATCGAAACGAATTCAGAAGAGGTGGCGTCGCTTATGGATCGCCCCTCGAAGAAAGAATGCAAGGTGGCGGCCCCTGGCCGATTAGAACAGGGGTGGGATACGCATTCAGTGCCCGAGGTTGCATGGCCCAAAAACGTTTGCATCTGCGTGAGCGCCCTGGCCGACAACGGCCTACCTCCTGGCGATGGCACGCAGACGTCAAGCCACGCTACGGCTCCGCGCCTTCCGGGTTAGAAGGCATGTTGTACCGACCGGCGGCGTCCACTGGGCGTCGCCGGTTTTTTGTGTCGTGGTTCACAGAACCCCCCAGCCGTTGTACTATCCGTCTCGAAACTTCCACGGACAGGATTGCCATGCACCGGAATGCAATGGCGCGCGCCACCCGGCGTTTTGCGCGGACGACTCTGACGCTTGCCGCACTCTCGCTGCTCGCAAGCCCGGCGATGGGCGAACTTCTCCCCGATGATCCGGAACATGCCTCCGACTGGATGGCGCATTCGGACATCGACGATTTCGAGGGCCGTGAAGCCTTCCTCAAGTTCGGTTACGAGGTCGTCGAAACCGATGAGCTGGCGGAACGGATCGACGATTACACCCTGGTCGACGTACGCACGGAGATGGAGCATGAAGCCCTCCGGATCAAGGATTCCCACCACGCGGATCTCTATGACGAGGACTTCACCGATCAGCTGAAGGCCCTCCGAGAGCAGACCGATGACCCCATCGTGGCCTATTGCAACGGGCGCACCTGCTACAAGGCCTATAATGCCGCCATCTCCGCGCGAGAGGCGGGGATTGAGGGCGTGAAAGCCTACGACGCCGGCATTCTTGAATGGGCCATGCACGCGCCCGAGACGGTGCGCCTGATGGGTGAATCCGTGGACCAGGCGACGCTGGTAGAGCATCTGGAATCCGGTATGGACGGGCGTTCCATGGATCCGATGACCTTTGCCGAGATGGCCCAGTCCGAGCAGACCCAGGTGTTTGATATCCGGGCGGAGCATGAACGGCATACCCGTCTGTTCCCGATGAATGAGCAATACCACTCCATGGAACATATCGACCGCCTGGTGGCATCCATCCAGGAGGCCGATGCCAACGGCCGTGACGTGCTGATCTATGACGAGGCCGGCAAACAGGTCCGTTGGGTTGGTTTCGTCCTGCAGGCCGAAGGGATCGACAACTTCACTTACATGGAAGGTGGCGTCCACCGGTTCTTTCGCGACGTCGTTTCCACGGACTGACCGACCGGAACTCACTCGAATCTCGCGGCGGCCCGCGACCAACGATAGCAAGGAGGCTGTTATGCCCAAATTCCATGTTCTCTCCCGACTGGGCGCTGGTCTGATCCTGGCCGCGGCCGCAGCCCCGGCGACCGCGGTCGACATCGAAATCGGCGGCCAGGGCTGGGCCGCCTCGCCGGGCGGCGACATCCAGCACGAGGGCGACGAATGGTCCCTGGGCGGTTCGGAAGACGGCCTTGGCATGGATCGCAGCACCGCCTTTCAGGGTGAATTCGAGCTGCGCCATGGCATCCCGTTCGTTCCCAATGTCCAGGCCCGCCATTCGCGATTCTCGACCGACGGGGACGGTGAGGTGACCGCTGAACGCGAGTTCGCCGGCGAGACGTTCCAGATCGGTTCGGATGTCGCCACGGATTTCGACCTCGATATGACCGACCTGATCCTTTCCTATCGCATCCTCGATCGGATGCCGACCGTGGATCTGGATCTGGGCGTCCATGTGCGGTATTTCGACGGTAGCGTGGAAGCCGAAGGGGATTACGGCGTTCGGGGCGAATCGAGCTTTTCCGCTCCGGTCCCCATGCTTTATGCGCGCGGCACGGTGGATCTTCCGCTGACCGGTGTGTCGCTGAAAGGCGAGGGCAGTGCCATCGGCTATGACGGCCACATGCTGCGGGATCTTCGGGCAGCGGCCCGATACACCTTCGACTCGGGGGTCGGACTGGAGCTTGGTTACCGGGAATTCAGGCTGGACATCGACGACCTCGATGATGTGACCGCGGACATTCGAATGGACGGCCCTTACGCGGGGGTGCGCATGACTTTCTGATCGAACGGGCCCTCGGGATCTTCTCTCCTCCCATCCTTTCCGGGAGCTTAGCCGTGGCTTATCCGCCACGGCTTTTTTTTGCAGGGGTCAGGCCAGCATGGCGTTG
>NZ_KB900060.1:2343-4305 GCF_000378545.1 Thioalkalivibrio sp. ALE23 | reverse complement strand
GGGCGTTCCATTGAGACGGCGATACAGCCCCTGGATGTCGCTGTAGGACGTGAGCAGAACCAGGGTGCCCATCGAGGCCCGCTCCGCAATCGACTCGATGTGCGAAGCCATGCGATCCAGCCAGGACTCCATCGCTACCCGATAGGACTCCGAATCCTCGCCGTTGGAGGTGGGCGGGCGATCCTCCGCATCCCGGGTCAGGTGTGCGATCACGTTGTCCCGCACCCACTGGGGCCGGATGGGTGGCAGACAGCGCCGTCGGTCCTCGGGCAGGGACAGCACCCGCGAAAGGTGCTTGGCCGAATACCAGGTGGCGCCATCGGAGACATCCGCCCGGCGCGAATCCCGCGTCGGGACGTAAAGGGTCGCCGACACCAGTGCGGCCGCATCGAGTTGCGGCCAAATCCGGTCAAGCAACCGCTTCAGCCCGTGAGCCCCGGACGCCAGGGAGAGATACCCGCGCACCGGGGACGACGAGACCTGCAGCATGACCCGCTTGCCCGTGGCGCCGCCCAGTACGGACCGAGTGCGCTTCAACAGCGCCAGCAGACCGGGCTCCGGCGCATGAGTGCGGGACCGCTCCGCTCGGCCGATCAGGGTATCCAGTGCCTCATGCAGCCGGCCGGCCTCGCCCTGGACGGCGGCATAGCCCTCATCATCCGCCAGGAGCAACCGTTCGCCACCCTTCTCGGGGAAGCGCCCGCGCAGGGCTTTCAGGCCGGATTCGATGTCCTCGAGCGCCCTCGGGCAGTCTTTCAGGACCGGTTCCGGCAACCGTTTCGCCAGCCGCGGAAGCTGGTCGAGCGAGGCGGACGGCGACAGTACGGAGCTGGCGTTCTGTTCGAACTGGTGGGCTTCGTCGATGATCAGCACGTCGTGCGGTGGCAGCAGGAAGCGTTCGAGCGCCATGAAACGCCCGTGCAGCGCATACATCGCGTGCGTGCAGAACACGATGGGCGCCTCGGTTTCGAGGTCCCGCGCCGCCAGCGCCGCCGCCACGCCGGGGTCCATCAACCCGTTGTCGTTCTCCTCCACCTCATCGGATGACAGCACGAGCTCATCGGCGGTAAAGCCTTCCGGGAGGAAGCGGGCCAGGTCCTCGCTCAGATGGGACACCGGCACCCCGCCGACCTTGGCAAACGACTGGGTGGCAGAGGTTTGACCGGGCGGAGCGCCCTGCTCCAGCCAGGCGGCCAGCTTCTCGCCGGACTCCCGGATCTCCGGTGCTTCGCTCGACTGCATCAGCTGCGCCATCTGCCCCGCGCGCCCGGCATGGAAGAACTGGGCCGCACCGAGGGCGAACTGCATGGAGCGGTTGAGGGTTGGCGCCCGGGAGAACTCCTCCGCCAGCGCGGCCAGCACCCCGAGCGTCGGAGCGCAGACCACCACCCGTTCACGGCCACCGGACAGCGCATCTTCGATCGCCTGGGCGATGGCCCGCCCCTTGCCGACGCCTGTGGAGGCCTCAGCGATCACGATCTTTCCATCCGTCAGCCCCGAGGACAGCCCTTCGTAGTACCGGCGCTGTTCCGGTCGCATCCAGTCCTTCGCCGGATCCGTCGCGGCCGTTTCATCCCCGGACGGCAGCGATTCGGCTTCCAGTGTTTCCAGGTGCCCGTGCAGCAATTCGCTGAGGACCTGCGCCCACGGCTCATCGCCCTCCCGAAAACCGGAAAAGGCCGCGAAATCCCGTGCCGTCAGGTTGATGGATTCGGATTGCGTACCGATGGGCGGCAGCGATTTTCGGATACCGGTTTCGGCGGCGGCGTGCAGCTGGTCTCGAAAGAACGGCGACACACTCGAACCCGCAACGTCGCCAAGAAGCGACGGCAAAAACTTGATACGGACTTTCATCTATGCTCCATTAAAGTGAACACTGTGCGCTTTACAGCGTACAGGCCGCAGACTAGGATGCAACCCACGTCCACTTGAGGAGCGAATATGTACTTCACCCACACGGTG
>NZ_KB900060.1:0-1493 GCF_000378545.1 Thioalkalivibrio sp. ALE23 | reverse complement strand
GCCACCCTGGACCGGGTGGGCAACTGGATCTGTGGGTGGTGCGGACCGTTCCTTGAAGCGGGCCAGATGACCCAGATGCAGGGCGTGCTGGTTCATCAGCCCGAGGGCGAGTCCGGCCAGGCCTGGCGGGTAACGCGCAACAGCCATATCCGGTGGGCCTACGACCAGCGGTTCGAGGGTCCGGTTGTGCTCGCCAAGGCCACGCGCAAGCGTGAACACCTGATCTGGCAGGCCCCGATCTCGCTGTCCCCCGACCTGATCCAGTTCCGCCTGGGGCGGGACAACCTCGTCGTGCGCCGTGACCTCGTGGAGCAATTCCGCAACGCGGTCAACGACGATCTGCTGAAGGACCTGTTCCCGAAAACGCCTGCCGGCAAGCGGTTCTTCCGGCTCGGCCAGCAGATGGCGGAAAACGCCGTCAACGGCTTTCCGAAAGCCCGCGCCTGGTACGACGCACTCCCCGAGGACCTGCGAACGCCCTTCGAAAACATGGGCCCCGGGGATCTGTGGTTCGTTCAGTACGTCCTGACGCAAACGCCGGAAGAGCCGGCCCGATTCAAGTTCGACAACCGCCACGCTTAAAACGCAATCGAGAGGATAACCAAGATGATCGAAATCGAAGGAACCCTGTTTACCACCAGCCCGCTCCACATCACCGATGCTTCGCAGGATCGGCGAATCGAGAGCGGCAGCCAGACCATGCCGATGACCAGCACGCAGACGCTGACCGTGGTGGGTAGCGCCGACGAAGGGGGCAAGACGCCCGTGCGACGCGTACCGGTCATCCCGAGCAATTCGCTCCGGGGCCGGATCCGCCGCGCCGGGGTGGACGTGCTGATGGATGCGATCCGGGACCGTGGCGAACCGGCTCCGAACCTGCCGACCTACCATACCCTGTGCGCCGGCACCGCCGATGGCCGCCCCGCCAAGGGTGCGGCGGTCAACCTGGACCGGCGCCATCACCAGATGGAGCATCCCTTCATCGGCCTGTTCGGCGGCGGCCCGGAAATGGTGGAATCGCGATTCATGACGGATACCGCCTGGGCCCTGGTGCCGGAGACCGTCGAAAACCTGGATGTGCCGGCATCGTGCGAAAACGACGTGGTGGATCCGATGGGGCGCGAGAACCGCCTGCCGCTCACCCAGACGATCTTTTTCCGCCGCATCGACGATGTGCTGTCGTTCTCCGATCCCCAGGCTTCCGATCGGATCGAGAACTACCGTGAGGCGGCGCAGGAATGGCTGGACAGCCAGCGCCGGGATACGTCGAACGGGGATGGCGAAGAAAACCAGCACCGGGATTCATCGAACGGGGGTGGCGAAGAAAACCAGCGCGGCCCTCGCATCCAGGGCTGGAACGCGATGGAGGTGGTGCTGGCGGGGCTGCCCTTCTCTTTTCGGGTCGGCACGAAAACGAACAGCAACCCGGTTCAGGACGGCCTCCTGCTGGCCTCGATGGAACGGTTTGTGGAGCGGTATCCGCAACTGGGCGG
>NZ_KB900059.1:0-4061 GCF_000378545.1 Thioalkalivibrio sp. ALE23 | reverse complement strand
GATTCGAGCGGGGCGGCCGGCTCCGCCTCCAGGGCATGAATCAGTTCCGCGCGCGGGACCAGCAACTCCGCAGCGAAGCGCGACGCGGCCCGAATACACGGTGCGGCCTCGGGTTCGGGTGCGAAACGCGCCTGCCCGATCGAAGAGACGGAGTGCCCCAGCGTCAGCAGCCCCACGGACCAGGCCGTCCAGAGACGGGTGTTGGTGATCGAGCATTCGGAAGGGAGTCGCAGCTGGATGGCCTGTGGTCCCCGGACATCAAGCCAGACCCGCCTTTCCGTCGCGGATACCTCGACGGCCAGAGCAAGGTTCGTGTCCGTCTGGATGATCTCCGTGATGGGCTCCAGTGGGACGGGCAGTGTTCCGTCCCAGACCAGCGAACGCAGATAGTCCGCGCAGGCCTTGACCCCGCCCTGTGGCAACGGGGTATGCGTGTTCACGCAGCCACCGCCCGATTCAGGAACCCGGCCACGCGGATCGCATCCCGACCCAGTGCCGCGATCGGTCGACGCCCGAGGGCTCCGTTGAACTGACGGTTCCAGGCCAGTCCGCTCGTGTGAGGCATCGGAACAACCGGGATCGAGCGGTAGGCCGGCAAGGCACGATCCATGGATTCCGTAGCCCCCATTGCCCGGGAGACGATGGTTTCGACCTGCGGGAGATAGGCCCCGCTGCGGATGTCACCACCGGCCAGGATACGCCCGGCGGTTTCGCCGACGGCGAGGATGACTGAAGGACGCTTGGTGTCGAGCGTCTGATCGAGACAGCCCATGCAGGTGTCGATTTCCGCGGCCTTCGGCCGCCGATTGCCCGGTGGGCGGCACCGCACGATATTGGCCCGGGCCCACGACGACCGGGGCAGACCCAGCGTGGTCGCGATCTCCTTTTCCAGCGTCTTGCCGGCGGATCCGATGAAGCCGACCCCATGGGCGTCTTCATCCGCCCCGGGCGCTTCACCGACCGCCAGAAGACCGCCATCCGGACCATCGGGCATCACAACCTGAGTCCGTTCCTGATGCAATTCGCACGCGATGCAGTTTTTGGCGCAGCCCATCAGGCCGCCCTCCCCTGTTCGAAGGAGACGCGCTGCGCGCCCTCCAGTGCCCGCCGGGCGTCATCCTCGCCCAGCACGCGGACCAGCCAACGCGCCTGACCGGCCGGGGAACGACGAGTCAGTCCCGCCATCAGGGATTCGATGGTGGGCGGGACGGCGGTATCCCCGGTCAGTCGAGCCGACTCCGGCAAGGACTCCGGCCCGATCGCTTCGATGAGATTCCGGATCAGGCCGAGACGGGCCCCTTCCGGGACCGACCCGGCCAGGGTGTTCAGTGATGCATCGTGTTCCATTGAGATCCTCTCCTTTCCTTGCGCACCCGCCTGGTGCGCTGTTTGCGAAGTGTACCGATTTCGAGCGATGGATGCCGCCCGATCTGCGCCGCGCATTATAGGCAAACGACACAGGTACGCGATTTCTTTTGCAGGCGTCCGGATTGGCTGAACCGGCCCCGTGAAAAAAATCGCGTAAACAATCCGATTCGATACACTCGGGGCAAATAACAGGCATCAGGAGGGCACGATGCTGAGCGCCCGAACCACGGAAATCATCGAACAGGGGAAAAGCCCGGTGGAGGTGCTGCCCCTGCATCTACCCGAAGGGCAAAAGGTGACCGGGCTGGCCGTGCATTGCAATGAATGCGGGGAGCAGGTGCCAACGGAAAAGACCCGCATCCTGCACCGTACGCCGGTCGCCGACACCCACGTTCTCGAGAGCGCCGGGATCTGCGACGAATGCCGGGTCGTCACCACCGCGTATCACCGGGTGATGCCGGACGGCCGCCTTCAGTGGGTCGAGAACGGCCGCTGGGTCCAGACCCCTTTTTTGCAGGAACAGCCGATTCCCTGGTGGGACATCGATCGGCGCATTAAACGCACGATTCGCAAGTTGAAGAGGTAAACAATGGCAAGCATCAAGATGACCGGCGCCGAGTTCCGGCGCTTCTACGACGACGAGGAGTGGTGGCCGGAAGGCGTGTTCCATGATGAGACGATCATCGAGTTCCGCAATGCCGGGCAGAAAGAGTGGCGCGAGGAGGAAAAGTGGCTGGATGCCACGGATCAAATCCCCGACGACGCGGAAGTTCGGATCACGGATGGCTATGTGGCACGCGACATCGGCGAAATCCATCCTGACGTGATCGGTTCTTTTCAGACGTACGTCAAGCGGTGGCGCAAGGAAGAGAAACGCAAGTCCGAGGTTCGGATGACCATTCGGGTGCCGGCCGAAAACGCGGATGCCGTACGCGAAGCGGTACGCAAGGCGGGTGGAAAAATTTTCTGAAAATCGGATTTCAAAAATCGACAAGGCGATCATCTTTGCTACGATGAATCCATCGGCGTTGCAGGACGGGGAATGAACCACCGGAATGCACCGCCCGGCCCCTACGGTTAATGCCGGGTGGAAACGTCGATACCTCGTTCAAAAGCAATGCAGAAGGAGTCAGTAAAATGGCAAAAGGCGTCAACAAGGTCATCCTCGTGGGCAACCTCGGGGCCGATGTCGAAAAGCGCGAAACCCCCGGCGGCACGTCCGTCGCGAACATGCGGATCGCCACGACCGAACAGTGGACCGACAAACAGAGCGGCGAAAAGCGCGAGAACACCGAATGGCATCGCATCGTGATGTTCGGCCGTCTCGCGGACATTTCTGCCCAGTATCTGGGCAAGGGATCGCAGGTCTACATCGAAGGCAAGCTGCAGACCCGCAAGTGGCAGGACCAGTCCGGCAACGATCGCTACACCACGGAAATCGTGGCGAGCGACATGCAGATGCTCGGTCAGCGCGGCGGCGGTGGTCAGGATACCGGCAATGCCGGCGGTAACACGGCTCCGGCAGCCAATGCGCAGGCCGGTGGTGATGACGGCGGGCCGAACTATTCGGCTGCGGGTGGCCCCCTTGATGATGACGACGTGCCGTTCTAACAGGTACCTGTTCGAAGGTGTAAAGAGCCGTATAAAAGGGGGCCACTGGCCCCCTTTTTTTGTGCCTAACGGTCGTGGGGTCGTCGCGTCGTTCGGTTACCGGGTACAATCCGCACGACTTGGAACGCCGAGGGAGCAAACAGGAATGGATCACCGAGAAATCCAGCTGGGGAACCGGCGCGAGGACTTCGAGAAAGATGTACTGGGAAGTCAGGGTTCGGGAAGGAACGAGGTTCGTCAATTTGTGGAGTTGATTCGGGACAAGGTCCAGAATAATCGCATTCGGGTACCGGTTTTTCCGTCCAATGCGGCGGAAGCCCTTCGAGCCTTTGAGGCGGATGAGTACGATATCGCGGAGGTGGCGCGCATCGCGCAGAAAGACCCGGGAATGAGTGCTCGCCTGATACAGCAAGCCAACAGCCCCGCCTATTGCGGTATGGAGAAGGTGCCAACAGTCAAGATGGCCATCACCCGTATGGGGCTGTCGCAAGCACGCCGCAGCATCATGACGATGGCGATGAATGCCGTGTTCCGGCAAGACCACGACCCGGTGGTAAACGACTACATCAACGCTTTTTGGCGCCACTCGATTCAGGTCGCCGCCCTGTCGCACCTGCTGGCCCGGTGCTTCGACCACCTGGACGCGGATAAGGCACTGCTGACCGGGTTAGTACACAACGTGGGCGCCCTGCCCGTTCTGGCCGAGATCAATCAGTACCCGGTGATCTATCGCAACGAAGAACTGCTGTACGCCGTCTGCGCGTTTATCCACGAAGAACTCTCGGCCCTCGTTCTCCAGCGATGGAATTTCGATTCCGAGACCATCCAGGCCGTGGCCGGGTACACCGATGTCGAACGATCGCCGTCCGAAGCGGACCCCGTAACCTATCTGGACGTCCTGCAGGCCGCGGACATCGAAAGCCGGCCGCCCAAGGGATCACCGCTCACCCACTGGCAGGAGCAGACGGGGAAAACACTGCCCGCCGTCCAGCGCGTTGCGCAATCCAGCGACGGCGAGTTGGATTGGGAGAAAGATCGAGCGGGCATGCAGGCGATCAACGCCATGCTGGCCTGACCCCTGC
>NZ_KB900058.1:0-4171 GCF_000378545.1 Thioalkalivibrio sp. ALE23 | reverse complement strand
CGGGTCATGGTGGCCTTCCCTTCCGCCCGGTAAAACGATCCGGATTCGCCGTGGTACATCCAGAGGATGCCCCGGCTCGGGTCGTCCCGGTGGATCAGGGCGCGGAGCCCGCATTCACCGAGCCTAGTCATCGCCCAACTCCATCTTGGCGATGTCCCGCAGGGCCTGCCGGGTTTCGGGCTGACACCCGTTCCCCAGGCAAATGTCCAGCGCATACAGCGCCGGGCTCTTGCCCTCGTTGACGACCCCGGCCAGAAGCTGCATCGCTTCCACCCACTTCTTCAGAACGCGGGTGGACATCGACGTCTCCAGAGGAGAGGCGCCGTCCGATGCCGCCTGTTCCCGGACGCGTTCTGCCACGTTGAGAACCTTGTCCAGGGTCTCGTCGGGCAGGTCGGGGAACCGCTTGCGAAGGATCTTCTCCTCCACATGCCGCGGCGCGTGATCCACCTGGACCATCCAGGGACGCTCACGAAACGCGGCGTTCTGGATCTTGGCCCCGGCATAGTTCCCGGACTCATCGCCACCGCCATTGGTGTTGGTGGTGAGAATGAACTTGAAATCCGGGTTAGGCTGGATCACCTCCCCATTCGGCAGCGTGATGGCCTGATGCTCCATCACGCCGTTCAGGCCGGTCAGGATGTCCGGCTCGATCAGGTCCGCTTCGTCGAGGATGAACCATCCACCGTACTTATAGGCCTCCGCGAGAGGCCCGTACGAAAAGAGGGTGTCCCCGTCGATGAGGTCCTTGGAGCCGAAGAGCTCGTCCAGCTCCATCCGTCCGTTGCCGGACATGGAGTAGACCGGGATGCCCAACCGGGCTGCGATCTGCCGGGGAAGGGAGGACTTCCCAACTCCTTTTTCTCCGACCAGCCACAGGGGCCACTCGGCGCTGGCGGCCATGATCCACGGCAGCAGCACCCGGAGAAGGGAAGTCGAGAACTCGTAGTCCTCGTCGACGGGCGGGACCATCGGCCCGGGGTTTTCATTCACCGGAACGGTGATCTGTTCCGGGATCTGATCGTTTTTGAAAAGCTCGCGGGCCGAAATGTTCTGCTTCGACATGGTGATGCCTCCTAAGATTATAAAAAAAGGGGCACCACTCCCCCGAACCGGGGAATCGTGGTGCCCCGGTCGGGGATGAAAGGGGATCAGGCGACGCTGGCCTGTTCCTCATTTTTGTCGCTTCCCGCTGCGGGGGCGGCGACTTCCAGGATGCCCTGCTGCATCGTTTCGGGGTCGAGACCCAGGAACTCGCAACAGGACTGGAAGGAAAACGGCCAACGATTGCCTTCCGGCTCAATGGGTTTTTCGACCCACCGAAGAATCGTTTCCCGTTCCTTCCTGCTCCTTTCGGGGTTGGAGACCTTGTAGGTCTCCTCCAGCAAGCCCTGCATGACGAGCCGGATGTCGTCATCCGTCCAGACTTCGTCATTGTGATTGGGCTCGGCCGACGCCCCCTTGGGTCGACCCTTTTTTTTCAGGAACTCGAGCGTCAGCTCGAGTTGCTCGAAGTTCTCACACTTCATGTGGACCTCCTTTCAAAAGGGCCCACCACACCCCGACGGGTGTGGTGAACCCGTCGGGGTGAATGAAGGCAAGAGGCGATCAGGCCGCTTTCTGCGCCGCGAACGATTTCCGGACCAGGCCGGTGTCATCGTCGTGGTGGCACAGACGGCGGTAGTCGCACATCTTGCACGGGGAGTTGAAGGCGGAACCGGGCCGGGCGGGGAAACGCTCGGCCGCGATGTCCTCCGCGATCCAGTGGATCTTCTCCACATACTCGCGGACCTTCCGGCGATCCCGCCGGGGGGCCTTCTTCGGGGCGAGAACCTGCGGTCCCTTTCCCGGGCCTTCGGTCTTCGGAATGGCCTTCTTGATCAACTCCCCGAATGCCACCTCATCGACCAACCCGGTGCCGAGTTCTTCGGCATGGGCGTCCAGGACGATCTGCTGGGCCGTGAGCTGATCGCTCACGTCGGGGAACCACTCCTCACACGGAGAAGCGGCGGTCTTGAAGTCCAGGGGGAAGACCTGGCGCTGCCGGCTCATGACCAACGTATCCGGCTGCGAACTCAGGATGAGCCCGCCTCCGATGTCGGCTTTCAGCCGGCGTTCGACCATGGGTTCGCCCTGATGGTCCAGGATGACGCCCAGACCCCAGTGCGGCCATTGCTCCGCAAACTGCTTGACCAGCCGCTCACCCACCTTCGGGACCATATCCGGCCCCATGGTGCTGGAGTATTCCAGCGCCTGATTCCGGGTGATGTGCGACCAGTCCTTGCGGAACCGGTGGACGAGGGTATCCCCGTCCGCCGGATCGAACACGCCCCGGCGTGCGCTTTCCGTCAGCCAGTCGGTCACCGTCTTATGGACGGAGCCTCCGAACTTCAGGTTGACGCTCGCCGTCTCGGCCTGCAGTTGAGCCACCTCCCGGTAGTAGTACATCCGGGGGCAGGTCTCGAACGTGAGCGCACTCGTCGGCCGGATCACCATCTCACCGCTCCTTATGCAGCTGGCGGATGGCGTCCCGTGCCTCCTGGATCGTGCTCACCTCGGGCGGCTCCTTGCCGGCCTGTCGGGCGACCTGGTGAAGCTGTGCCACCAGCCGCTCGAGCTTCCGGGCCTCCTTCTCGTCCATCTCGGACGAGGGAAGGGGTTCGGAATCCGCAGTGGGCTCAACCGTCTCCGGTTCCCCATCCGTTTCCGCCACGGGGGCGGACTCGGCGGCGGCTTCTCCGGCGTCTTCACCCGAATCGGATTCGGGCTGCGACGTGACGGGGTACACTTCCACCGATTCGTTTTCCGCAAAGGCCGATTCCTCGGCCTCTTCGGTTTCCTCAACGGTATCCGTTTCCCCATCGTCTTCCGGGAAGACCGCCATGGGTTCCTTCGGCGGCTTGCCGGCCTGCGGGGCCGACTGAACCGGGGCAGGTTCTGCCTCCTTCGGGGTAGAGTTGCCGCCAGCATCCGGCGCCACACCCCCCGTTGCCTGCGACAGCCCCTGTTTGGACTGATCGCGGGCTTCGTCGTCGTCCAGGACCTCGCCCCCGAAACCCAGCCGGGCCAGCACACGCTGAACCGCGGAGGTCTCGAGAGCTTCCAGATCCTTATGGATCGACAGCGGCGAACGGGCATAGCCGTTCGCAATCACCCGCCCGTCGACGGACACAAGCCGAGCTTCGACCATTGCGAAGCCCGGCTCACCCACCGGGTCTTGTTTGACCTCGGTGGTCAGGCTGTACGCCTGGGGCGGGTACTTCTCCCAGAACTCCGGGAGACGGGCCGAGACCTTCTTGTAAAAGAAGTTCCGGTCATTTTCATCATCCCGAAGCGGGATGACATCGTTGGACGCGTGGTGCTTCATCGCTCATCTCCTTCAAGAATCGGAGATCCACGCGTCCCCCTCGGGGAAACGTGAATCCCCGAGTGGGTGAAATGTGCCGAAAGGGCACGCCGGACTCTTTAGAGAGGGCCCGTACCTCTTTTTGCCCGATGCATTCTTCCGCCGCCAGCGATGGTGGCGATGGAAGAATGCACCCGGCGGGGGTGCATTCCGGGGGAGGTTAATCCTCCCCCTTTTTTTCCAAACGACGCGCCTCGCCGTTCACGAGGCGCGGTGGGTTGTAGCCGAGTTCCGGCTTTTCATTTTCGAAAATGGTGACCCGGGGCTCCGGGTCGACCTTCTTCTGCGCCGCCTTGCGGCGCTTCTTCTTCTTCAACCACCCCGCAATCTTGCGGGGGAGGAAGAGTGCCAGCCGGATGGCCAGCAAAAGAATCTGGAGCGTCAGCCCCAGGGCAGTGGCGACCACAGAGAAGGCCGCCTTTGCAAAAATGAGGGGGTGCATCATGGCACCCATCCCCAAAAACAGAAACGCTAGGAACCCTAGCGTGTACCAAAAGTTGTATTCTTCTATGGTACTTCCTACCATGATTTCCTCCTTAAAGGAGGCACCTCACCCCCCACGGGGGAGTAAGGTGCCCGTGGGGGTGGCATCCAGCGCGGGATTGCACTGGATGAAAAAACGATCACAGGCAGGGGTGCCTGCGTCGGCACGGCATAAGCGCCGTGGTGTTCGAGTGCGAATCCGTCGCGCGGGAGCGGATTGGCAATCGAGAAGGTTTTGACAGAACCCCGAACTGCCTCCTTCAACCAGGAGGAACGGTGTTA
>NZ_KB900057.1:0-4222 GCF_000378545.1 Thioalkalivibrio sp. ALE23 | reverse complement strand
AGAAGGCCGGGCTCACCGGCGCTCATCAGATATACGCCCGCGTCGCCCACGATGAACAGCCCCGGTTCGTAGTTGTGGTCCTTCAGGGCTTCGGGGTTCTCGGATAGTACATCCAGCGCCTTGAAGGTGTCGCCCTGCTCGACCAGCCCCTTGTCGAAGACGGCCTGAACCTGCTCGCCGAGGGCGCCGGACCATCGTTGGGCATTGCGGGTGTGCTCCAGCAGCGGGCGAATCTCGCCCCAGACAAAGGCGAGCGTGCGGGGATTGTCGGACATGATCGGATCTCCATTGGTATTGCCTGGCCAGGCTATCGCAAACGGTCGCGCTGTCGATTTTTTCCGCTCACGATTCGGATTCGACCGTCCGGCGCCGGGGGATCCAGTCCGGGTTCGTTTTTTTCGAGCGACGCGCCCGGTCGAACGCCCGCCACTCTTCCAACAACGCCTTCGCGCCCTCCACATCTTCGCGGTACCACTTCCGGCCCTGTACGGTTTTCGGGCCGATATTCAAGGAGGCTGAAAAGGCGTGCGGCAGACGTCCATCCTGGTCCCAGCGGTCCAGTTCGCCCCGGGAACAGCCGAGGGCTTCGCGAACCCGGGAACCCCACATCGCCTCCCGGCGAAGCTCACGGCAACGGGTTTGCTCGTCGGCATCGAGGTGAGGATCCATGGACCGCTGGAGATATTCGGATGCCGCGGCAATCCGGGCTGCATCCCCCTGTTCCGATCGAACATTCTCCAGTCGTTCCAGGAAGGCTTCCCAGGCCTGTTGGCGCTCGGCTTCCATCTGTTTGGCCTGGTCCAACCGTTCGGCCTGCTGGCGCTCCAGATCGGCCTGTCGCTGTCGGCGGCGTGCGTCCAGCGCCTGCTGGCGCTCCTCCAGTTTGCGCACCGCCAGATCCCCGAGACCCTGGCGAACCTCGGTTTGCTGTCGTTTCGGAACGCCCAGCCATACCTGGAAAGCCCGTTCATCTTCTTTCTGACGCAGAAGTTTCAGAATGCGCTGGATGCGCTGTTCGGGCGTTTGCATTGCCACCCCCATCGGTCGGTTGTTATATGCGATCTTGACCGGGGCAAGAGTAATGGAAAACCGCAGATGGTCAATATCTTCAACTCTTAAAGAAAAGAAGATACCATGGTAAGGTGTTACGCCCAGAGAATCGGGCACTCTAAAAGTTTCTGTAATTGAAGACCAGCCAAGGATCCCCCCTATGCGATGGATCGCCAACCTGAAACTGCGCACCAAGCTGGGACTCGCCTTTGGCGTCGTCCTGATGCTGATGATCTTCATGGCCTTCACCAGTCTGGCCGGTGATCGTTATACCGCAGCGCAATACGAAGACGCCCTGGAACGGATGGAGGATGTCCAGTTCCAGCTTCAGATGGAGAACAACCATGTTCGATGGGGGATGGAACTGTCACAGTCCATTCTGACCGGGGACGAATTCACCGGGCAGCTGGACCATACCCAATGCGCTTTCGGACAGTGGTATTACGACTTCCAGGAATCCGATGCCTACGAAATGTCGAGCCCGGAGTTTCAGCGGGTATTCGATCGGCTCGAAGAACCGCACTACCAGATGCACGCCAGCGCCCATCCCATCACGGAGGCGACACGCGAAGGCAACGACAGTGAGGCCCAGGAGAAGTACACCCGGGAGACCGTCACGCATCTGGAGACCATGGAAGAAGGCCTCCAGGATCTCCAGGAGGTCATGGAGTCGGAAAGCCAGGACATGGTCGAGGAGGCTCAGGACGCACAGGTTCGATCCGCCGGGATCATGATCGGCGCGTCAACGGCCGCCGTTCTCGCCGGCTTGATGCTGGCGGTCCTGTTGGCGAGCTACCTGGTGCGGGCCATCGACGCTCTGCGTGAACGCGCCGTGGAAATGGCCGACGGGGACATGAGAGGTGAACCGCTGCCGGTACGGGGGCATGACGAAATTGGCAGGGCCACCGAAGCCTTCAATGCCATGGGCGAGGACATGCGAACCCTGATCCGTCAGATTGTGGATTCCGGAGATCAGGTGGCCTCCGCAACGAACCAACTGGCGGCAGTGGCGGAACAGACCCGCAACGATGTGTCCCGGCAGAAGGACGAGACCGACCAAGTCGCCACCGCGATGAATGAAATGGCGGCGACCGTTGCTGAGGTCGCCAACAATACTCAGTCCGCAGCGGACGCAGCGAGCGCCGGTGAGAAGTCCGTCACCGAAGCGAACCAGTCGTCCCGGGGAACCGCCGAAGCAGTGGATCGGTTGTCCTCCGAAATCCATTCCTCGGCGGATGCCGTGCGCGACGTGGCCGAGAAGAGCGAAGAGATCGGCCAGATCCTCAAGATGATTCAGGACATCACGGAACAGACCAATCTTCTGGCGCTCAATGCGGCGATCGAAGCGGCACGGGCCGGCGAATCCGGTCGTGGATTTGCCGTGGTGGCCGACGAGGTCCGCACGCTCGCAGGGCGCACGCATGAGTCCACCGAGCGTATCAGCGAAATCATCCAGAACCTTCAGGGCGGAGTGCAGCAGGCGGTGAGCGCCATGGAGGGGAACGAGAACAGCGCCCTTAGTGTTGTGGAGGAAGTTCACGGCGTGCGTGATCGCCTGAACCAGCTGACGGAGTCAATCCGGACGATTGACGAGATGACGACCCAGATCGCCAGCGCGTCGGAGCAACAGAGCACCGTGTCCGAAGAGATCAACCGTAACCTGCAGACCATCAGCACGACGGCGGACGAAAGCCTCAGCGCCTCCAGTCAGGTGGCAACAGCCAGCGAGCAACTTTCCCGGCTGTCCGCTGAACTGCATCAACGTGTGGAGCGTTTCCGGGTGTAAAACCAGGCGATGGAGGCTTCAATATGCAGGAACAGTGGGTCTCTGAACAAAGAAAGGGCCGCATCCCCGAGGGGGCGGCCCGTTTCTTCAAGTCGGATGGATTCCCTCAGCCAAAAATCTTCTGCTTCCAGCGCGAGAGCCAGCCGCCTTCGAGGATCGGGCGGACGTACGGCACATAGTCCTGATCGTCGCGCTTGATGTGATTCAGAAGCCAGAGGCCCAGGTCGGAGCGGATCTTGCGCGCAACCCCCAGAGGGTCCAACCCCTTGTCCAGCTCCTCGCGCAGCTTCTGGATGCGTCCGGTGAACGCCTGGTGAACCTGACGGTGCGCCTCCAGGGCTGGGTACTCAGCCTTCTCCATCAGCCCTTCCTCGAACACCAGGTGTGATTGGGTATAGTCCAGAAGGCCATTCACGACAGACTCCACCTCCTGTTTATCCCCGGTGGCGATGGCGTGGTCGACTTGCTGGAGATAGTCGAAGATGCGCTTGTGCTGTTCATCGATGGCATCGATGCCCAGTTCGAGGTTGCGATCCCAGCTAATGGGGGTCATGGCATGCTCCTTCCGTGGAAACCCGAATACCATTATGCACGTCGGGGCGATTGAACCAATCCCCGGGAGCGACATTTGGCGCATACCCCCCTGAAACGACAGGGGGGCAGCGGCAAACCCGCGAGGCCCAGCAAGGCGCTTGTGATTTCGCGTTTCACGGTACGCACCCCCAGTTTCCGGCCGGATTCAAGCATCGCCCGGATTCAGGCCTCCACGAACTCAGCGTCCATTTCCTCCTGATACTCGCGTGCGCGCTCGGCTGCGCGCTCGGACATGTTATCGGCCGCGTGCGCCGCGTCGGTTTCGTCGTGGTGGATCTCCTTGTCGAACACGCTGGGCATGCCCTCACCCATCGACCAGCCGGCCAAAAATCCCCGGCCGTGAGGCAGGCGCATCACGATCCCGCGGATCGTTTCATCTTCCTCGCCGGGATCCGTGAACCATCCCGTGGGGCAGATCGCGTCGGATACTTCGTCGCACCATTCCCAGCGCAGGCCGGGGGCGAAATCGCTGTCCAGAAATAACACGGCGCCCTGCCCCGCATAGCGAAGGTCGGCTACCAATCCGCGCCGCAGTGCTCCGCCTATAGCCGCGCAGCGGCTTAGGGGGTGGTGAAGCGGCGCATGGCGGTCCCGCCAGAAAAATTGCATCAATGGATGCTCGGCGTATATTGGAGCCACGATGGTTCAGCGCAAAGTCACATACCGGATTTATCCCACGGCGGAACAACTGGCCGCCCTGGAGCACCAGCGTTGGGTCCATTGCCTGTTGTGGAACGAGGCGCTGGCCGAACGGCGCCGGGCCTGGGGCGAGCGTCGGGAATCACTGAAGTT
>NZ_KB900056.1:0-4414 GCF_000378545.1 Thioalkalivibrio sp. ALE23 | reverse complement strand
CACCACCTTGTTCAAAGTGAACATACCACTTCATTTTCACCTCTCATGCTGTTTTGGGAAACGACAACGCTAGACCAAAAGGAAGGTCGAAAACAAGAAGGCGATCGGATAACATTCAGCATGTAACAAGAAAATCGACAGGGAGAGAAAACGGGTTAGGATGACCGCAAATCCAGACGACAGGAGATCCTGGAATTGACGGCGACGGATGCGAAACCGATTTTTGTACTCGGGGCGGATGACCCCGAGATGGCGCGAATCAAGACGGTCGTCGGGCTGGCCCGAAAGCTCGGGCTGGTGAGCGGCTATATTCAGGGGTGGTCGAAAGGATCGCCCGTTCACCCGGGCAACGCCTACGCTGTCGATCAGTGTCCGGGGCTTCCCGGTGACGTACCGCTGGTGCTCGTAGAGTGCGGTTTTGCGGAGAGCGCGCCCAAGGAGTGCCACGAGCGGGTCATCCAGCGCGTGGATCACCATAACCCCGGCGATCCCGGGTTTGACTGCGCACCGGAGGCCTTCTGGGAGGGCTCATCGATCGGTCAGGTGGTCAACTGGATCAATAGCGACCTGGCGGAACCGCAGGCGATGGGGCCGCTTTTCGCGGAGGCCGTAGCCCCGCACATGCGGGATCTGTACCTGGCGGCCGCGGCGGATCACTGCCTGAAGGCCGCGTACGAAGAATGCTGCCCGGGAATTTCGTCCGAGGAGATCGAGACCTGGCGGGTACAGACACGCGCGAAGCACCAGAACCAGCCGGAGGAGACGGTCCGGATGCGTATCCGGGAAGCCCGGGCCACGATCATGCAGGCGTTGCGCAATCCGGAACAGGTGGTGGAGATCGCGGGTGGCCCCATCGTGCGGCTCCCGGGGACGATCAATGAGCTGCCGGAGGCTTCGATGCAGCTGGGGGTGCCGGTGGAATACCGCATGGAAGATGCTCGATCGAAACGCATCAAGGTCGGATTGATCGGCGGGGAACCCGCGCAGATCGAGGAGTGGATGGCCCGGTTCGCTCGGGACTACGGGCTGGAAGATGTCTATGGGGCGCCGGTTCGGGGTTTTGCCGGAGGGTATCAGCCGATGAAAAAGGAGGCTTGACGTTGGATCGAACGATCGACCGCGAGGATTTCTTCCGTTGGGTGGAGAAACAGCGCCTGGTGTATGCAAGCTGCATGGTGACTCGCGGATCATTCCGCAAGCCCCTCGAGTTCGTCACCAACGTCGGCGCGAACGATTTCGAAATTCGCCTGGGCGAAAAGGTGGTCTACGAAGGCGATTCTTTCGAAGAGGCACGGGCGGCTTACGAACGTGAGGTGAACGCATGATGGCACTGGGCCCCCTGCCCGGAACCAGCCCGCGGGAAGACGCCATGCGGGTGCTTCCGGAGGGGACGCGGTGCCAGCGCCGGGGCGCCTCCCCTCACCCGCATTTCGTGATCCTCCTGCCGGGTGTGGAGCAGCCGTATGCCATGGGCCGCAGTGCGCCGCAGGCCTGGACGCGCGCCCGAAAGCGTTGGGAGTCCCGAGAACAGGTTAGCAGCAGGGCTTAATCGTGATGCATGTTCCTTCGAGTATCTATATCCCGTGGGTCTCCATTCTGGTGGGCCTGACGGTGGGGCTCATGGTCGGCATGAGCCTGGCAATCGCCGAAAACAGCCGAAGCGACGTCGCAAAGAACACCCCCGGGGATCTGCCGACCCTACCCCTGGAGGTGGGCGACCGGACGCTGACGGTTGAGCTCGCCGCCAGCCCCGAAAGTCAGCGACGCGGGCTGATGCACCGCCAGTCTCTGCCGGATGACCACGGAATGCTGTTCCTGTGGGACAACGCCGGCCCTCGGGCGATGTGGATGAAAAACACGCTCATCCCGCTGGATGTCGCGTTCATCGACGCCGAGGGGGTCATCACCAACATCGAGACCATGCAGCCGGAGACCACCCGCCAGCATGAGTCCGCGGGCCCGGTTCCTTACGCCCTGGAGGTCCATGCCGGATGGTTCGAGGAGCACGGCATCGAAGCCGGTGAACGGATCCCGGATCTGGACCGTTCGCAACACGAGGGGGAAACGAATTGATCGAACTGCGCACCCTGCAGGGATCCCGAACACTGACCGAAGAGATGCGGTTTATCTCCGATTGCGGCTACCGCCGTTTTGTGTCGTGTGCGCAGGAGACCCCGGACGACCCCGAACCGCCGCGGATCGCATTTCAGGTCGAGATGTGCGGCATCGCCACGGCCGAGGTGTCCGTGCAGCGCAATGGGCAGACGATCAGCGGTTTCTCCCTGGAGGTGGGGGATCTGATCGGGTTCCAGCGATTCGACGGCCTGGAGCTGGTGGAAAGCGAGGTACGGCGCCTGAAGATCATTCACTCGGACGAAGCGAATCCGAGCGCGGGCGCCTGGCTGGAGACCGAGGCCGTATCGGACGACGAGATCGAGCAGATCCGTCGATCGATGGCGAAGAAGCTGGAGCTGAAATCCCCGGCGCATTACCGCGCGCTGTCGATCGCCACCCCCGTCGAGGTCGTGTATCTGGCCTCGATCATGTGCCCATCAAGACACGAATTCGCGCCCACACGCGCCGTTCCATGGAGGGACTGATGTTCTGGCTGGATCGTGAGACGCTGTACCGCAATGGATTCCAGTACCTGGGGCGTCAGTATGGCGTATTGCCGATCGCCATTCGCATTGATGAAAACGGATCGGCGGACCTGGTGCATCGTATTCAGGGGGTGACCTGGTTCAAGAAAAGCGTTCGGGCCATGTGGGCCGCAACGCATGTCGCCAGTTATATCGTGGAGACCGAGCGGGAGATCGAGGACCCCTTGAAGGCTTCCATCCGGATCACCGGGCGGGTCGGGTTCCCTGCCTGAACGAACAGGAGAACGCGCCATGCGAATGGCCCTCTGGCAGCACCCCAAGCGCAAAACGCTTCGCCGCGTGTATATCAATGGCATGCCGGGCGTTCCCCGCGAGAACAAGCTGTATTTCGAGCCCATCGGGCGCTCCCGGATCGGCATCCGCCTGGTGGCCGGCGACTGGCACGAACACGCGCTGGAGCAACTGTTCGAAGCCGGCATCCTCGACTCGGCGGCGGACCTGGCCGGCATGAGCCTGGAAGACGTGGTGGAAGCGAGCGAGAAGGAGCCGGCCGCCCCGCCCCCGGCGCGGGCGACCCGGGGTCCCGCACACCGCGATGCCGAGGTGGCCGCACTGGATCCGCGGACGATTCCGGTACCGGACCCGGTCACCATTCGGGTGGACCATCGCGAGCCGCCGGAGCTGTTCGACGCGCTGGCGGGCATCCCGAACGTCGAGATCGAGCGCGCGGAGCTGCCGATGGGCGATATCGAAATCAACGGGTCCATCGTGATCGAGCGCAAGTCGTGCCGAGGGAACAGTGACGGTCACACCGATTTCGAGGCCTCCGTGATCGGGGAGGACAAGCGCCTGTTCACGCAGTCGGAGAAGATGCGGCTGGCGGAGGGATGCCTGCCGATTTTCATCCTGGAAGGCGAGCCCCACCAGTCCCAGCAGGCCATGACGCCGCAGCAGGTGGACGGGGCGATCTCGTTCCTGGTGACCGTCCAGCGGCTGAACGTGATCACCACCTATTCGGTGCATCACACGGCCTACGTCCTCGTGAAGCTGGCGACCCACGACCGGTCGGGCCTGGGGTACGTCCCGCCGCTGCGCGGGAAGAAGCCGGCCGGGCAAAAGGAGCGGCTGGCGTTCGTGCTCGAGGGGCTGCCCGGTTTGAGCGGGGCTTTCGCCCAGCGCATCGCGTCGCAGTACGACACCCTGGCGGAAGTCGTGAACGCCTCGGATGAGGAATTGCTGTCGATCGAAGGCATCGGCCCCAAGCGTCTGGCGGATATGCGTCGGGTGCTCGGCGGCGGATAGGAAACCCACGAGAAGAGATCGAAGAAATCATGGAAGAAAACACGCAGGAGCCCGACCATTTGGCGGGCACCCCCAACCAGGTCATCATCCACGAGATGCCGGACGGCTGTTTCGGTATTGAGGCGCCGCAGGGCGCGTCCATGCGCCTGATCGCCAGCCTTTTCCACGGGCTGGCGGAACAGGATCCGTCACTTCAGATGGATGTCGATCTGTCGAGACGTCTGGGGTGGACCTATTTCCTCGGTCCGCAGGATGCGCTGATTCAACGCCGAGACGAACAGAAGGCCGAAGCGGAAAAGAATCGGCCGGATGCCGGCGCCGGCTTCACCGAGCGGCTGAGGCACTGGTATGAGTTCGGCGAACGCGGGCTGTCTTCGGAGACGCTGGCGGACTATGCAAAAGCGAAACACGGGGAAGGATCGCTCCCCGAGGACATCGATTATCCCCACGATGCGGGGGATCTGCGTCGGTGCCGGTTGCTGGTGGAACAGGTGCCCGAGGCCTCGCCCAAC
>NZ_KB900055.1:0-4494 GCF_000378545.1 Thioalkalivibrio sp. ALE23 | reverse complement strand
ATGCGGATGTCCTTCCACGGCTCGCGTTTCTGCCCCTCTCGCCAGAGCATGGATTCCGCCATGGAGATCATGGCATCCATTTCGCTTTCCAGGTCCTCGATCAGCTTCTCGTCGCACCGGGTCGAGGACAGGTACTTCTCGATCTGCGCTTCCGGGGACTGGTCGTTCTTACCGAACTTCAGGCCATTGTCGATCGTGGCCGCCTCCAGCGTGCCTTCGGCACCGGGGTAATACAGCCGGTTGAAGACGCTCTGGATGCTCTGGATGAAGCCTTCTTCCGTGGTTTCGTGCAGCTCCTTCGCTTCCCGGACCTGCGCCTCGTTGGCGGATTGCCCGACTTCGGACTGAATCCGCTCCAGTGCCATGAGCTCACGGAACCGTTGTATGGCATCCCCAAGAAGGTGGCTGTCGTGACTGGTCAGCACCAGCAGGTTGTTCTTCTGCTCCACGCTGTCGAAGAACCGGCGGATGTCTTCCGGTGGGGTGCTCCCGTCCGGCCGGGCGACCACCAGCACTCGGGCGTGCTTGATTTCCTCGGCAATGGTGTCGAGGGTCGGCATGACCAGTACCTTCTGGTAGGCCTTCTTCGACTTCGGATCCAGGCCCCGTTCCAGCCATTGCCGGAGCCGGTCATCGACCTTGTCCTGCGACAGCTTCGCGGCGTCGTTCTGGAGGCGCCGGGTCAGGTTCTCCGTATCCTTGAAGAACACGTTTTCGCTGGCGTCCGCGTGCAGATACCAGGCGGACTTGCGCAGCTCGGTGATTGCTGTCTTGAACTCTTCGGCCTTGCGCTGGGGGTCGATCAGGTATTCGATCACCTCGTGCTCGTGCAACCCCATGTGCCCCCGGACCGCTTCGGAGAGGGAAGCGGACAGAATCAGGTTGGCGACCTGGGTGCCGGCGTCGCTGTTCAGGTGCTCATCGATCGCCTCGGCGTGAGCCGCCCCCTTGTCCGAGATGTCCCGCGTGATCGCGTTACGCAGGGCTCGGTTGATCGAATCCAACTGGACCGAAACCTTGGAGTCGTTTAGGTCCAGGTGCTGGGTTCCGATCAGGTAAACGTCGTTCGTCTCGCGGTTCCAGACCGAGCGCACAACCCGGGCCGTGAACTCCAGCAGCCCTCGGGTCTCCCGAAAATCCGGGTTGTCCTTGAACAGCGCGACGAGGTGTTTGAAGCTCGGGTGAAACGGATAGGTGCTGCGGATTTCTTCCTCGATCTGCACCATCGACCGGGCCGTGAAATACCCGCTGTCCTCGGCGCGACGGATCTGCTCGGCATACGCTTCTGCGACCTCGCCGATGGTCTCCTCGTCCGGCAGTTCCGCGAACAGGCGCTTGCGGATGATCGCGTAGATCTCGTCCCCATCCAGGGAAACCGGAGTGATCGAGGTGGCCTGCCGGTTCGCCTCCGACTGGAGATCCTTGACCAGACGGGTGATCTGACCGGATTCATCGGTGTACGAGTGCGCGAGGTTGGAGAGCACGATGCAGCAGCGAGGCGAAGCCAGAGCGGCTTCGAAGAGATTGGAAACCGCGCGGGTCACCACATCGGCCAGCGTCCCGGTCCCCATCGTCCGGGTTGAACTCTCCTTGATGTAGGGCGGAAGCTCGTCCATCAGGATCAGAGCCGGTTCATCCCCCAGCGCCCGTCGCCAGTCGTTTTTCCCCGGCGCCCGGTTGTCCTCCCAGAACGGCTTGAGGACTTCCATGGCCTCCGGACCCAGTTGTTCCGCCAGCGTGCCCCAGAGGTGTTTCGGGTGCGAATCCCGACCGTTGAACACGGCCACCCGGGCCGTCAGATCACCGACAATCGCCTGCGTGTTCTCGGGCAGCACCGAAGCACGATGCTCGGGGTACTTCGCCAGCAGCCCCAGGGCGCTCATCAGGTGCGTCTTACCGCCACCCATCGCCTGTGCGAGTTCGAAAACGGCCTGCCCGCTGTCGCCGGCCAGACGTCGAAGTCCGCCGTCCAGGAGCGATTCCATGCCCTGAGTCATGTAGTTGCGCTCGAAGAATGTCGCCCCGCGATCCTCGCTATGAATCGTGGAGTCCAGTTCCTCGACACCCTCGGCGCTCTGGTAGTCGAGCGTTGTCGGGTGCAGTTTGCAGGCGTCCTTGACGGTCTTCAGCATGATCGTTCTCTCACTTTTGTCGCGTTGGTCAGTGTGTTGCGGTTCCGTCTTTTGCGCTCGTCATGCCGGTTCCTCCGGGGATACCCCGCGCCGCGCAACCCATCCATCCAGGGGTTCGTCGTCAGCCGACTCCAGACGCTCAGCGCCTCCAAGACTGATTCGGTTGAGTCGAATCGGGGCAATCCATGTCTGATTCGTTGATCAGGCCATGCTTTACAAGCGTTCTTTCCGCAACCCTGGTCTGCGACTCAACCTGATTCTTGAGGCGCTGATAACGTGCCAGTTCATCGAGGGATTTTTCGCTGAACACATCCCGAAATCTCCCCGGGTTCGTAAAAAGGACCGCGAGGGCAGCACTAGACCCCGTGAACCAAACAATGAGACGCAGACCCTCCTGAAGCTCCTCTACGGAATAGCCGCGAAGGTCTTTGAGAAGAAAAACGAGCATGACAATGGCCGTTGTGGAGACAACCGTACAAGTCGCCCACCAGGCAAAAGATCGGAGGATCCCAAGGATCACGTTGCTGATCTGCTCAAAATAGTTTTCAGGGATACGAAACTTCTTGTATATCGTTTTTTTGAAGCTCGGGTCAGACATAAGAATGTATCATCTCCATAGGTTTAGGTGGCGGCAAAGGGGATTTAACTGAACGGGAATGGAGGTGAGAGTCATCGCACCGGGTTCCTTCCGCGGAGCCTACCCCGCGAGTCTACGTTCAGGCGAATCCAACGAACAGGCACGCCTACCGGCGGTTCTTCTCTGCTTCCTATCCCGCGTCCAGACCATACGGATCCCGCCGGGCCACCCACCCGTCCAGCGGTTCATCCTCCACCGACTCCAGATGTTCCAGCGCCTCCAGAGCGCGCTCCGGGTCTTCGTAGCAGTACCGGCGAAGATAGCCGCCCTCGGTGACCCCGAGGCACAGCCCCGTGGTATAGAGCAACGGGATGAGGCCCGCATAGCTCCCGTCGGGAAGCTGGCGGGGGTGGCGGTACCCACCCTGCTCGACCATCCAGCGATCGAAGCCTTCAGGGGGCTGGCGGATTGCAGGTTCAGCCATCATCGAATCTCCAGGTAACGCGAGAGTGGATGCCGCGACAGTTGCTCCAGGGCCCGATAGCCTTCGCCCTTGGGCGCCCCTTCCACGACCCCGTCCCCGGCCATCACGACGATTTCGTTTGAACGGACCGGGATGACCCTGCTGTCCTCGGCCCGCTGGGCGTCACGCCAGCACACCACCAGATTGCCCAGCTCCCGGACGAGATCATCCACCAAGACTTCATCGCTCTGGCGGAAAATCGCCGGGATCGCTTTCGGAAGGCCGTGCGCGTCCCGCTCATGATCGGGGTCCTGGAAGAGCACCTCCCACGCGAGCGGCGCCGGCCCGCCGAACGCGCCAAGGCCGACTTCGCCCCGCCCCACTCGACCGAGGTATTCGCGGATCTTCTGCACATGGCCGTGAGCACGGGCGTATTCGCGCCGACTCCAACCTTCGATCCCCGGCTCGCTCGGCCCGGTCAGCCGATAGGGAACGCTGCCATGCGTCGTGCCTGAGAGATCCATCATGCCGCCTTCTCCTCCTTGATCGCCGCTTCCTCGAAAATCGAATGCTCCATCGCCGCCCGGTAGTCCGCCAGCACGCGTTCGGGCGTGTCGTTCTGGTAATCCCGCACCAGGTACTTCAGGGCGTACTCGAAGCGGTCCCGCTCGTAGGTCCGCACACAGTACGAGAGCAGGCCGGTATCGCTGTAGGTCGGATAGTCGATCTCGCCCCGCTGGTAGCGGCCGTTCACCCGATCATGGTCCGCCCGCGCTTTCCGCGTGATGCCCCGGCGCCGAGGAACCGCAAACACATCTTCCATCGCGTAAGCGCTGGTCGCCAGCGTATGCGCCGAGTCCTCGAAGAAACCATGGAGTTCATCCAGCCCCGAAACCTCGAGGACGCCGAACAGCAGATGCGCCTGAATGGCGAACACCCGCAGTTCGCGGCGCAGAGCGCGCGTCGTTTCCGGCTGCGGGAAACGCTGCCCGAGCACTTCGACTTCCGGATACCCCATGCCGAACCCGAGCACCCCGCACCGCTCGATGGCACCGCAGCGGTAGAAGTCGATGACGTGCGCGATCTCGTGGGTGATGGCATGCAGGTTCGGAATCAACGCGTATTTCGCCGCCAGGCGGCCGTCACCGACATAGGTGCCCGACTTCGACAGTCGAAGGTTACGGTGCGCCAGCGGGCTGGCCGAAAGGTATTCGGCCAGCCGATCCAGCGAAGGAAACTCGTAACCCTTCAGCTCCATCAGTCGATCCCCAGTGGTTCCGCAAAAGGATGCGCCACCAGATCCTTCAGCGATTGAAAACCGG
>NZ_KB900054.1:0-4659 GCF_000378545.1 Thioalkalivibrio sp. ALE23 | reverse complement strand
CATTCCCGTTACTCCTGTTCCGCCCGTCGCATCTTGATCTCCTACCTGCGAACACACCGGTGCCCTCGGCGATCAATATGCCGGATCGGCATGGCGCACAAAAAGCTGAAGCCTTTCTTCTCCACGAAAATAGTTGATTTTCGGTGAATAGATCCACTGATACCGCTTCCCTTCGCTTACGGGAGGCACCCCGGCTTCTTCTATGGAGACCGCGTTAAACCAGATCCCTCGAAACAATCCATTGCTCCCCTGGAGGGTCACCTGAAAATGCGTTTGATCGCCTACCGCCTTCAGCTCATACAGTTTCGCTTCCATTGTAAACAGCGCACCTTCAAAGCCACGCCCAAACGGCGCAATGGCTCGCAGTTCCTCGACAGTTTCCAGCGATGGCCGGTGAAGCTCGCCATCCACCCAGATTACCGGGTCCATCCGCACCCCAACCGCTTCGGCTTGAGTCTGGCACGCGGTATCCCATAACTGCTGGAACCGGGACAAATCCTTTCGGTAAAGCGTCAGCCCGCCCGCTCCCTGGTGCCCCCCATGTTTGAGCAACATGCCCGGCACCGCGGTGGCAACCGCATCCATTACCCTTTTGATATGGATGCCCGGAATCCCCCGCGCGGACCCTGTAATGCGGTCCGGATCGCCATATACCGGGGAGAGACAGACCGTGGGGCGCCCGAACGCCTCCACGACACGCGATGCAACGATCCCATGCACGCCCGGGTGCCCTTCGGACAACCAGATCGCCAAACCGGCCGCCCCTTCCGCATAACGCTCACTGGCCTGCTCCAGCGCCGTTACCTTCAGGTCCCGCTCGATCGCTTTGCGGTTCTCGTTCTCTTCCTCGATGGCGTCCCACCATTTCGTGGCGGTCCGGTCGTTCCCCGAAAGCAGAAAACGCACACCGGCCATCGCTTCATCCAGACGACCGCGGGCATTGATCCGAGGGCCGATATCGAAGGCGAGGCTCTGTTCATCGAGATCGCGTTGCCCCTGCGCCAGCCGTTCTCGCGCGACCGCCCAGCACGGACGGGGCTCCGCTTCGTTCATTCGCCGGAGACCGGCGCGCACCACGGCCCGGTTGTTCACGCTCTCGCCCAGACTCACGCAATCCGCGACAGTCCCCAGTGCCACGAAATCCAGCAGCCGGTCGCGAGCCTGACGCGTCTGCTTCATCGACTCTTCATCGAGATCCAGCATCCGCCCCGCCTGCGCGATCAGCAGCCAGGCCACCATGCACCCGGCAATGGCCGGATCTCCGTATCGGCTGTCTTCGCGGGTGGGCGTAATGCAGGCCACCGCGGACGCCGGGATCCCGTCCTCCGGGATCGCGTGGTGATCCGTCACGATGGTCTCGATGCCCTGTTCCGCCAGCCGCCGGATGCGTGGTTCGTCCGCGCTCCCGTGATCCGCTGTCACCACGAGGCTCGGGCTCGTGTCTTCCAGCATCCGGTCCACGAGGGCATCGGACAGCCCATAGCCTTCTTTCAGGCGATGACCGATGAACGGCACCAGGCACGCCGGATCCCCGCCCAGCACATCGACGATTCCGCGATAGAGGACCGCCATGCTGGTGACCCCATCCACATCGTGGTCGCACACCAGGGCAATGGTTTCCCCTGCGCGAACGGCTTCCACGAGGCGGCGCGCGCCCGTCTCGATGTCGGGCAACCCCGTCGGGTCGGACAGATGCCGCAGCGTTGGCGAAACGATCGGCTCCAGACTCTGGTGCTCGGGGACCGCCAGCCGTCCAGCGAGCACTCGCGCCTGGATTTTAGTCAGCCCCATTTCGTCGCGTGCCTTGCGCTCGGTGGTCGCATCCACCCGGCGTTGTCGCACCCGGGGCTCCGGTCGATCGCTGATCCACCCTTTTTTCACGGCCTCGCTCACGGTTTCGGCTCCTCCGGTACGCACCGATCACGGTTCGTCGTGTAGCCTTCGCCATCCCAGAAAAAGATCACCGCTGGGGCCGCGACGTCTTCTGTCAGCGGTTCCGGGCGATACTGCATGCATCCGCTTTCGTCCCGGCCAATCGGGACATAGCGGAAGGTGGAGTCCGATTCGCCAGCCTTCGATTCGTGGGTTCCGACCCCGGCCTGACCGCCGCCGGCACAGGCGGAAAGCATGGTGGCCCCCGCGAGGGCCACCATGAGGGTCATGGCATATCGAGCCGCCATCAGAACCGCACCGCGTAGGTCACGGCACCGGCCCATTCACCCGAGGCGTTCGGGTCATGGTTCGGCTGGTCCATGTACAGCAGATTGGCGTTGAACCGGCTGTCACGGTCGGGCATGAAGCTGTAGCTCAGCTCGATGTCCATCTGCCGACCTTCGGTGCCAATGCTGGCGGTGCGGTCCTCGCGAACTACCTCACCGTCCACGGTTCGGCCGACCGGTACGCTCGCCTGGATTTCCCCGCCGGTGACCCGCATCGGCTGGTTCGCCATGAACGCGACCTGATGGTCATCGCCGTCCCACGCCACGCCCAGAGTGGCCTGTTCGGTGCGCAGGTTGTCGATGGAGCGGATCATGCCGGCACCGCCGTCCATACGGCCCTGGCCGTACTCGTACTGACCCGTCACGCTCAGTCGATCCGACACGGCATATTCCGCCCCGAGACTGGTGACATGCAGCTCGTGCTCGTCACCCAGGTTCAGCGCACCATAGCCACGAGAGCCCAGCATGCCGTTGTCCTCACGCAGCATGCCCTGACCCAGCGACAGCCGCAGCTCGTCCGTGGCCTGCATGTGCAGGGCGATGTCCTGGCGGTTCACGCCGTAATCCGACAGACCCACGGTGTCCTCACTCAGCACCCGCTCGGCCGGATCTTCATCCGAACGCCCGGACCAGTATTCCGCGCTGACGCTGAACGTATCGGTCAGGCCCACCTCGGCGGCGACACCGGCCACGTCGTCCAGACTGTGCGTGAACTGCGGCGTGGTGCTGGACAGCATGGCGGTATCCGCCCCCTCCAGCACGGTCTCCATCGGGTTTTCTTCTCCACCCTGGAAGCCGAACGCGGACACGCGGGTACCGCCGAAGTCCATGTCGAAACGACCGGTGAGCAATTCACCCGAGTCGGTATGCCGTGCATCCATCCGAATACCTTCGGCAATTTCCACCATTTCACCACCACCGACCCCTGCGTTCGAAAGATGCGATTGCATCCGCTGACGCATCACATCGGCCTGCAGTGAATTGCCGCGGTGGGCACCGCTCAGATCAACCGCATAATCCCGACCCAGTTCATCAAAGCCGACTGCGCCCTCGAAAAGTTCACTGTCGGCCGGGAGCCCATTCCCGAAGGCGTGCGACCAGGACGCATACGTGTCGGTCACGCTTTGGGCCTGAGCTGTGCCTTCATCAGCGTCATCACTCGCGCCATCGCTTTCGACCGCTCCCGCCGCGACAATCTTGACTTCCCCTTCCGGCGCCATTGCCGCCTCCAGGTCAGCAATTCCTTGCCCCAGCTCCTCATTGCACTTGGTTTCGGACTCGTAGCCCGTGCTTCCCTCGGAGCAATCCGCCGTGTCCAGCAGCCGCTGGGCCGCCAGAAGGGGCGTCGCGTGATCATCCCCCTCTTCTTCCACGCCGAGATGGGGCCATACCGAGATCAAGGTCGCGATCTTCCCCGAGATGACCGGTGCCGCAGCGGACGTGCCGGAGAACCGCGTGGTTCCTTCGTCCCCTCTTCCGCTGGCGACTTCTCCACCATGGAAATCCGCGACGATCCATCGATCCTGGGTCCTTTCATCATCCCCGGGATAATTACTTTGCGGGTGCCGCTGGCCGTCATGCCTGACGCCACCCACCAGCACAATGTGGCTCAGGAGCTCTTCATCCTCCAGATCCCCGATCTTTCTCTGGATGCCTTCATTTCCTCCCGATTCCACCACAACTACATCATTTTCGATGACGTCATCGGCCACGTGCCTCGAGAGCACCCCTTCGGTCGGTCCTACCGGATTCCCATCCTCATCCGTATCCGCCATGGGGTAGAAACTCACATTGATCACATCCGAGCCTGCCTCTGCCCCGACTTTGATGCCACCTTGCGTGCCCCGTCCCAGCTCGCCTTCTTCGTCATAACGATCCACGAGGTGAAGGGTCGCATCCCCCGAGACACCGTATTTACGACCGGCAATCAGGGATGCCACCGGCGTTCCATGGTCGTACGCATCTCCGTCGCGGCCGAAATCCCAGCTGTCTACGTCATCGTCATCCTGAACGATATGATCCGGATTGCCGTCGCCTTCCTCTACCAGCTGCCCTTCGAAATCCTTATGGGACTTCCGGATGTAGTCGTCCACTACGGTCACCTGAACATCGGCGACATCCTCTTCATCCAGGTCGTCGTATTCTTCGTCGACATCGCCAAAGTCCCGGCTGGCTACGAAGCCCTGCGGCTCGGCCGGCCATTGCTCGCCAACCTCGTCACCTTGGTCATCGTTTCCACCGCCCCCGTTACTGCTGCTCCCCCCGCTACTGGCGCAGCCGGACAGTGCCAGGATTGCGGCCGACACGGCGACGGCCATCAGCGTCGGCTGGGTTCGATTCATCTCTTTTTCCATCGTTCTCTCCTTCGTTATTTCATACAACGATTCCATCGTGCCAAATTCGATCGTCGACGCAATTTTTTCGGAGCGATTTCCAAAAA
>NZ_KB900053.1:0-6926 GCF_000378545.1 Thioalkalivibrio sp. ALE23 | reverse complement strand
ATCCGTCCGTGGGTTCGATTGAAATTACTTGGCTTCGGACTTTGATGGCTGCGCCCCTTCCTCCAACGCGCGCAACCGCGCTTCGAGTTCCTGGCGCCGCTGCATCAGTTCGTCTTCATCGGGAGGCCGCGGACTCGATGCATCCACGCGATCGGAACACGCATCCGCTGACAAGGCATCGTCCCGTACGCACCAGTGTTCACCCCCCGTGGTGACAAACCACATGCCCTCCACCCGGTCAGCCACGTAATACGGCCCAATGCGCTCGACATTGATCGCCTGGCCGTGCGCTGTCTGCACGCTATCGATCGACTTATTTCGAGGCCACGCGAAATAGGTGGACTCGCCATCCGACAATACCTGCCCCGGTCGTCTGTTTCCTTCCATGTCTGTTACGACATAGCCCAGCTCGAATTCATCCGCTTCCGCCAGGATCGCGAGCTCCGGATTATGTCCACTCGACTCCATTCCACCCGATCCGCTGCGCTCCATCATGGCGCAGCCGGATGTACCAATCATCCCGGCGACCACGATGATATGGCGAACCCATGATCTAGTATGCAGCATGGCGCCCCTCGGCAATACGATTGGAGTTTTGTTCGAGGTGATACCGGGCATGCCGGGATTTTACCCGCTGCACGAATGTCTGCGTTTCATCAAACGGCGGAATCCCGCCATATCGATCAACGGCACCCTCGCCCGCATTATAACCCGCAAGCGCCAAGTCGAGATTGCCACCATATCGGTCCAGCAATTCACGCAGGTATGCCGCTCCGCCCTGGACGTTCTGCGCCGGGTCCCGCCGATCGGTCACTCCGAATCGACGGGCTGTTGCCGGCATCAACTGCATCAGCCCAACAGCCCCGGCATGGGATTCGACGTATGGCTGGAAGGAGCTTTCGGAATGGATAACGGCGCGCAAAAGCGACTGGGGAATGTTATGCGCTTGTGCCGCTTCTCGGATGAGATTGCGGTAGGCCACCGTATTGATCGACCCATTATAGGGGGTTACTTCGCCCGACTGCGAGTGCATCGCACGCCCGCCCCCGTTTCGGCGAACGGACGGCTGCGTCTTTTGCCCTTCACCCTTCTGGATGATTTCGGCGTGATGGGAAATGGTTTCTCCGGCCCGGAAGAAATGCACCACTCGTCCATGATCCCGGTCATGCACGACGACCATTTGAGGCGAGTTTGCCGCCTCCATCCCGATCGCACGGAGATCCAGGCCGGCGTTACCGGCCGCATTCACCGATGGACCCAGAAACGCCAGCACCACCGCCAGCGCCCATCCGGGCCCTACTTTTTTTTTCTCTTGCGCGATCACCGGCTCCATGCCACTCCCATTCCGTTGGGTGTTATATCTCCGTCTACCCGTCCAGTTTAACGGACAATATCCTGGTTGACCATGATCGTGAACGGCTCGCCAGCTGGGATGGTGATCGTTGGCCCACGATCCCGATGCCGATCCAGCGAATCTTCCGCGACATCCGCAAAAATCTCCGACGCTGCGGTCCCGGTCTGATTGGCATCTCCCCCAATCACCGAGTCGGATGTTTCCGCCTGCCTTTCAGCACCCAGCGTGATGGCACCAATCAACCCCGCTCGACCCAGGCGAGACCAGAAGTGTGTATTCACGTTTCCTTCCACACCGGAAGCGCCCGATTCGTCCGCACCTCCCATGGCCGAAATATCCACATCCCTCCCATCGGGATAGATGATCCGCTCGAAGGCGAATACAAGCCGATCCTGCCCGTCCAGCACATCCGCATTGTACTCACCGACCACACGCGACCCCCGCGGGATCACGATCTCGCCACCGGTCACCGAATCCCGGACGTCCCGGGTGACCATTGCGGTGACCATGCCGGGGAGGTCGCTATTGACGTCCGTCTGCAATACGGCCGGGATGACAGAGCCCTCATAGACCACCGGGCGCTCATGCGGGCGATCCCGGACTTCGGTTTCGGCATCGGCTCGATTGGTCTCGCTCTCGGAACGGCTGCGCAACCATTCTTCATTTCTCTCCGCGCGGCTGGGCGTCTCTTCCATGAGACCGCCACCGGGGCCCATCATGTTACCCAGATTCCCCAGTCTCTCCTGAAGGCTCTCCTGCGCTCTGGCTACTGGATCCACCCCTGGATCGGCACCCGGTCCACCTGCTCCGGGTACGGCTGGCGCACCCTCGGCTCCTTGCCTCGAGGACGGGGCACCACCCACACCGCCAACACCCATCGAGGAGTTGTCGATGGCGATCATGTCGGATTGCGCTACCCGCTTGCGGATTTCACGCTCGCGCTCCACCTCCGGGTCGACCGTTTGCTCTGGATCGCTCGGTTGCGCTGCGATATCCGGCTCGCCTTCCACTTCGACCTCGGGCTCCTCCTCGCCCTCTTCGCGGAGCTCTTCTTCCCGCGCACGCCGGCGTTCCAGTGCCTCTTGCTCTCGTTCACGGAGTTCATCCAGGAAATCCCCGGAATCCCCCGGGGGGGCGGCTGTCCGCCGATCGCTTTCACGATCTTCCTGGGCCTCACCGTTCCCATCGCCCCCCATATTGCTGATCATCAGGCCCAGCCCCATCGTTATCCCGATGGCCGCCACCACGACACCCATCAACTTTTTCGACAGCTTCCCCTGCGGGGCATCCGCATTACTGGTGGCGGGCCGGCGCTGAGTCTCCTGCGGTTCTCCCTCGCGAGTCGGGTCCTGCTCTTCATCCATGATCTTCCGCCCCCGTCAGGTCCGTTCGATTACGACTTCACTGTCTCCGATGCGCAGCAGTGCGCGATCCGTGAGCCGATGTATCACGATGTAGTTCCCTTCGACCCGATAGTTCGCCAGCGCCTGAGCATGCCTCCGGCCGGAGACAAAAACCGCCGGGACTTCCTGCACATCATCCTCCAGGCGAATCCAGAGTGCCTCCCCATCATCAAATGCGTTTTGCACGAGGCCCGACGATCCGCGCACCTCATAACCGAAGTTCAGATCCTCGACGCGCGGGCTTGTATGCTCCGTGGGCTCCGGACGTTCCGCCTCTTCACCCTCGGAATCCATCGACGCTGACCCCGGCCGAGCCCCTCTCCCGGACCCCTGTTTGACCATGCCACCCGAGGAATAGTCCCACGATACACGTTGATACCACTGGCTGTTCTCATCCACCGCGCGAAGGCTGATCTGGTACGACCGCTGGCTGGTCACGATCGTCCCGGCCGTGTAGACACCACTTCGGATGGGCTTGATGAAAATGTGTCCGTCTATGTCCTCGGTCTTCCACTGGACCGTATCCCCGATTGCAAGGGCGACAAGCTCTTCATCGGGTGCCAGGGCAATATTGGTGGGTGCCGATGGCCGCGCCAGGATCTCGTATGTTCGGTTCGGGTCGTAACGAAACTGCACCAGATTGGTTTCCTGGGGGAATGGATAGGCTTTCGGCCCCTCCACCCCCGGGCTCTGCGCGGCAGCACCGACCGACGTAAGCGCCATCGCCAGCCCCACCAGGCCTACCCCAAAGATCCGCTGCTTGCCTTCCATGTTTAGCTGCCCCCCACTTCCTTTCTGAGGTCAAAATTCTCGATCTGGAGCCCAATCGGGTTTTCCAGGATTTCCTGTTCCGTGCGCGGCGGAACGATGCTGTAATTCGCCGTCAGACTCCAGGCCTCAACTTCGTCCGGCCGGTTCGGTTCGCGTGTAATTGTCCGAAATTGTACCAGAACCGCGTCGTTCGGCATCATGTTCATCGAACGCACGCGCACCTCCGTAATTCGATCCGGATTCTCCGCGAGCTTGTCGAACGGTTCATATTCTTCCAGATGATTCCGAAACTGGTCCTGAGCCGTTCCGGTCGTCGTCTCGAACGCATCCGGCAGATTTGCCTGCGTCACCCCGGGACGGATCTCCATCATCTGGTTGATCCATTCAGCGAGAAAATAGCGAATCTGCACTTCCTCCGGTTCAAATTCCTCCACCGATGCCACTGCCGCCTGCGTTCGACCGATATCGTCCGTCTCGATCACATACGGGACCACCGACTTCAGGGGCGCCAGCCCTGCCATCCCGAACCCCATGGCGATCACCGTCAGCATTAGCCCGATGACGAGAGCGAAGTATCGATTTCTTTCGACCTGAAGAGCGCCCTCGTGGAGAAATCGTTTCTTGATCGCTTTCGCGTTCAGCGCGGGGGCCGGAGCTTGTGCCGGCGGCTCTCCACCCTGTTCCGCTTTCCCTTTGGCCCCACGCCGGTCATTTGTGCCTCCCCCCGTCGTCTTCACTCCACCTTCCGGAGAGGATCCGCCGTTCGGAGAGGATCCAGCGGCTGCCTCCTCTCCGTCGGCTTCATCGGCCGACTGCTTGCCCACCATGGATTTGAACACTTTCCCTAGTCTCATCGTCAATCCCTACCTTTATCCTGCTTAACGCCGATGCATGCTGAACTTTCCGGCGGCACGGGCCGAGAAGCACCCGACGACAAGGTCATAAGTGCGCATCCGCTATTCGGTCACGAATGGGTGATCTTCGGGTTTTCTTTTGGCTTCGCCAGCCCCGCCTTCCTGGCTGCTGCGGAGGTCGCCTGACCGCCTTTCTTCGCGGTGTATCCACTCGCCTTGAGCGTACCCCCGCCGGCCATAGCTCCACCCTTGGCGAGCCCCGCCGCCGCTACACCGGACCCGCCCCCGGCCATCCCGCCGATTCCGCGGCCCATCATCAAGATTTCCACGAACTGCGGAACCTTGATCATAATGTACATACCCACTACCGCGATCAGCAGCAGGGGCATGAACTCACCCCACTCAAAAAGAGCCCGAATCTCTTTGTTTTCCAACTCCGACATATCAACACCGACAATACCGGCCAGCCCCACCTGCCCGAGCATCAGGCCGGTAAAAAGAGCCATAACCAGGGACAGCATGGTGTACATCAGTCCCACAATAATCGCGATCCGAACCCACCCATCAGCGATATAGCTCAAATACGGGACAAGGAACATCGCCAGCATGACTGGACCGATTGCGATCACCATCGACTTGAGAAACCAAAGAACAATCACGACGATCGAATATACCAGCACATAGGCAAACATCACGGCCCCTGCCAGAAGGGTCATCAATGTCACCCATGCATCGGTAAAAAACTTATCTGCATAAGCGGCGATGGTCGGTCCTGCGTCCCAAAATCCGCCACTCTCATTGCTCGCGTTTTCTCGGGTGGCTGCGTAGACCTCCGAACGGGTTTCCGCCATATTGAGCAACAGCCTTGCCATCCCTTCAGCCCCCGCCAGGCCAGGGGGGTGCGGATCATCATCATCGAATCGCGTTGATTGCGAAATTGATTCTTGATGTTTCGCGGCCATATCGGTGCGATTCGCCATCTCGACGACTTCGCTTGCCGCTTCGGATTCGATCGTCTGAGCGAGCACATCGAATCCATCATAGAAGCGATCGATCAGCTCTCCATAATTGCCGATCATCCAGTAAAGCGCCGACCAGAATATAATGAACTTAAACAGTTCGAAGAACATATCCTGGGCAACCAATGAGTTCGATAGGGCAAAACGAATACCCATGACCACGACGGCGATTACGAGGAAGATATCCATCAACATGATCGATATCCCGCCCATCCGATCCCCGATGTTGACGGCGAACGCCTCCATGGTGGCCAAGGGGGCGAGCACGACCTCAAGAAAGTTCGTAAGGTCCTGCGTTAGATTTTGACCTACCGCGCTATCCGACATCCCGGTCTTTCCTTGCGATCCGGCTTAACTCCATAGCCTGTTGTTTTCATCCAATTCTGACCCGAATCAGCCCCGGCCACTGACACGCTCAGTGCTGGCACGGGCCGCCAATTCGCGCTATTCGATCATGGATGCCACGAACGGGGCGGGCGGCGACTCAACCGATCCACTACTCCCTCACATCCCCAAACTGCTCCAGGAAGAACTCATCGGCCGCCTCACTCCGCTCAGTGGCCCACTCCCTCTCTGCCTCCGTTTTCTCCTTCATCCTTTTCCGGTGCCCCTCACTACGGGCTTCTTCAGCCCCGATCTTCGCTGTTTCCTGCATGTTCCGCTGGGCCAACGTCTCAGTCATCTGAGCATTCTGTCGGGAAATGAGTGCCATCTGACTGCTCAGCTGCTGAAATCCTTGCGTCTGACCATCGATCGTTCGGGCCTGGCTCTCAAACCGCTCGACCTCTTCGTACTGTTGCTCGACCTTGTCCATAATGCCAGTGGCGTGCTCCATCTGCTGCTTCGCCCGGGCTTGCCCCTGCTCTTCCTGTCGCGCGCGAATTTCGTGGTACTCCTCCCAGGTTTCGGCGTCGCTCAGAGCGAAGTCGCGATACAGATCATTCATAAACTCGCTCCCTTCCTGCAGGGAGCCATACAGATCCTCGATTGCGTCGCGATGGGCTCTGTATTGATCACGCGCACCACTCACGCCTTCGCCGAAGTCGCGAAGCTGCTGGAAATTCCGCTGATACTCCTCGATTTGCGCTTGATACTGCTGCACCATTTGCTGGTACTGGCGCGCATTCTCCATCGCGCTTTGGATATTTTCGCCGAAATTCGCGGCATCAAACACCGCCCATTGGGCTGACGCGCTGATGCTTCCCAACAACATCACCACCGCCAGCGCGACACCCGCGACCTTCTTCTGCCTAGAAATTCCCGCGCATTGCCTCATGGTAATACTCCTTCCAGTTGGGGCCGTGATGTTCACGCGCCTCGTTGAAAGCCTTCTGTGCTTTTCCGTCCGACCGCAGATGCGTGAGGATTTCGGGCGGAAATTGCGCCTCGATCATCCGACTCGCATCCGGCGTGCAGACATAGTATTGCATTTTTGGCGTCGCCGTGCGGATCCGCTCCACCTGCTCGTGAGTCAGGCCGAACCGTTTGGTGTAGAGGTCGATCGATGCCCTCGCATTGGCATTCG
>NZ_KB900052.1:0-7630 GCF_000378545.1 Thioalkalivibrio sp. ALE23 | reverse complement strand
GCGCGACCGGCGGCGGAATCCGTCTGGGGGACCAGGCTGATCCACCACCGGGGGAGGCGCCAGGGGGCGACCGGGAAGTCGAACAGTCGAAAACCCAAGGGCAGGGGCATCAGAAAGGCCCGAGCCCGTCCGATGAAGCGAAGCCGGCCGAGGGCACCAAAAAGGCGCAGTCCGGGTTCCACCCGCGCGGGAAGCGCAACGAGATCGCTCAACCCCCGAGTGGGGAATCACAGAAACCGCCCCAGCAGGCGAAGGGTGAGCCCAAAAACTCGGACGAAGGGGAAGCGAAGCCCTCGAAGGGAGGCGAAGAAAGCAAGGCGAAGCCAGAGAAGCGGGCCGGTCAGACCCCGAAGGGGAAGAAGCAACAGGCAACCGCCCAGGGCGGCGAAGGTGGTAAGTCAGCCCCCAACGCAGTTGGTTCAGAACAGAAGTCGGGGTCCATGGGCGAGGCGGGTTCAGCCCTTCGGTCGGTGGTCAAGGAGCGGTTCGAATCTGGATTGACCGAGATTTCCGAAACGGAGTTGATGGAGGCGGTCAATGAAATCTCGAGTCAGAAAATCCAGCGTGGCAAGTTGCGCAGCCTGGTGGCGGCCCGGTCGATGAATCTGAAGATGGAACGAATCGAGATGGAAGGGGAACAGCGAGGCTATCGGATTCTTGAGCACCCCGGGAGCGAGGATGGTTCATGATCTTTACTGCCAAGGATGAATACGAAGTACCGTTTCGCCCGAATTTCGAGCTCCGTTCGGCGATCGTGTGGTTGATCGCGGGTGCGGCAACGGCGCTCATCGGGTTTGCCAGTAATGCCTCCTGGCCGATGACGGGGATGATGATGATCTTCATCCTCTCCATGGGGGTCTATCGGGGGATTCAGGCGTGGCCCCGGTGGGCGGAAATCCGCCGAATGCGGGATGCAACACTGAAATTCATCGATGTGGATGGACTACAGGAAAAGATGCAGCCCGGGAAAATCTGGCTCGGGCGGGGGTACATCTGGGACAAGGAGGCCGCGAACAAGGCGTATTCGGTTCTGCGCCGGGGGCCCAGCCAGGTCATCGGGAAAGAGCCGAAGACCAACCAGATTGGCGGGGCCTATTGGCTTCAGGGCTTGAAATACGCGCAGGACGTGTACGCCTCGGAGAAGTTTCTGGAGGGGCACACGGTGATTGTCGGGACCACCGGATCCGGCAAAACCCGTCTTTACGATCTGATCCTGACGCAGCTGATTTTGAAGGATCAGTGCGTGATCGTGATCGACCCGAAGGGTGACCATGAGCTACGCGAGAATATGCGGCGGGCCTGTGAGCGGCTGGGGCAGCCCGAGCGGTTCTCGATGTTTCATCCGGCCTATCCTGATCGGTCGGTTCGGTTTGATCCGCTGAAGAACTGGAACCGTGGGACGGAAATCGCCACGCGTATCACCGACCTTATGGCGAGTGACGGGTCCGACCCGTTCCGTGACATCGCCTGGAACGCGCTGAACTCGGGGATACAGGGGATGATCGAGGTCGGCGAGAAGCCGAGTCTGCGAAGCATCCGCGCCTACATCGAGAGTGGTCCCGGGGATCTGATCGCGCGCGTCCTGCCCGTGCATTTCGAGACCTGGTCCTCCGACTGGAACCAGCGGTTCCGGATGTTCTGCTCGAACGAGGGCGAATCCGTGGATGCCGGAAAGGGCGCTTCGGAGCAGGACCAGCAGATCACGAAGATGATTGCGTTTTACACCGATGTTGTCGCGAAGACGCACCGTAGCTCGGTGGTCGACGGACTGGTGACGGCTTACACCCACAATCGCGAACACCAGCAGAAACTTCTCGCCTCTCTTGTCCCGGTTCTGTCGAAGATGACCGCGGACGTGCTCGATGAACTGCTAAGCCCGCGGTACGACGATCTGGAAGACGATCGACCCGTATTGGACATGGCGAAGGTGATTCGCGAGAACAAGGTCTTCTACGTCGGGCTGGATTCGCTGGCGGACAGTACGGTGGGGTCGTCCATCGGCTCGATCCTGCTGGCGGACGCGGCCGCGGTGTCCGGCGATATCTACAACTACGGCGGCTACGGCGACGAAGGGGAGAAAAAATCGGTCTGGTTCTGCATCGATGAGGCTTCGGAGGTTCTGAATGAGCCGGCGGTCCGCATTCTGAACAAAGGCCGAGGATCGGGGATGCGGGCCCTGCTGGCGACACAGACGTTGTCCGACGTGGAGGTGCGAATGGGCGACAAGCCGAGCGCGCTTCAGGCCCTGGGCAACATCAACAACAAGATCATCCTGCGTCTTCAGGATGGAGACACGCAGGAATACATCGCGAAGTCCATGCCCAAGATGAAAGTTGAGGACCTTCAGACCGGGTATCGGGAAGGAACCGGGGATTTCGGAGAGGTCCAGACGAGCCGTTCCGGGTACAGCGAGACGCTGGAGGCCGAGGAGCTTGAGGCGGTTCCCCCGCCGCTGTTCGGAGAGATCCCGAACCTGAATATCCTGGCGACACTCGCCGATGGAAGGATGATGAAGAGCGAAGTGCCCATCCTCCAATACTGAAGAACGAAGGGAATCGTTATGCCGGGTCAGCCGACCTCTCCACAACAGCCGCTATCCAAATTCCGGCTCGCCATCGCCATCGTGCTGTTCCAGACGGTGACGCTGTTTCTGTTCGCCGGACAGGACTACATGAAGGGGATGCTCGACTGGGAGCGGACGCTGAATGCGTGGGTGATTGGAGAGTCGGCAGAACTCGCCTATAAGGAACGGGCCGATCAGGTATTCATGACGACGATGGTTGATACCGGCTTTCATGGGACGGTTCGCTCCTGGTCGGGGAATATGGCTCGGGGCTTCACGATGGACGGCTCAGCGGGGGACCTTGATACGAGTCAGAACGCAATCTGGGAGCAGCTGCAAGTGTTCTGGCTGGCGATCTGGGCGATGTTCTATCGGATGCTATCCGTGGTGGATTGGCTTCTGGTCTTTCTACCGGTCGGTGTGGCGTTGGTGATGGACGCGCTGTACGGGCGTGAAAAACGCAAGTGGCAATATAGCCTCACGTCGCCGCTGAAGAATGAGACTTTTCGTCACATCGTGGGCTGGACTTCGTTTGCGCTGTTCTATGCCCCCTTCAGCCTGGTTCCCATGCCGATGTGGATTGTGCCGATCATCCTGGGTGTGGGCATAAGCGCATTCGGGGGGCAGCTTCGCTCGACTCAGAAGCGGGTCTAGGCACCGAAGGGATCCCTCGGTTATAGTAGTTTCGATTCGATGGAACGAATACGCAGGGAGCGTGGACATGGATGCAAAACAGGCCGAGCATGCCGCGGAAATGCTCCACAACTATCTGGAGCCCCTGGCGGGGTATCTGGATGACCCCGAGGTTCAGGAGATCATGGTCAACGCGCCGGATTCCGTGTGGATCGAGCGCGCCGGTGACCTGTTCCGCGCGGATGTATCCGTAGATCCGAACTCGATTCGCGCAGCCATCGTTCTGATGGGGCGCATGGATGACAAGGACGTCCGCGAGGATGGTGAAAACGCCATCATCGATACTCAGATCAAGGGTATGCGCGTTGCCGCGGCCCTGGCCCCCACCGCCCGAGCAGGGCATTCCATCTGCATTCGGAAGCATCGTGAAGTGCGATTCACGATGGAAGACTATGCACGCCAGCTTGCCGATTTCGCTCTGGACGGTGATCACGGCGAGATGCCGGAGCCGGCTCCTCCCCAGCATAATGGGGAAGGGCTGAAGGAATGGGTGGACTGGCTCATCCGCACTCGACAAAACTTTCTGGTCTCCGGGGGGACGTCGTCCGGGAAAACCGCCTTGCTGAACGCCCTGCTGCAGCATATTCCGGAAGATGACCGCGTGATGGTCTTGGAGGATGTCCCGGAGCTGGACGTGGCCGTGCCCAACCAGGTGCGCGTCCAGACGAATGATCAGATCGGGATCGATATGCGGCGTCTTCTGAAGTTGGCCCTGCGGTACCGCCCGGATCGCATCGTTATCGGGGAGATCCGTGGCGGCGAAGCCTTCGACATGATCCAGGCGATGAACACCGGACACGATGGCGGTTGTTGCTCCCTGCATGCCAACAGCGCCGTTCAGGCCCTGAGTCGCCTGGAAACCCTGATTCTGATTGCGGACGTCGGATGGCCTTCGGACGCGATCCGCAATCAGATCGCCTCGACTATCGATTACGTCATTCAGATGACGCGGACCGGTGGTCGTCGGCATATTGCCGAAATCGTGCGTGTGGACGGATACCGCAACGGACAGTTCCAGTTTACGGACGTGTTTCGGTTCGAGCCTGAAAAAACGTAAAGACAAGGAAGATCGAAAATGCTGATGTTGAGTGTGATGGCGAAAAGCATCGGAAGCGATGTGAAGGATTGGTTCAGCCGCCCCCAGAACAGGTTTGCTCTGGCGATGGGGATGGTCGCGTTGTTCCTGATGGTGGAGCCGGCGCTGGCTCAGGCCGGGGGTGCTGAAGAGATGCCCTGGGAGGGGCCGTTGCGGATGGTGACCGAATCCCTGTGCGGACCGGTTGCTCAGGCGGCGGCAGTCATTGCGTTTGTGGTGACGGGGCTTCTGGTCGCCTTTGGCGAACTGAACGGCATCTTCAGTGTGATGATGCGAGTTGTGTTCGGCCTGTCGGTTGCGCTGTTCGCGATCAATTTCATGAGCTTCTTCGGCGCCGCCGACGCCCTCCCGGGCTGCTGATCCCGCATGCTGGGTTCGTTGCTCCAGACGAAGACTGTGCGCTCGTCCCGGGTGCTGCTGGTTGCAGCATTCGGGATGCTCGCCGTGCTGTTCCCGGAGATCGCTCTGGCAAACTCGGATGCAGTGCCGTGGTATGACACGCTTGTCTTAATTCGGGACTCGTTCTGTGGCCCTGTGGCGCGAGCCGGAATCATCATCGCGTTGGTGGTGACCGGGCTAACGCTGGCATTCGGGGAGCTGAACGGCCTGACCGCCATTGCTTTCCGACTGCTTTTCGGGATGACGCTGGCACTGCTGTCGGTCCAGTTCATCGGGATGTTCGGGTTCAGCGAAGCGGAATGTGGAGCTTGACGACTGACGGAGGTTTTCATGTCGGAACAGGGTGACGGAGAGTTTGATCCGAATGTACTGCGTCAGGCCCCGCTACGAAGCAGTCTGATGGAGGGGAAGCGGATCGCTGGCGTGGAAGACAAGCTGGTGATCGCGAACGGCACGGTCGCTGCGGCCATGATCATGGGCATGTATTGGTACTGGTGGTTCGTGATTGCCTGGCTGTTGCATCGTTTCCTGAAGCATATCTATAAGCAAGACCCGCAGGCGCGGTTGGTGTACATGCGGTATGCCCGGCAGGCAGACCGATACGAACCGTGGCCGCGACTGAATCAGAAAGCCAACAAACGCCCCCAGGGATGGGATCGGGATACGCTGTGCTGAAACTCGACCGAGAACGACCGGACAAGTCCTATCAGGATGCGCATGGAGCACTGGCTGAGTTCCTTCCATGGATGGCCTTCCTGACGGACGAACTCGTCCTCTGCAAAGACGGCTCCTTGTTGGCGGGGTTTTCGTACGAAGGCTACGACATGGAAGGCGTGGAAGCGATCGAGATCAACACGCTGGTCGAGCGTATCGAGGCCGCAACGAAAGCACTGGAGCCCGGTTCGACATTGTGGTGGACCACGCAGCGACGCCGCGTGGAGATGTGCATGCCCTCCGACGCGATGGATAACCCCGGCTCCCGATATGTCGAGGCGGAGTGGAACCGGAAACTGGCCGCATCAACCGGATACATCCACCGGAACACCCTTTCGATCAGCTTTCCCCCGGAAAGTGGGACCGGTCGGTTTTTCTCCGTTTACGGTCAGGCGTTGTCGCAAGGCGACAACATGATCCGGGCGGCGAAAAAAGCGGCGCAGATGACCCTGTCGAACAAGAACCGTTTGATGCTGGACGCTGAAGAGACCTTCACGCGCGTCAATCGTATCGAGAATCAGATTGCGCAGTTCACGGCGGCACTGGCATCACTGGGCCTGAAAAGGCTCAGGGGTAAGGAGTTTACCGCCATGCTCCACCGCTCCATCTCGCCAAGCTCGGATCAGGAAGCGGTGGCGGCGGATTTCCGGAACACCTATCTCGATTCGTTCCTGGGCGATGAAAGCCTAACCGTCAATGCCTCGAACCTGCAGTTCGACGGCGACAGTGTGCGTTACGGAGCGACCGCTTCAATCAAGGCCTGGCCGCACTATACGCAGCCCGGTATCTTTGATGCCGTGCAAATGGCGGATGCGGAGCTGGACTTTACGATCACGTTTCGTACGTTGGAGCCCGAGGACGCCAAAAGCTACATCGAGGACATACGGCGTCACAACGCCAATTTCTCGAAGAGCATCGTCGGCTACTTCAAAGAGGCCATTTCTCAGGGCGGGGAAGAAGCCACTCAGGACAATACCCGGCTCGTGCAGTTCGAGGAAGCGGATGAGGCGCTGACGGATCTGGGCGCTGGCGGAAGCGGAGGGTTCCTTCTTGCGACGCTGACTGTATTCGGTTCGGACCCGAAGGATCTGGAGAGACGCTACGCGGATACCATGAAGCTGCTGCGGCGCCGGCAGTTCACCTTGCTGCGGGAGAAGGTTCACCTGCTTTCGGCCTGGACGGGGCACATTCCGGGGCAGGTGCAGGAACCCGTGCGCTGGATGTTCGTTTCCGGCGAAAACTACGCGGACTGCCTCCCGGTCCGGGCCGTCAAGAGCGGTGACCGCCATAATGCCTACCTGACCCAGCAACGAGGCGTGGAGACCAGTGCCCTCACCACTCTCGAAACCGAAGATCGCATTCCCTACTTCTTCTCCTGGCACGAGTCGGATCTTCCGCACGGGATCGTCATCGGTCCCTCCCGGTCGGGCAAGTCGGTCCTGATGATGTTCCTCGCCAGCCAGTTCAATCGTTATAGTCCCAGCCAGGTTTTCATATTCGACAAGGATTTGACCTGTCGGATACCGACGTACATGCACGACGGAAACTATCTCTGGCTGAACCAGGAGAGCGCGCCAATGAACCCGGTGGCGCAGATTGACACCGAAGAGGACATGCGTTGGTTCGCTCAGTGGGTGGAAATCCTTCTCGAATCGAGGGATTACACCGTTACTGCCAAGGACGAGCAGGAAATATGGCAGACGATCCAGCAGGTGGTGGAGCTGAAAAAGAAGGGCAAGCCCGTCACGCTGTCCTCGTTCGCGGTGCAGCTGAGCCAGCATCTGGCGGAACAGCTGCAGTCCTGGGTGGGGGACGGGCAGCGAGCCGGCCTGTTCGACAACCCGGAAGATGCGCTCAGTTTCTCTCATTGGACGGCGATGGAAATGGGCGGGCTCTACGACGATCCGCGTGCGGCTCGCGCGTTCATGGATTATGCGTTTCACCGGATCTACCAACGCCTGGATGGCCGGCCCACAATGATCTATGTGGAAGAGGCCTGGTTCATGCTGGAGGATGAAACATTCGCCTCGAAGGTGAATGACTGGCTCAGGACACTGGCGAAGAAGAATGCGCTCCTCGTGTTGACCACCCAGTCGCTGGAGGAGTTGTCCGAGTCCAAGGCGTTCGTTTCGATGGTGGATAACATCCCGAATCGCATCTTCCTT
>NZ_KB900051.1:0-7649 GCF_000378545.1 Thioalkalivibrio sp. ALE23 | reverse complement strand
ACTGTCATCGCGCATGATCTGCCGGATGACCGTCCGCAGCGTTTCACAATCCACCTGCAGCACACGGGCGGGCGTACCCAGCAGATCCTCCATCTGCACCAGGCCGCCCTGCGGGGTCGTTGCCCTGGAAAGAACCTCCCAGTATTCGACCTGTTCTTCCTTCGCCGGCAGTCCCACCACCGGCTGAAACATCACGAAGTGTTTTCCGAGACCGTCAATCACCACCATCACGCGAATTCCTTTTCGGCTTTCCAGGGCCTGCGGCTTGTCCGCGCACCCGATTGGAGCTGAAGGAACCTTACCACCCCTGATCGGCCGCGCGCCAGACCACCCCGAATTCAACACTCAAATTATACCATAGTTCATTGTGGGCCCCATCCTCCCTTGCCGAACCGCTTTTGCTCCGCCCGAACGCCCCCTTTCCCTCCCTTTTTCTCCCTTTCTTGAGGGGGTGACCCGCACCGCCCCGTCACAGGAAGTGACAGGAAAGGTGAGAAAAGAAAAGGAAAGAAAGGCGCGCCCGGAAGGGGCCGCCCGGGGTGGGGTTCTGGCGTCCCGGGGGAACTGTGAACTATGGTATAATTATCGGGTCCGATCAGGGACATGGCGATGGAGGTGCGGGATGTCGGAAACCGCCCGGATTGAAGAAAAACTGGCGACGGACTTTGCGGGTCTTTTGCGTCTGCGGGCCCGGCTGCGCGTGGCGATCCAGCGGGATGCCAAAGAGCGTTTTTACTGGTCCGCGGATGACATGAACCTGGAGGCGCTGGCCTCGATGACGACCTCGGTGACGTTCGGGGAAGACAGCCTGACCCAGACGCTGACCGGACTGATCGGGGTAAGCGAATCCGCCGTGGAACTGGGTCGGGAGATCAACGCGCTCAAGGACCGGCTGGAACAGCACGTCCTCGACCTGCGCCCGCACTACGGCAACCACGGGGCGCGCAGCCGGGCGATGGACATCCTGCGCGAAGCGGGGGAGGTGCGGGTCAGCCTGCGCCAGACCTACCGCCATGTGCTGGTGCTCGATGAAAAACCGCGACGGGTCGGTTTTACCTGGGCACGATCCCATCGCTCCATCCGCAAACTGTCCATGGACCAGGCCCGCGAAATCATCGAGGCCACCTTCCAGGACGAGCAGGATCGGGAATTCGCACTGGAACAGCTGGCGGCGCTGAAACCCTACGCGCTGTATCAGGCCTATCCGCCGGAACGCCACCTGCGGGCGAACCTGGTGTGGCCGGACGGGACCCGGTGCGCGAAACCCGCGCATTCCCCGTTCCTGTTTCCGATGGAACCGGGCGAGGCGCCACCGGAATACCGGGTCCCGAAAGAACGTCAGGACCGTCCGCACGCTCCACGCAGCGATCGGTCCATCGCCCCGGAACCGGCCATCCCGCATACGCCCATTCATATCGGCCGGCCGCAGGCGTGAATCGGTGAATATCATCCGGTTTTTTGCGCCTGTGGGTGCCCGGATGATTGCGGGGGGTTCGGACGTAACCGTAAAATGAACAGTGAACACCAGCGGACCGCGCGGGCGCGTCCTTACGATGACACTTGGAGGTCATGTTTTGTCTTATCCCGATGAAAAACCGAGCGGCCTGGTCCTCGGGCGCCGCGAAGGCGAAGGCGTCCAGCTCTGGGTTGGTAATACCCTCATTCACGTTACACTGGTGTCCACCAACGGCCGCCAGGCGCGTCTGCGGTTCGAAGCCGGCGACGAAGTGGAGATCCTGCGCGACGAAATCGCCGAACAGCGCCGGACCGAAGTGAGCAAAAATTAACCAGTGACCTAAGTGACTGGCTCAACTGGAAAACCCGGGGTTTGACCCCCGGTTTTCCACAGAAAATGTGGATAACTCGACCCGCCGGATCGGGGCGAGGCAAGCAAAGGACTGAACGCCATGGAGCACAACCCGCATCCCCAACGCATGAACCTGCGCGAGATGGCCGGCACCCTGCCGTTCCAGCTCACCACCATTTCCCTGAGCATCATGTTCGCGTTCTCCGCCGGCTACGCCGTCGGCCACGACGAACGCCAGCAAAGCCTGCTCGAGCAAAGCGAACGCCATGTAGTGATGGACGCGACAATGGCGGTCGAGGATCTATCCCCCGGCGAACGCGCGCGTATCCGCGACACCCTGGGCTACGACCCGATCCCGGAAGGCGAAAAGGATCACGTCCCGCTGGGCGAGCTGGCGGACGAACACGATCTGGATCTCGATGCCGAACGGAACGGGGAGGGCGAAACGGTCGCGACGCCGGCCCCGCTGCCCGTGGACCAGGACGGTCAGGATCGCCACCCGCCGAAGGGGGCCGCGGGCGAGGCCCCGGACATGACGGCCTCGGCACCGGAACCGATCATTCCGCCGCATCAGCGCGGCCGGCCGGAGAGCGCCCAGCCACGTCCCGATGCCCCGGACCCGCGCACCGCGCCACGCCGGGACGGACCCGGGCACACCCTGCCCCAGCCGCATCCCCATGGTCCCGGCGAACCGAAGCCGCCGCACGCGCCGACGCCCCAGCAGGAGCCCACCGACACCCCGCCCGTGCCTTACGGCCCTGAAAGGGTCCAGTTCGAGCCCGTGGCCCCCGATACCGGTGAACGACTGACACACGCCGCACCGTCCGGGGAAATGTACATGGAGTGCGAGCGGGTGGATGGCAACATGACCTGTCAGCCCATCGAGGTCCGCAAGCTGGCGGAGGCAGCCGTGCAGCAGGCCGATCCCATCGAGCCGATCCCGGAGCCGGTCCCCACCGGCCGGGTGGACCGCAATGTCGCCACCCCCGAAGACGCGATCCACGACCCGAACCGTGAACCGCCGGACCCGGATGGCCTGCTGACCTACGGACCCATCGACCGCGGCGACACCGTGCTGGACATCGCCCGGGAGCACTACGACCCGGAAACGGCCAACCTCTACGACATCGCGGCGGCCATCGTGCGGCACAACCCGCACGCCTTCCGTGACGGCAACCCCGACGATCTGATGCTGGGGACCAACATCGAGCTTCCGGGGATCGAAGAGGTGCGCGCCGGCAGCTGGGCCTCGCTGACGAAACAGGCCCCGCCCGAGACCGTGGCCCAGGGCCAGAGTCGCCCGATCGACGGGGTCGATGCCCATGACCCGATCATCAACGTCCAGCCGGTGCCTTCCCAGGACCCGGAAGAACTGGCGATGGAAATCGGCGAGACCGGAACGCTGCGTCCGTCCGAGGATCGCGCGGACTTCATGGCGGCCCGCGGCGGCGAACGGGCGGCGCACCCCCGCCAGCTGTCCGAATCCGAGCGCCAGGAAGAGAAAGAGCGCATTCGGGCTGAACTCCGGGCCATCGACGCCCGGCTCGGCCGGTAAAGGCCACGGACATGATCTGCCTGGTCATCTTCGTCACGACCTACATCGCCGGCCACATCTTCGGCCGCCGCGCGGGGCTCTGGGTGCAGGATCGCCTGCAGCGCCTGTTCGCCGTGCGCGCGTGCCGAACGCAGCCAATGGACGATACCTCCAGCCACTGACCCCGACACACCAACGGGCGAACAAGGGAACTGTTCATGCTCTCGAATCCGCAGGATGCCTCCAGCGACACCATACACACCGAAAGCGCACCGACACCCGGCGATCTCCAGAAGCCGGGCGTCGAATTCGTGCCCTCATGGGTCGAGGATGTGCTGCTGACGGAGCTGCCGGAAATGCCACGGGCTTTCGGCACACACCCCATCTCGGCGCAAGGGCGCGGCCGCAAGCTGGCACAGATGCTGGGGAAGGATGCCGACCGATTGATTCGCCGCCTGCGCGAAAGTGTGGGGAACAATGAACTCCGGCGCATCCTCAACCGGGTCAGCGGCAGCCCATTCCCCCGATCCTTCAATCCCACCAAACATACCGATGCCACCCTGTCATCGGTCTATGGGGTCAAAGTCGGCCGGGATGAACTCCGGCGCCTTTATGCCGAAACCCCGGAAGGGGAAACACCGCCCCCGATCCTTGAATACCGCTGGATCCGCAAATGGGTTCAGGCCCGCCCCTCGGATCGCGTATCCGGTGCGGCTCCGGAACCGCGCGCATTCGATCACCGCCTGCGGATTCCATCGTTCGATCACCTGCTACCGATCTACAATACGGCGTTGTTCGCCCGGCATCTGTCCACTCGTGCTGAAGACCCGCAACCCGCGCTGGTCACTTCAACGCCCGATCTGCGCACGCTTCACCAGGCCCAGACCATCCCCTCGGATCTCACGCACTGGGACAGCCTGACCGAAGCCGAACGTGAACAGCTGGCGCTGGCGGTGTACGCCGTGGGAAGCATCCTCCATTCCGGCACCTTCCTGATGACCGCCATCCGGGCCGTGCCGGAACTGCTGGAACACTGGTACGGCGAGGAGCAAGGCGCCTCCCTGCGCGACCGAATACTGCCCATGGCGAAGGCCATGGATGTGCCCGTCCCGGTCCCGATGTTTCATCTGCAGATCCAGCGTCTGGTGGCCGAGCCCATGGCCGATGCCGATACGCTGCGCACCTACCTCCACGATGCGCTGTTGAACGTGGAGAGGATTGCCATCCACCAGCAGGAGGAAGCCATCGAGTGGATGGAATACATCACGCAGGAACCGCCAGCGCCCGGCTGGGAAACACTCCACCAGCAACTCTCGGAAATCACGGACCGCGTTTCGATCCAGTCCGTGCAGGGCTTGCATGAATCCTGGCGCATGCGGGTCAGCCGCCTCGATGCCAATCGGCATGACCGGGAAACGATCGAATCGCACCGAAGCGCACTGATGGAGTTCCATGGCCAGGTCTCACAGTTCCTCAGCGAACTCGATTCGATGCACGAGGAAATCGCGGAAGCCGAAGCGTTCGACGGCCCCTGGAAACAGCGCATGCAGCGGATGGAAGAGGTGGACGCCTCCATCAATGCCTTCGTCGAACGCTGGAGCGATTTCCTGGCCGACCCCGGGGTGCTGCCCCCCAATCCACTCCACGACGGGCGCGTGGATGCGGCAACCGCCTCGGAAGGGAAGGCTCTCCCGGGAGGCGAGGCGGCGAACGGAGCCGACGCCGCCAGCGGGTCCCAATCGAACGGGCAGGGCGGGGCAAACGAACAGGACCTGACCCTCGTGATGCAGGAACTCGAAGAAGCCCGCCAAAGGGTCGCCCGTCTGGAGTCCGAAAACCTGTCCCTTCGGAGTCGGCTGGACAACCAGGGGCAGGAGACGACCGACCCCGGCACCCTCCAGTCCGCGTTCGAGCACTGGGTCGAGCATGGCCGCGCCATCCAGGCGCTCGAATTCCTGCAGGCCCTGTACCCGGATCGTCTTCGGGTCCTCGATGGCGGGCTGGAAAGCGCCCGGGAACGCGCGGAGGGACTTGAGGGAAGAACCCTGATCAACAAGCTGCACCCATTGATCACCCGAGGTCTGGACCTGATGCGAACGCCGGGCGTCCGGCATCACGATGTCATCCAGTCTCTCCCCGGGGATCTCGCCTTCAACGAATCCGAGACGGTGCGCAACCACGAGAAATATCGCAAACACCGACGCTTCAGCGACGGTGAGCAGGTTCGGGAAATGTTCGCGCACCTCAGCGTGGATTACAGCCACCGTCTCTACTTCGAATACGACACCGACGAAGACCGGATCCTGGTCGGCTACGTCGGCACGCATCTCCCCGGAGCCAAAGCCCCCAAGGTTTAACCGAAATACCAAAGCGAAAAGGAGTTCACATGAACCTAAACCCGAACCAATGGAAACGCACTCCGCTGGCTGTTGCACTCGGCCTGTCCCTTGGGCTTTCGCCGGCCGTTGCCGACGAGATCAGCTGGTCGGTGGATTACCCGGATCACATGGAACTGGGCGACTACCCACGATCCATCGATGAAGCCGATCCGAGAGAAGAACTCACCCGCATTCTGGAGCAGCTCCAGGAAGAGGGTTACCCCCATCTCTACGCGGATGCGGACGCCGACGCGCGGCAGATCCACATCCTCGAGGCCGATCATGTCGCGGAAGGTCCGCTCAAGGCCTATCTCGGTGAGGACCTTTCCCGAACGGAGGGGAATCTGCCCCTGATGGATGAAGCGGCCCGAGCCCGCGGAGGCGAACCGTCCATCGATTATGGCGCGGTTGAAGACGGCGAGATCCCGGTTCGAGCCGAGGTGGAGGAGACCGACCGTGACTTCATCGGCGCGATGGTTTCCAGCTACGGCGGGCGCCATACGGGCGAAAACGTCGCCACCGTACTGTTCCAGCAGTCCGCACTGAACACCAACTGGAGCGGATCCTATTCGCGAGGGCTGGAATTCCTGACGCCCAGCGACGCGGAGGACGGTCGTTACGACGCGATCTCCCTGAAGGGCGAGCATCCCACCCCCGTTGGCGTTTTCTGGGCGGAACTCGGTTACTCGGAATCGAAGCAGGGCGGGGACCTCACTCTCTTCGACCTGAACTCCGAGGTGTATCGGGGTTCGCTGGGCTACCGTCTGCCGCAGGGCAACTGGGAACCCTATGCCCAGGTCAACACGTTCCGCCAGGTTTCCAATATCGGTCTGGTGGAACTCGATGGCGAACAGAGGACCACTTCGCTCGAAGCCGGTATGGAAATGCGGCATTCCATCGACACCCCGGCGGACGCGCCGCTTTCTCTGGTCTGGAATGCCAGTCTTGAGCAGGGGCTCGACACCCGAACCAGCGGTTTCGGCCTCGGACGCGATCCCGACAACAGCTGGACCCGATTGACCGGTGACGTCGAACTCGCCCAGCCGCTCAACGAATGGCTGTTCTCCCTGCGTGCCGGATTTCAGGAAAACAACGGCACCCTCCCCAACATTCGGGACTTCACCATCGGCGGTCAGCATCGTGGCAACGGCTACCGCCAGGGCGTCGCCTCGGTAACCGACGGGCAATACGCCGGTTTCCGCATGGCGTCTCCCCGTCTGGGTGGCGATACGTTCCAGGCCCGGCCGTTCGTGGGCTACAACGCATCGACCGGACGCCCCGAAGTCGGCGATCGCAAGTCGATCCAGAGCGTCGAGGCCGGCCTGAACATTCGCCTGACCGATCACGTCTCCGGCGAACTCGGCTACGCGTGGGTCACCAACGACCGCAACATCGAAACCGACGAAGGCACGGGCCGCGCGAACTTTCATCTGATCGCGCGCTGGTAACCAACCGCTCAGGGAGCAAGGAGTATCCCCATGAACCGCATTTTCAAAACGATCTTCAACGAACACACCGGGACCTGGATGGCGGTGTCGGAACTGGCCCGGCGGACGAAGTCCGGCGGGCGAGTAAACGGTTCCACCGCTGGCACCCACGGCGATCGCCCGACGCTCCGGTGGAGTCCGCTCGCGGTGGGTGTGCTTCTCGCCCTCAGCGGGACCGCCCAGGCGGATCTCCCCGCGGACGGCGTGTTCATCAACGGGTCGGACGGCACCATCGAAGTCGATGGCTCCGTGCTCGATGTCTTCGCCGATGAACTCGGCGGCGAGGCGCTGGGTCAGGATGGCGCCGTGACCATCGACTGGGAAGGCGGCTTCAACATCGGCGAAGACAACACCGTTCGCTTCAACGCCGATGGCGTCGGCGCCGATGCCGGCGTCTGGGTCAACATCGACGAGGCCGGGGCGCTCTCCCAGATCGACGGAGC
>NZ_KB900050.1:0-8692 GCF_000378545.1 Thioalkalivibrio sp. ALE23 | reverse complement strand
TGGATGTGATCCTGTCGCGCCACCCGGAACTGCAAAACGCCACCTTCGGGGAAGACCGGGAAACCATCGGCAATCTGCGTGCGGCCCTGGGAACGCACCGGGAGGCGACGACATGACCCTGCGATTCCACGACCCCCGGGATTACCTCGGGCGACCCGTTCAGCGCCGCGAGTCATCCGACAGCGTTCCGGTCGGCGGCTCGGTCCACCTGTACAGCGATGGGAGCGTGGCCCCGGACTTCAGCCGTATCAGCGCGGCCCTGGTGGTCGTGGATGGACATCAGCGACGAAGTTTCTGGCGCTTGGAGGGGCCGGAGGCGTTCCCCGGCGACCGCCAGCTCAGTTCGATCGAAGCCGAGCTTCTGGGCGTCTGGATGGCGACGGCATTCGCTGTCCAGACGGAACGACCCATTACCATCCGGGGCGATCACCAATCCCTGCTTTCTTCCGTGTCCGCCTCAGTCGGTATCCGAGGTGTCAATGCCGTCCAGCCCGGTTCCATCCCAGGGCGAATCCGGCAATCTCCATACCTGGAGAAGACCCAGGCGAATCTTCGCCAACTGGCGGGGCGTGTCCGCATCCTCCACGGCAACGACCGCCAGGTTGCCGAAATCCGTTGTGCTCACCGTCTGGCTCGACAGGCCATCAAGGGTAAGGCCGACGGTCAACCCTTCGATCTCTAGCCAGCATTTTCCTTGTTCTCTTAGAACACTGCAATCCGGTTTCCCTCTTAAAAATCGTTTTCTAAAAAATCGACAACCCTCTTTCTTTCGGTATTCTGGAGTCCGTTGCTTTCATCCTTGCCGGATAGAGCAAAAACAGGTTTCGGCCCTTAGCCGCAAAGACACCGAAAGGAGCTATTCTTATGTCGATCCAAGCGAATCTCACTGCGCTGCGTCTGCTGGCGGATCTGGATGCGAACCCGCGTGATCTCTCGGATGCCGAACGTGCCGATCTGCTGGCCTACCGGGGCTGGGGTGCCCATGCCGCGGTCTTCGATCCCGCGAAGGACGAGCACGAAGGCGTGCGTCGTGAACTGCGCCAGCTGGTCTCGCCCGACGAGTACGACGCCATGCGGGCATCGGTGCTGGATGCGTACTTCACGCCGCCCGAGCTGATCCGCGCGATGTACGACGGCGTGCGCCGTCTCGGTTTCGAGGGCGGCAAGGTGCTGGAGCCGACCGTAGGGGCGGGCGCGTTCATCGAACACGCCCCCGATGATCTGGCGGCCTCGATGTCGTTCACCGGGATCGAACTCGATCCGGTGAGCGCGCGCATCGCCGGTTACCTGTACCCGGATCACCACGTCCTCAACCGCTCGTTCGAGTCCACGCCGCTGCAGGCGGATTCGTATGATATGGCGATCGGGAACCCGCCCTATGACCGGCATACGGTCGATGACCTGTCCGGCAAGACGCCGTCCGGTCCGATCCATACCTTCACCATCGCCAAGGCCATGAGCCGGGTGCGTCCGGGCGGTCTGGGCGCGTTCGTCGTGTCCCGGTACACCCTGGACGGAGAAAACGCCGCGCTCGACTGGCTCCGGGCCCGGACGCGCCTGATCGCAGCGTACCGCCTGCCAACCAACGTGTTCCGTTCGGCGGGGGCCGAGGTGGTTACCGACGTGGTGTTCCTGCAGCGCGTGGACCCGGATAACGGCGTCGAACACAACGCCGATGAATGGTCGGAGAAGGATGGCTGCGTGATCCACGGCCAGGATGGCACTGACACGATCTGCGGCTATTTCGATTTTCGTCCGGGGCACCTGATCGGCACCCCGGAGGTGAAGACGAACCAGTACATGCGTCCCGCCTTCACGCTCGAAGATGCGGCCCCGGGCTGGCTGGACGGCCTGACCCATCGCATCGAACAGGATCTTGAGCCGGTGATGACCGGGGAGGGGGTCGAGGACGAGGCGGACCCCTCGATTGTCCCCGACGCGCCCGCCGCCGTATTCGGGTTCGCGCAGGATCGGGAAACCGGCGACGTGGTTCAGCGGCTGCCGGATCATGCCGATCAGGCGCGTTGGTGCCGTGTTCCGGGCATCAAGGGGGCTCGCCTGAAGCGGATGAACGCCATGCGGGATCTGCGCGACCGTCTGCGCGATCTGCTGGATGCGGAATCCTCCGACGCCCCGGAAAGCCGCATCGAGTCCATGCGCGATGAACTGCGCGAGAACTACCGTGCATTCGTCAAACGCTTCGGGGCGATCCATGCCCGGGCCAACGCCAGCGTGTACCGCGAAGACCCGGATTATGCGCTGATCCAGGGTCTGGAACTGGACTACGACCCCGGCCTGACGGCCGCGCAGGCGGCCAAGGAGGACGACGAGCCGCGCGATCCCTCCTGGCGCGAATCGGACATCCTGCATCGCCGCACCATCCATCCGTCTCGGGACCATCAGCGCCCGCAAACCCCGGAGGCGGCACTTCTGGACTCCCTGACGTACAAGGGCGGTGTGGACTTTCCGTACATGGAGCAGCGCAGCCGCATCGACAGTGCCACGCTCATGGAGGCTCTAAAGGGGCAGGTCTTCCCGGCGGATGCGTATTTCACGCGCTGGGAGACGCGGAACCGTTACCTGTCGGGCAACGTCCGCGAAAAGCTGGAGAAGGCGAAGTCGCTGGCTGAAACGCAGCCGATCTTTGAAGCGAACGTGGAAGCCCTCGAATCGGTGCTGCCCGAGTGGATTCCGGCCTCGGACATTACCGTGCCGGTGGGCGCGGCCTGGCTGCCGCCGGACGTGATGACGGACTTCATGCGGCACATGGTGGACGCCGAGCCGCCGAACGACCCGCGCTATGTGGCGGGGCAGTGGCATTTTCCGAAGGTGACCCGACTCAACCATGCCAAGAATCAATCCGTTTGGGGCGGCCCCGAGGACTGGCCGTTTTGCCGGATCTTCGAGGCCCTTTCCAACCATCATCGTCTGGCGGTCTTTGAGCGGGATCGGGAAGGCAAGCGGGTTCAGAACATGGACCTGACCCGTCAGCTCGAAAACCGCGCGCGGGAGATTCGGGAGGCGTGGGACGAATGGATCATGGACGACGCCGACCGCCGCGAACGCCTGGAGTCCATCTACAACGAGAACTACAACTGCTTCGTCGAGCCCCAGTACGACGGTACGTTCCTGCTGGACGATGATGGAACCCTGCCGGGTTCCTCGCGGGCGTTCGTCTACGACCGCCACCAGATCAACGCTGCCTGGCGCGTGGCGCAGGATGGCACGGCGCTGATCGACCATGTGGTGGGGGCTGGCAAGACCCTGACCGCGATCACCGGGGCCTTCCTCGCCAAGCGCATGGGGCGGGTCAACAAGCCGTGCTTCGTGGTCCCCGGCCACCTCGTCGGCCAGTGGGCGGATGAATACCGCAAGGCGTTCCCGGATGCCCGCGTGCTGGCGGCCTCGGAAGACGAATTCGCCGGCAATAAGCGGTCCCGCCTGTTCTCGCGCATCGCCCTGAACGACTGGGACGCCATCATCATTCCGCACTCGTCCTTCCAGTTCATCGAAATGCCGGCGCACGAGAAGACGCGCCACCTCGACGAAATGCGGGAATCGCTCGAAGCAGCGATCCGGGAAGCCCAGCAAATGGACGATTCGCGGGACACCCTGCGATCGATGGAACGCGCCAAGAAGCGGATCAACAACCGCATCGAATCGCTGATCGAAAAGGCTCCGAAGGATCGGACCGTCACGGTGGATGCCATGGGCATCGATTCGATCGTGGTGGACGAGTACCACAAGTCCTACAAGAACCTGTTTTATTTCACCGGCCACCAGGACGTGGGCGGTCTGGGCAAGCCGGATGGCTCGATGGCTTCGCTCGACCTGCTCCTGAAGGGCCGGTGGGTGCAGGAAACCGAAGGCCAAGGGGGTTTGGTCCTGCTGTCGGGTACGCCGATCTCGAACAGCGTGTCCGAAATGTACACGGTGCTGCGGTTTCTGGCGATGGACGAACTGAAGGCGATGGGCATTGACCAGTTCGATGCCTGGGCGTCCCTGTTCGCCACCCCGACTTCGGCCTACGAGCTTTCGAGCAGCGGCAAGTACAAGCTCAAGACCCGGTTCCGGGAGTTCAACAACCTGCCCGAACTCATGCGGCTGTATCGCCGGTATGCCGACGTGATCCATACGCCGGACCTGAAGGCGATCTATGCCGAGAAAGGGAAGGAGTGGCCGACGCCGGAAATCCGCACGGGTGAGCCGATCATGGTCCAAGCCGAGCGCAGCGCCACCCAGTCGCGGATGATGGATGACATCGTGAAACGGGCCGACAACCCGCCGAGTGACCCCAAGCAGGACAACGCCCTGAAAATCTTCTCGGACGCCGGGAAAATCGCGCTCGACCCCCGGATGATCGAGCCGAGCGCGCCCGATTATGCCTTCTCGAAGATCAACGAGTGCTGCCGCAACGTCTGCCATGAATACCTGAACTGGAACCATGTGCGCGGGACGCAGTTGATCTTTCTCGACAGCGGCACGCCGAAGGCCGAAGCCGACGAGAACATGGATCTGTACAGCGACATCCGGGAAAAGCTGGTGGCCCTGGGCATCCCGCGCCGCGAGATCGCCTTCATCCACGAGGCCCCGACGCCGAAGAAGAAAAAGGATCTGTTCCGCCGGATGCGCTGCGGGGATCTCCGGGTGCTGATCGGCACGACGGCGAAGATGGGCGAGGGCATGAACGTACAGGAACGCCTCGTCGCCAAGCACGACCTCGATGCGCCATTCCGCCCGTCCGATGTGGAACAGCGCGACGGTCGGATCATCCGTCGCGGGAACGCGCTGCGGGAGTCCGAGCCGGATTTCGCCGTGGCCCTGTACCGTTACGGGACGATGAAGACGCTGGATGCGATGCGCTGGGCGATCCTCGAAACCAAGGCGCACTTCATCGGTCAGGTTCGCAAGGGATCGGTGAACGATCGCACCGTCAGTGACGCGGAAACGGAAGCGGCGGAAAGCGGTTTTGCGGCGATGAAAGCCGAACTCTCCGGCAACCCGCTCATCCTCGAACACTTCGAGAAGCACGAGGAATACAAAAACCTCAAGAGCGTTGAGCGGGGCGAGAAGCGAGCCCGGCACAAGGCCGAATCGACGTTGAGCGAAGAAGCGAAACGCCGGGCCTCGCTGGAACGTATGGAATACCTGATGCGGCAGGATCTGGATACGCTGAACACCCACGGTGATGATCTCGTGCTGGCTTCCCCTCATGGCGGCTCGGTGTCCCACCAAGGGGATCGCAAGGCCTTCGTCGCCCACTTGGAGAAAGCGGTGTCCGAAGGGCTGAGCCAGTCGAAAAAGGTTCTGCGTAGCCGCGGGTTCCTGCTGGGTCAGCTCAATGGCCTGAATCTGGAACTGTACCTGTCCCCCGGCGATCAGCCGGAGTTCTGGCTGCGCGGCCAGGGCGCGTCCGATGTCACCGGTTACAAGAAGGGGGAGCGCATCAGCCCCACGGGGCTGGTCCGCCGCCTGTCCAATATCGTCCATGACCTGCGCTCGAACATCGAACCCCGCATTGAGCGGAAGTGGCAGGCCTTCCACGACGAAATGGCGGGCGCTCGGGACGTGCTGAACCGGGAACCGAAGGTGACGCGGGAAGACCTGGATCGGGTCGCCCACCGGATTCAGGAGATCGAGGCCGAACTGTCGGAACAGTCCGCCTCGCGCGCCGAGAACGCCGATGCGGTGGAGGCCGAGCCCGAAATGACCTTCAGCGAATGGCTGGCGGAAAACGGCCCCATCGTGACGCCGGAGGCGTTGGCCCCAACGGCGGAACCGGCTGTCATCGATGCCGATGATGAACCGCTGCCGGAGACCGAGACGGTGGAGGACGATGCGGCGGCGCTCGCCCTGGAAACGGAGGATGCCGAAGCCTTCGACGCGGGATCGGTCGATCCGATCATTGGTACTCGCCCACCGAAGCAGGGCGAAACGCTGGATCTTTTCGCCGACGCAGCGGCGGCGTAACGGAATACACCGGGGAGGCGGCAGGCCTCCCCGCGATCACGGAAGGAGCGAGCATGAATTACGGACCCTTTTTCTCGGTCTCCCCGACGGATGAAGGTTTCCTGGTGACTCGATGGCATCCGGTCACCCGCAAACGGCTCACCCGCTGGGTGCCGGGCACCGGGACGGATGCGCTGCGCAAGGCACTGACCGTCCGAAACGAACTGTATGTCGAGCGGCCGTTTTCCGCGAAGGCGATCAGCCTGTTGGTCCCCACGATGAATGATGAACGGTCCCGGACGAATACCGGCTATGCCCGGATCACGCATCTGTACCACCGGGGAAAGCCACTGTTCCAGGTTCTCCACCGTTCAGTCGAGACGGGTTGCCAGCACGTTCGCCGGTTCCCGTATCGACCCGACGGCTCCGGGGCGGACCGTTCTCAGGCCCTGACGCGGGCGCTGGCGTTTCGTCGGGACAACGTGCGCGCGGTGAAGCCCATCATCGAGGCGTACAACGAGGCGACACGCACACTGTTTCTGGAGCAGGCGGAGCGTGAGGTCGAAGACCTCTGGCCACGGCTGCATGACCTCCAGGTATTCTCGCCGTCACGCTGGCTGTCCAGCCGGAACCAGGTCGAAGGGGTCGTCCCGGACGTTTCGCTGGAGGAAGGTTAATCCTCGCCGGGTTTTACGCGGTCGGAAAATCGACAAACCGGCGGCGCCTGGTAGTCTGGTTCCTGAATCGAAACCAACCGTCCACGAACCTGGCGGGCGGCGGATTCCGGCCCGCAGCCGGAAAAAAGGCAAATACCATGTCCGATCAATACGACGACCAGATGGTGATTCCCGGCCTGGGCGATTCGCTGGGCGTGGATCTGCGCGAATCCTCGCGGTCGCCCTCCGAGGACGGCGTGTATTTCTCGGCCCCCAGCGTGGACCTCGACCAGTACGACCGGGTCGTGCTGTGCATGTCCGGCGGCAAGGATTCCATCGCCAGCCTGGCCCACCTGCTGGACGAGGGCGTGGATCCCGGATCGGTCGAGTTGTGGCACCACGACGTGGACGGCCGCGAGGGCTCAACGCTGATGGACTGGCCGTTCATGGCGGACTACAACCGCAAGCTGGCGGATGCTTTCGATCTCCCGCTGTACTTCTCCTGGCTGGAAGGGGGCTTCGAGGGCGAAATGCTCAAGGAGAACAGCTACGGTCGCCCGCATAAGATCGAGACGCCCGAGGGCCTGGTGACGCTGGATCGGGATACCCGTCGCGCGAAACCGGGCACTCGCCTGAAGTTCCCCCAGGTGTCCGCCAGCCTGCAAACCCGCTGGTGCAGTTCAGCGCTCAAGATCGACGTGGGCCGCCGCGCCCTGAACAACCAGTCGCGCTTCGACGGCAAGCGGGTACTGTTCGTGACCGGGGAGCGCCGCGAGGAAAGCACCAACCGGGCGAAGTACAACCAGCTGGAGCCCCATGCCTGCGACCGCCGATCCGGACGCAAGGCGCGGCATGTGGACGCATGGCGACCCGTTCTGCACTGGTCGGAGGAACAGGTCTGGGACGCGCTAAAGCGCCATGGGGTGCTGCCGCCCGTACCGTACCGGCTGGGATGGGGCCGCTCGTCCTGCATGAAGTGCATCTTCAACGACCCGACCATCTGGGCCACGCTGCGCGAACACTTCCCCGGTAGTCTGGACGACATCGCCGCCTATGAGGATCGCTTCGGGACCACGATTCACCGCAGTCGCATCCCGATCAAGGATGTTTCCCGGCAGGCGGAGCCCCTGTCCATTCAGGACACCGAAGCACTCGACCAGGCCCTTCGGACCGAATACACGCTGCCGGTTCGTTCGGAACCGGATGAATGGTTCATGCCCACCGGGGCGTTCTCCCGTTCGGGGTGCGGTCCGAGCTAAAATATTGTTTCTTTGTCCTATATGCCGGGGTTGGTGTTTCTAATGCTACTTACTAATAATTCACCAAAAAAACTGAACTCTTTAGCTTTGGGGATCCTGATCGGATTGATTGTGGTCCTTGTCTCTGGTCGGGCATTTAATACGGACAACCCTTCTTCAATCTCGGGTGAGGCTGGGTCAGTCGCCAACTACACAGTTAATTTATTCCGAATTGTTCGCGAAGAAGATCACTCTGAAAATGCTTACAAAGAGCTTGACCGACTAAGAAAGGAAGGTGTTGGTCTTGCCTATATATTGCAATCTGCCATAGAACTTGAGCACACAAATCGCTCCAAGCCACTTGATTTTCTCGACGGCATCACCGTTCAACATATCAATGACCGGCTGATTGAGTGCGCTCAAAAAGGGGCAAATTGGCACGCCAGGGGTCAATGCGCTACTGCGCTGGAGTTTTACCTACGAGAAGCTGTGCGTTGCCAATTCGATCAAATCGATAACGGCTTGCCGGGTCGGGTGTGCGCAATCAACACTGAGCATCATACGGATCTCCTTCGTCGTGCAGTCGCTGTTGAGGAAGCGATAAACCGTGGCTCAAGGATTTCCATGGAAAGAGTCATTTGGAATGTGCGCGACATGATCGGTATTGCCGGGGTGCCCTGGGGTAATGTGGGGGTCGATGAAAACAAGTGGGGTGATAGCGCGTACTAGGTGCCCTCTGCCAGGTTTGCCCTGCGAGCCGGGAAGGGTTAGGAACGTCGTCATGCGATGGAATGGATGGCAGCTTGCCGGAAAAATCGACACCACGGCGAGAAATGGCATATTGACCCT
>NZ_KB900049.1:0-9222 GCF_000378545.1 Thioalkalivibrio sp. ALE23 | reverse complement strand
AACGTCATGGGGTCCCCATGGGCGCCTTGCCGGAAAAACTCGAACATATCGGGCAGCCGGCAAAACACATAGGTGCCCAGGTCGCCGCTGATGGCGATATACCCCGGCCACGTCGTCAGCGTGAAGCTGTTGATGACGGTATTCGGGGCGCTGAACCGGATGCTCCGGTACTCGCCCTCGTCCTTTTCAATCGTTATCTGGTGTGCTGCCAGTCGTTTGATGACGTCTTTCACGAGATTTTCGTGCTGTTGTTTCATGTTTCTCTCCTGAAAAGAGCCCCGGAGCCTCCTCCGGGGCTGGATTGAATGGATGTCTTCAGGCCACCTTTTCGCGGTGACCCGGTTCGATCCGCCCTCCGTTTTCGCGAAGGACGACCCGAGCCAGCATCCGAAGAGCTTCTTCGAGCGTCCGGCACTCGGCACCCATGCGGTCGCGGCACCACTGGATGCCGGCCTCGGACGGCATGAAGTAGGCCACCGCCGTGTTGTCGAGCAGTTTCCTGATGCCGTAATGCCACTGCTCGTCGGGCGTGCCGATCGGATCCCGAATCGGTTCGTCGTCCTCGAAAGTGATCAATTCGATCTCCTCCTCGGGGACGTAGAGGGTCATATCCTCCAGGTGCCGTGTGAGAATCCGGTCCTGTTCGTTGATTGACCGGACCCAGATCAGGGATCCGAGTTGGTGGCGATACGCTTTCATGGCGACCTCCAGATGAGCAGACCCCCGGCCCGGGGTCTGCATGAATCAACAGACCCCGGAGCCGCGGGGAACCTACTCAGGAAGCGCGACGACGGCGCGGTGCCGCCGTCCCATAAAACCCTTCCACCGCGATTTCGAAGAGAATCCTTCGGGTCTGGTGGAGGGTCATGGGAACCAGGTCTTCGGCGTCCCAGACTTCGGAGGTGAAGTGGGACGAACGCACGCGGGACGGCTGGACGAACCAGCAATCCCCACCCCGGTATTCGAGGTAGGTGTAATTGCCGTCCGTTTCAGCCACGGGCCAGTACGCCGGCATCGAACCGGTGTAATGGTGAACCGCGAGGGTGAAGAGGACCTGCTTGGGAATCTCGATCACGATGGCGGTCGAGATCCCCGTTTTTGATGTCACCGGGACCGTGATCATGCGGTCCTGGATATTCGGTGCGATCGGGGGGATCGCACGGAGTGGACTGCTCATGGCGTGACCTCCATAAAAAAGGGGTCACGCACCCGCCGGGGTATCGTGACCCCGTTGGGTGATAAGATGTTGGGCGTTTTGCCCCTGGACCGAAGTCCGCCGCCGTTACCCAGGCGTTGGGTGGTTACTGCCTCGGACGCTACCGTTTCCGGCGAAATCCGTCAAACCCCGTGCGCGTTTCGCGCCCGCGAAAAATGGCGTTTTTCCTCCCGGACGTTAAACTGAACCCTGAATCCATACGGTACTGAATGCCATGCCCGAAGCCCTGACGATCCGTTGCCCTATTTATGCGCCGCCGGATCACGTCCAGGAAGTTGAGGAGCGCGCACTGTCTTCCGATTTCCTTCTGAATTATCCATCCCTGATGGATGCGGAAGTCTTTGTCGAGCGCAACGAGATCGATGAACTGGAAGTGGTTTTTCCCGATGACGATCTTCCCGACGTGCGTGAAATCTATCGCGTGGTGAGCCGGATGCTCGAGGATCTGGAGGAGCGTGAGATGGATGCTCTGTTCGAGGACGACGAGGACGAGGACGATTAAGGTCCTCTCCTAACCGCCGTATCCCCAACCGGAACCGCCTCCATAAGGGCACCAGCTACCGCCCTCGGCAGTTTCTTCGCAACCACCGGGGTTGCCATACTCGTTGCTCAGCTCCCCTTCGATATAGACGCAGCTGTAGTAGTTGCTGGAACCGCCACTGGTATTCTCCTCGGTCTCCCAGTACACGCTGTCGTGGAAGTCCAGGCGTCCGTTGACTTCGGCACCGTCCTGAAAGCAGGCCTCTTCGTTTACGCCGCGGTTCCCGCCGCCCTGAACCGTCTGGTCTTCTCCCACGAACAGGTAATCGAAGTCGCCGCCTGAACCGCCGGGCGGGGCCCCGTTGTCTCCCGTTACGCAGGTCCATTCGGCCTCGTCGCATTCCGAGGGCGGGGCCCCGCCGCTGCCCACGGCTTCCAGATGCACGCAGAGCCGGTGGCTCGCGGGGGCATCCGCCAGTCGTTCCGCGCCGCCCCAGCCGAGAATTTCGGATTCGGCCGACCCCGGGCAATCCGCCTGTGCGGCGTCCGTACACTGGAAGCCGGCCCGCTGGGCGTCGCCCACCGGATGCGCCTGCCCGTCACAGTCCATGTCGTCCGCGCTGATGCGCATAACGCCACTCTCGGCGGCGAACATGGCCTTCTCGCCCAGAACCCGCTCAGATCCAACGAGCGTGCTTGAGCCGATCATGGTGGCCGCACCCGCGGCGATCACGGAGACCAGGATTAGCAGGAAAAGGGCGATCAGCAACAGGCTCCCGCGCTGTCGCGCCGGCATCCGGACGCCGGGCCGCCGATCAGCGCCAGTAGGCATAGATGAGGGCTTCGTATCCACGCTCGGTCTCCATCTCGAGGGCGTACAGGTCGTCGATGCCTGTCTCGTCACAGCGGAAGCTCCGGATGGGGTCCTCTGGCGTTCCGGCCATGGCTTCCCCGTTCAGGCGAATCCGTCCTCCGGCCCGCTCAAAAACACGATCACCGCCGTTGACCGACAGGCGATCCTCCGTGCATTCGCGGATGCTCCGTGCGTTCCGTATTTCGCGCGTCAGCCGGTCCAGGGTCATCCCGACCCGGTTCTGGGTTTCGGTGGCCTCTCGAGCATCGAAAACCGCCTCGGTGGACACCCCGAAGAAGCGGGCGACCGTGCTTCCGATCACTGCGATGATAATCAGAACCAACACCATCTCCAGCAGTGTGAATCCACCCCGACGCATGGCTCAGTCCTCGTCTTCGCGTGGGATCTGCAGCGTCATGGGCGGGAAAGCGGCCTGGTCCGCGGACCGGATCTCGACCCGGTTGTAACCCGACTCCCCGACGCCGTCGCACGTCACCGGGCTACCGGTCTCAGTGCGACACGCGCAGGTCACCTCAAGGCGGGTGCCGGCTTCGCAGGCCTGCTCCAGAACCTGGCCTTCCGTCGCGGACCCCGACCAGGTTTCCAGGTCCCCGCCCTGGCTGCACTGATCGTCCAGGTCGAAATCGGAGTCGCCGTAGTGAAGGGCGATCAGGGCCTCCCCGCACCCCCGAGCTTCCCGGGCATACGACTCCGTATCCTCGGTATCCGCAATGCCACCGCTCAACAGGGCAAAAGTCCCCGCCAGGCCAGCCATTGCCACGGCGATGATCGCCAGTGCCACCACCAGTTCGATCAGGGTCAGGCCGCGTTCTCGGGGTTGAGCCACCATCACTGGCTGATCACGGGGAAGCCCGCGACCTCCCGCCGGCGGGGGCAATGCGGCCGCGGCGTCATCGTGAGCTCGCCCGGCCATGCAATCTGCCCATAAGGGTCGACTTCCCGCAGACACACCGTCAGCTGGCGGCGGGAAAGACCCAGGTGTTCCGCAGCTTGCTCCCGCGTCAGCCCGAGATCGTGCGCCAGGCGCCGCAGGTCCGCCAGCGAGATTGCGCGCGCACGGTCGCTCAAACCGCCACATCCAGTTTGATCGCCGGATGCGGGTCGTAGCCGTCGACCCGAATGTCGTTTTCCCCGAACGCGAACAGGTCGGTGACCTCCGGGTTCAGGTGCAGCTTCGGCCGCGGTCGGGGTGGGCGGTCCAGCACGGTCCGCGCCGCATCGAAGTGGTTGTGATAGATGTGGGCGTCACCGAGCGTGTGGATGAACTCCCCGGGCTTCAGGCCCACGGCCTGCGCGATCAGGTGGATCAGCAGGGCGTACCCGGCGTAGTTGAAGGGCACCCCTATCATGACGTCCGCCGACCGCTGGTATAGCTGACACGACAGCTTTCCGTCCGCGACATAGAACTGGAACAGGGTGTGGCACGGCGCCAGGGCCATGCTGCCTTCAGCGGCATTTTCGTGCGGCTTGAGATCGTCATCCGGCAGGTCCGAGGGGTTCCAGGCCGAAATGACGTGGCGCCGGGAGTCCGGAAACCAGCGCAGGTTGTAAAGCAGTTCGGTGATCTGATCGATGCCGGTGCCGGGCTCACCGTGCCGGCCGCCCCAGTTGCGCCATTGGTGGCCGTAAATGGGGCCGAGGTTACCGTTCTCGTCCGCCCACTCGTCCCAGATGGTCGCGTTCAGATCCCCGATGTTCGTGGACCCCGAGAGAAACCACAGGATCTCGCGGGCGGCGGCCTTCCAGTTCGTTTTCTTCACCGTCACCAGCGGAAAGCCTTCCTCCAGGTCGAATCGCATCTGGTAGCCGAAGACCGAGCGGGTGCCGGTTCCGGTTCGATCCGGGCGATCCGTCCCTTTCTCGAGGATGTGCCGGATCAGGTTCTGGTACTGCTCCATCGGTCGTGCCTCCGTGGCGTTCTACGCGGCCGTGTGCTGGCCGCGGTCAGTCGTGGGTTTCGTGGGTATGGTTTCGTTGGTGTTCGCGTTGGGTGTCCTTTTCGCCTTCGCGGTCGCGCGAATCCTCCCACCGCCAGGCCTGGTATCCGATGGCAGCCAGTCCTGCGACGACCAGGAGAATGGCAAGGACCCCGCCGATGACATCCGATGTCGACATGGAACCTCCCTGTGTTTCTCTCGTTCAGTGGTGATCGAAATCGCTGCCCGTGCCCATCGAGGACGAGGAGGGGTCACTGAAAGAATCGTATCGGCTCGGGTGATGGAACATATAGTATTCCTCGGTGGAGCTGCGACCCTTCATCTGCGCCATCCCCGAATACCTTTCCTTTTTCACTGAAGCCCTTTCCTTTTTCACTTTATTGCCGTTTTTCGCCGTCTGACCTTTCCCCGGCATGGGCGGGTCGAATACGTCGCTCACCCAGAGGGCGATAACTCCCAGCACAATGAAGATTGCTCCAAGAACCAACAGGCTGATGAACATGCTCGGCTCTTCCATCAGACGGCCTCCTCTTGCTGTTTTCGTTCGCTTTCGGTCACGACATCCGGCCATTCCGACCGACCACTTTTCACCTGGTTACCCATTCTAAGGATTTCCGGCCCCTCCGGTCGCATGAACGCCGCGTGGAAACGCAGCGCCGTCTCGGCGGCTTCGCGGGCGGTCTCCGCGATAATGGAGACGGAGCGCCCCAGGGTCACGTTGGGTGGAAGCGGGAACGGGGTCGGGCGTCGAAAGCACGCCTCCAGATCGGCCCGCAACCATTCACCGCCGTTGTCGGTCACGCGGTCCATGTCTTCGGGGCCCAGGGGCAGGGCCAGTATCCGTTCACCCCGTTCTTCGTCCAGCAGAAAACTCCCGACGCAGATCCGCTCCCCGGAGAACTCGATCGGCTCCCAGTAGACATGCGTGAACGTCCATTCCCGTTCGTTTTCCATCCCATCGCTGTGATGTCCTACGTCTCCTTCGTACATGCGGCCTCCTTCCAGTTCGAGGGCTTGTTGATTCTGCCACGAGCGAAAACCCTCCCGGTGTCGCGGTTCAAGCGCGACACCGGGAGGGTTGCGGGGTGGGGCTATTCTTCGCTGGCGACGCGGGCCTGAATCGGCGTCGCCTCCGGCATCAATCGGCGTTCGACTTCCCCCTCGGGGATATCGAGGGCCACGATCCGGACGGCGCTGAATTCCCGGTTACGCGAATACTCGTTCCGCCGCTCTTCAAGAAATTCCGGGTTGATGTCGTATTCGTACTCGGTCATCGCTCCCAGAGCTTCGGGGCCGTACTCTCCCTCGTAGCTCTCTTTGCGCTGTGCCAACAGGACATAGATTTTCACGCTTCGGCCTCCTTCGAAAGATCCTTGGATGCGGCTTCCTCTCGGGCGCGCAGGGCGTTGTTCAGCCCAATCAGGCGATGAGCCACGTCCTCGGCTGTTTCGGGCTCCGACGGCGGGAAAATCGGCATCAAACGGGACATAAGCTCTCGATAGGATCCGCCCTGTTGGAGCGCCGCTGCGCAGTCGGAAGCGATGTGTTCCGCCTCGGTCGCTTCCATGTCCCAGGCTTCCAGCAGCAGCTGGCGGATTCGTTTGTTCAATTCAACAGTCAATTCATCGCTCCCCATACGCTGTGGCCGATTCGCCTTGGGTCTTCTTCAACTCCTGGTACGCTTCCTTGATCTCCTGATAGTCCCATCCGGTGATGCACTCCTCGTTATAGGTGACGAACAGGATACTTCCACACCCGTCGCCTCTGCGCTCCTCCACCATTGGCTCCAGATCCGGCTGTTCTGCGACCATTCGCTCGATCTCGGCGTTTCCTTCTTCTCCAATCGTTCCGTTCGATTCGATGAAGAAGGCGACGACCGGAAACGCCATCAGAATCAGGATTGGAACCCCGATGTCGAGGGCCCAGTTGTACCGGGTCAGATGGAGCCCCTTGGGAATCGGCGTTTCCTCGCGCCTTTGACTTCTCGTTTTCGGCTTCGGCTTCTGTTCCGGCCTGAAACGGGTTTCGGCATAGATAACGCGCCCCTTTTTTTCGGGGTTGCCTGGGTCGTTGATCTCGTTCGTCTTCGGGCGATTATTCCGGCTCATGGAATACCCCCTTGAACCTTGGAGGGGCAAAGGGGTGTTTCACCCGCCTTTGCCCTCACTATCCTGCCCGACCGGGTACTCTTCGGGGGCAGTGGGATCGCCCACGAGCCCCCAACGGAGGCTGATCCCGTCCCAGGGCCTGCGGGTGATCCGTCCGCTACCATCCGCGCCCTTGCGGAGCACGGCCTGACCGTTTTCGATTTGCATCACGCGGACGTAATAACCTGCCGAGTTCTCCCAGACCTGACCTTCGTGAAAGCGTGTGACTCGATCATCCGAAATCATGGATTGCCCTCTGCTCGATGGATTCATCATCCACTTTGCCAGAGTTTCCCCGCCTGTCGATTTTTAGAAGATGCCGAACCAGACCGCTGCACCGTGGATGATCCCAACAGGGAAAAAGAGAGCGCCGATGACCAGAATCACCCAGGCTTCTTCCGCGATGGAGTGGATTACATGTGTAACGTACGCCGCCAGCATCGCGATTATGGTTAAAAGTCCCAATACATTCTGAACTTCTTGACTGTTGAGCATTGTTCCTTCCTGCTCCTTGTATTCCTTTAGATTAGCGTTTTTCTGTATTCGGTCGCCACGCCGGAAAGGGTGGTGTATCCGTCGAACGGCACGGAAGGAAATGCCGGGTTGCCAGGCTTAACGTGATGGATTGAGCCCCCGCGTTCTCGTCGAAGCCTGTGTGGTACAGATGGCATACGGTCTCCCATAGTTACGACACCGCCCCCATCTGTCTGCAAGCCGATTCTGCCTTTTGCCTCCTTTCTTCGGTTCCTTCTTCCCCCCATACCCGCTTTCGAGCCACTTTGTATTCCACAACAAGAGGCCGACGGCCTTGATGTGCGATCTTTCTTTGGTAACTTTCCAAGACTTTATCTTGGTTTGTCAGGCAGAGATAAACAAGGCATTCGTCAGGATGGGTTTCCGGGCAAATAGGCCTTAGCTTCATCAGCTCTTTCTTGATGTTCTCTCTTGGCTCATGAAAGCTTTTGTGTTCGCGAGAGCTGGCGTACCTATAACCCAGCCAATACCCAAACATGGATATAACAAAAGTGCCTCCCAGGTAAACAGCCGCAACATTCGCTTCCTTATGCGTCTCACTTGGATTATCGCTTTCCTCCAGAAGGGTTGATAATCTCTCGTGCTCCTGCTGGGAGATGAGTATTAGCGCCACAAGTGTTGCGATAATCATCCAAATCATCGTGGATGACCAATCGCCCTGGATCGCCAGAAACGCAAAAAACGCAACGATTAAGACTGGAACCACGAAGTGCGGCCAGTCAACAATACCGCTGTACCAGGTCGCAGTGAATACTGCTGTCAGCAGCACTCCTGCAATTCGGTTTTTACGTCGATATCGAGCCTGATCTTCATTGGTTCGTTTCCAGCTTTCGAGTAGGTCTTCGTTCCATTGCTCGATCGTTTCGGGGGATGGGGGGTCGCAGTGTACATCGATGTCCGATACTTTCATCATTACTTTGTCTCCCCTCTCGTATTCTTCCGCTGCGCCCAGACTCGATCCCAGATTCCCACCCCCGGGTATTGGCGGATCAGTGGCTCGGGGTCGATCCCCTCCAGCTGCGCCAGGAACCGGCAGGCCTCTTCCCAGGCACGCTGATCGCCGTATTCAGCGACCGAGAACCTCCGCTGGATTGTGGTTCCATTGCGGTATTTTCGAACGCCCCAGGCCCGATATTCGTAACGCCGTCCGTTTTTCTCGCTATCGGTCAGCATCGGCTGAACACCGCTGACCGGAGACAATCCCTTGGGCTTGCGCGCCTGGCGCCGCCGTTCGCGGGCGGCCTCCATTGCCCGGAGCAACTGCGCGTCGTACTCCAGGGCAGCCTGACGAGCCTTTTCGACCACATCAGGCGGGTCCCGGTCGGCCCGGGCGGGGAAGCTGCGCTGGTGGGTTTCTCCGTTGATCGTGCGGCGCACGATGAAGCCGTAGGTTCCCGAGGGTGATGGGGTTCGGGTGTGGTCTTTCATGGCCTCTCGCGCGGATTCGTTTTCGTCGTGGCGCCGGTTTCGCCGGCTCAGTCCTGCCCGATGGCGCTGGCGTCGATCACCCGCCAGTATTGGCACTGTTCCCGACGCATGCCGGGTTTGGCATAGATGCATTCCTCCGGGCGGCCGTAATCCAGCACACAGTTCTCGTCGATGATGCCTTCGATCTCGGCTTCGACATGGCAGCCGTATTTCATCCGCCCAAGGGATTCGGTTTCGAACATCTGTCCGATCGCGTCTGCCGCATCGTACATCCCGAGGCGGTTGGCGACCTGGCTCAGATCGGCCATCTGTTCGCTCACCGAGTCCTGACGTTGTGGCTGCGCCGGAATGGATTGCAGCAGATCCGTACTTTCCATCTTTCCTCTTCCTCTTTTCGATGTATTCAGGGAAAGCGTATCGAACCGCCTCCGTTTGTCGATTTCTTCACTCGACCAGGATCGACGGGAGCAGGGGATAGGGAACGCGAATACGTGCCCGCCGGCCACTTTCCCAGGCGCCCAGAATCGTCACGGTTTTGGGGTTGCGTCGCTCGATGATTCCATTGAATCGAACCCCCTGGTAGTCGATCGCCAGTTGACGACCAAG
>NZ_KB900048.1:0-9747 GCF_000378545.1 Thioalkalivibrio sp. ALE23 | reverse complement strand
CTTCCTGCTCGCTGCGCTGACGGGGTGTGCCGTGCCGTCGTCATCCGAGCGGGATTACCCTTCACCCGGGCAGCCGCTGATCCGTGATGCCGATGGCCGCATCACCGGCTACATCGACGAGCAGCCGCCGGGGCCCACCTACATCCGCGGTACGGACGGCCGGATCCGCGGCACCGTGGAGGAGGGGCCGGGCTCCGCGCCGACGCGGATTCGCGATACGGACGGGCGCATTCGGTATGAAATCGGTGAGCTACGTTGAAAGGTCGTGCCTCGGCTTCAGGGTGCGGGCATCGAATCTTTGCACGGCCGATGGGCGGCTGGCAGGCTCCACCGTGAGCGGGACAACCGACGGGCAGGGGATGGACGGGAAATGACCAAGGGCAACGGAATGCGCGCGACGCTGCAGCGGCGGATGCTGCTGCTGGGCATGGTGCCAAGGCAGTCCCGCCGGATCAGTGCGCCGGAACTGGTTGAACGCCTGCAGGCGCGGGGACTGGATACGACCCTGCGAACCATCGAACGGGACCTGGAATCGCTTTCGGCATTTCTACCGCTTGGGCGCGACGAGCGGGACCGTCCGTACGGATGGTATTGGCTGGCCGATGCCCCGCTGCAGGACATGCCCGCACTCGACCCCGAGACGGCGCTCACCCTCCAGATCCTGGATGCTCACGCATCACGCCTGCTGCCGCCGTCCGCCCGGGAACGGCTGGCACCGCAGGTTGCGCGGGCGCGGGAGGTGCTGGAAGCCACGGGGCAGTCGTCCGGCCTGAGTCTGTGGCCCGAGCGGGTGCGTATCCTTCCCAACGGTCCGCCACTGGGTCCGCCGGCGGTCCCGGAAGGTGTGTTCGCGACCGTGCAGCAGGGCCTGCTGGAACGCCGCTGCCTCGATATCACCTACCGCTCGCGCTCGAAGGAGCGGGTGCGCGACCACCGCATTCACCCTCTGGCGCTGGTGTTCCGCGAGCCGGTCACCTACCTCCTGGCTACCATCGAACCGCACCAGGACGTGCTGCATCTCGCGGCGCACCGGATCGAGGCTGCGGCCCTGACCGAGGTGCCGGCGCGCGATCCGGACGCCGGCTTTGATCTCGACCAGTTCATCGAGCAGGGCGCATTCGATTACCCCGAAGGCGAAACCATTCGCATCGAACTCCGGGTGAATCCGGCGCTCGCTTACCACCTGCACGAAGCGCGCCTGTCCGAGGATCAGACCATCGAGCCCGAAAGGAACGGCGAGTGCTCCCGGGTTACCGCCACCGTCCGGGACACCGCACGTCTGAAGTGGTGGCTGCTGGGGTTGGGTGCCAGTGTCGAGGTCCTGGAACCGAGGCCATTGCGGGACGCGATGATCCAGGAACTGGAATCTGCGAGGATGGCTTATGGAACCACAAGAGGGGGGAGGGAATAGGGTGAGCATCACGCGAATGGCAGTGGTCCTGTTGGGCGGCTTTCTGGTGGCTGGATGTACCACCACACCGGTCACGCTGGATCCGGCTTCAAGCCCCGAATTGGAATCGGTCGGCGAGGCCAACGTGGAGATGGGGCCCGTCACGGATAGCCGGCAGCACGGGGCGAACTGGTTGGGCGCGATTCGGGGCGGTTTCGGCAATCCATTGCAGACGCTCGAGACCGAAGAGCCGGTATCCGATGTGGTCCGCGACCAGTTCATTACGGGGCTGGAACAGCGCGGCATGCTGGCGGAGGAAGGAGAGGGTGACTTCGTCATGGAGGTCGACATCGAACACCTGGATTCCAACCAGGTGATGCGGCGTGAGGCGCACTCCCGACTGAATGTCACACTGTTGGAGCCCGGTTCCCGGCAGATCGCCCACGAGAATTCGGTTCGTGCGAGCAATGTCGAGGGCGGTGCGGGTGGCGGCGTCTTTGCGTCCATCGAGAAGCTGGAAGAGATCCTGACGCGGACCCTGTGGGAGACCATCGACGAGGCCCTGGACGATGAGCGACTGCATCAGGCCATCGCTGCCGGCCCTTCGGAAAGTCAGACATCGGGCGAGCTGGAAGCGGATATCGAGGCCCTTCGGCGGCTTCGAGACCGCGGCGTGATCACCGAAGAAGAGTACAACGAGCGCGTACTCGATTTGGTGGAGTGATGGTGCAGATCTCTCTGCCCGGTCGCGCCTGACGGATTGCGCGACATGCCAGGCGTCGAAGTCACGGGGCGGGGGAAAGTCCGTTCGGTGTCGGCGATGACCAGCCGATGTGTGCGGCTGCCAACGGATTCAGTGCGGTCGCGATGAGTCGTGCTCACGAGGGGCTGGAAAACCGCGAGGTACAGTGCAAGGAGGAACCATGTCGCACGACCAACTGAAAGCGAGGCAAAGGGCCGAGAGACATGAGCACGCTGAAGGAATCGCCCTGCGGATTCACCGTGCGCTGAGTTGGCTCAAGCGGTCGGAGATGTGCGATGACGAAGACGGGCGTTTCATCTTCCTGTGGATCGCGTTCAATGCCGCGTACGCAAACGATCTCGGGGAGCAGCGCGTCGGCGAGAGCCGGCTATTGCGGGAATTCCTGCATCGCTTGAGTGACCTGGATGGCGGGAGGCGGCTGTACGACCTGGTCTGGCGGCAGTATTCCGAATCCATCCGTCTCTTGCTGAACAACCAATATGTGTTTCAGACCTATTGGGATTGCCAGAATCGTGTGGAAGGAAGTGAGGATTGGCAGGAACGGTTCGCCGCAGCTCGGCGAGCCGCGCACGCGGCACTCGCGCAACAGGATACCGGCACCGTTCTCGCGATCGTGTTCCAGCGTCTTTATACGCTCAGAAACCAGCTCGTTCATGGTGGGGCGACCTGGGGTAGCTCGGTGAACCGCGAGCAGCTCCGGGATGCCAATCGGATCATGGGGGACCTGGTTCCGGCGGTCATTGAGATCATGCTGGATAATGCGCAGGAGCATTGGGGGGATGCCTGTTATCCCGTTCATTGAACCTGGGGTCCATCGTCGCCCTTGCCCGAGGATAGGTTCGCGTCTGACCAGTACTGGACTGGCCTCAAACTGATCGCTCGACCGAACATGTTGTCGGGGCAGCGCATGTTTCGTGATAACGCTCTCGCCAGTGGCCGAACGCCCGCATTCGGTGGGATCGGATCTATGCAGTGTTCCCGCGGTGGGCAAGCGACACCGCCACGGACATCGGGGAGATGAGGGTGCTGACAATCGAAGAGCGTTATCGGGGCGCGATGCTGGGTCTGGCCTGCGGCGATGCGCTGGGCACCACACTGGAGTTTCGCGAGCCGGGAAGCTTTGAACCCATCACCGACATGGTGGGAGGCGGGCCGTTCGGGCTGCAACCGGGGCAGTGGACCGACGACACCTCGATGGCCATCGCGCTGGCGGAGAGCCTGGTCGAGTGCCGAGGCTTCGATGCGCACGATCAGATGGACCGTTACGTCCGCTGGTGGCGCGAAGGCTATGCCAGCAGTACGGGGCGGTGCTTCGACATCGGGAACACGGTGAGCGCAGCGCTTGCGCGGTACGAAGACTCCGGCAATCCGTTGAGTGGTTCGGAGGATCCCGGAGCGGCGGGTAACGGCTCGCTCATGCGCCTGGTTCCGGTCCCGCTGGCCTACCGCCGTACCCCGGCCCGGGCCCATGAAACCGCCCGTGTGAGTTCCCGGACCACGCACGCGGCTGCGGAATGTCTCGATGCCTGTCGTCTGTGGACGGCTTATATCCTTGCCGTTCTGGAAGGGGCGGAACGAGCCGAGGTGCTGGAGCGGCCCTGGCAGGCGCTCCCCGGCTTCGGTCCGGGCGATGAGCTGGAACCGGCCGTCCAGGCCATCGCCGAGGGCTCCTTTCGCCATCGGGATCCACCGCAGATCCGGGGGACGGGTTATGTGGTCGAGAGTCTGGAGGCGGCCCTGTGGGCCTTTGACCGCAGTGGGGGTTTCCGCGAGGGGGCGCTGCTGGCGGCCAATCTGGGCCACGACGCCGACACCACCGCCGCGATCTACGGGCAATTGGCGGGGGCGTACTACGGGGAGGCAGGGATCCCGGCGCAGTGGCGTGCCCGGCTCAGCCAGTACGACCGGCTGGCCGGTCTGGGCGATGCTTTGTTGCGCCTTTCTGGTGGAACTCCCTCGGGGCCTTGCGAGACGGGTGATCCGTCGGCAGTGGATAGTCCGGGGCTGTCGGAAGACGGTTGGTTTCGATCATCAGCGACGGATGATCGCTGAGACCATCCAACGGATCCCCTTGTTGGTGAAGTGTCGCGATCATCTTCATGGGCTCGCTAACGCGGGAGGGTCACCGGGTGAGCTGCCCTTAGTTGTTCGAGACCAGGGTGCGTGTGTGGGCCCAGCCTTTCATTGGCCCTCCATTTCGGCTGCCGTGCCCGTCTCCGGGACGATGGTCGATGGGCGATCCCATGCGGTGGTTCATTCGGTCGGGTGCGGGCCGTCGGTTTCCAGACGGTTGCGGCCGTTGGCTTTCGCCCTGGACAGGGCTTGATCGGCTCGGTGCAGGGTTGCTTCAAAGCCCTCCCCGTGTTCCAGCGTCGCCGCCCCGACAGAAACCGTGGTGGTGAACACGGGGGACGTTTCATCGATCTCCACGGAGGCGATCGCCTCCACGATCCGGTGTCCCAGACGGGTCGCCCCCACCAGATCGGTTTCCGGCAGCAGGATCACGAACTCTTCCCCTCCGATACGGCCGAGACGATCGTTGGTGCGCAGGAGCTCGGCGCAGGTGCGTGTGAAGCGCCGCAGGGCCTCGTCCCCCCGGGCGTGCCCGAAGCGGGAGTTGATGCTCTTGAAATGGTCGATGTCCAGAATGAGCAGGGACAGCGGGTGCCCGTAGCGACGGGCGCGTTCTACTTCCTCGTGGGCCTTTTGGAACAGGGCGCGTCGGTTGGCGATTCCGGTCAGCGGATCGGTTTCGGCCGCCTGGCGCCAGTACTGCTCGAGTTGTTTTCGGGGAGTGATATTGACGGCCACCCACAGTACGACGGGCTTGGGGTGATCGTAACTGGGCAACGGGAGGATGCGGCCCTCGAAATACTGTTTACTCGGATCGGCGGCTTTTTCCCGGATTTCGGGCGGTAGGGCCGTCACGTCCTCGACTCCCAGTTCGTACTCCAGGAACTGCATTTCTCCCGTCCGAAGGGCCTCCCGGACCACCCCCAAAAAATGATTGGCAATGCTTTCGGGGAGAGCGTCCTGGAGGGTCGAGCCTTCCAGCGGCTTGCCGCTGACATACATGGCTTCGTTCGTCCCGCCGATGACCCGAACGTAAAGCCCGTCTTCATCGATCACGAACGAGATGTCGGGCAGCGCACGAAGCAGGCCGAGGAGCTGGTCGCGTTCGGCCTTCAGCTGCTCGATCAGGGTCGTCTGGTCAGACCGCGGTGTCTCGTCCATGGGGCTTCTCGGCGACGTGGTCGTGGCCTTTTCGATCACCGACTTTGCGAGCCGTCTTCTTCGTTCTCAGGAGTCTCTTCATCGTTCGGCCGATGAAGGACGTCAAAGCCAGCGGCGGCCTGGCTGTCGCTGCGCCTTTGCATGTTCTCCCGTCGCTTGCGGAGTTCTTCTTCTTCCTCTTCGCGCTCGTCGGCGTCGCGTCTTGCGTCGGTCACGTGAAGTTCCTTTCGTATGGGGGATATCAAAGCCGTTCGCTGCATCGTCGGCCATGAGGGTGCAGGTTGCAATCGCCGGAAATGCGCAGGTCTCGAACCGGGCGACAGGTTTAGTCGCCCGAGCGAACCGGAAGGGCGTTGCGGGCTTTGTTGGCGGAATAAAAGTGGGTAGGGTTCCACTGGACCCGCCAGCGGGCCTCACGGAGGTGGCAGGGACATGACGGCGTACGGGTACCGGGGGGAGCGAATCTCGACGGAGTGGCTCGCGCAGCTCAGCCAGCATGACCCGACTCGGGGGCGGCGATGCGCTTCACCAGCGCTCGAACGCCAATCCATCGGGGATCCTCGCCATCGAATCAACGGAGCGCACTGAATGAACGCCGTTCGGACCACTACCAGTCATCCGCTGGAGATCGCCGAGATCACGTTGCCGGAGGGCGGCACCATCGGTATCACCCTCTGTCCGGGCAAGCAGCAGGCTCATGGGATGACGGGCGCCTGGGCCCGCGATCTGGAGTCGGATCTGGACCGAATCCGGGCGTGGGGCGCGGCCGGCGTCGTGACCCTGACAACGCTGGAAGAACTGCACGAGCTGGGCGTGCCCCGGCTCGGGGAGGCCGTCAGCGAGACCGGGGTGACCTGGTACCACCTGCCCATCCCGGACATGGCCGCTCCCGACCGTCAGTGGGATGACCGCTGGCAGGCGGTGGCCCCGGAGATGCATCGAGTACTTTATGCAGGCGGGCGCCTGCTCGTGCACTGCAAGGGTGGTCTGGGACGGGCGGGTACGGTAGCCGCCCGTCTCCTGATCGATCGAGGCATGGCCCCGGATGCGGCGGTGGCTGCTGTTCGCCGGGCTCGGCGAGGCGCCATCGAGACGACCGAGCAGGAGCGCTATCTGCAAATGGTGCCGCCAGGGCAATACGCCGATGGAGTGGCCAGGGCCTCTCGCCAGGGAGGAGTTGAGTGAATCCAGCCTGGCTTGTCTGGCCGGCCTGACCGGCGGCCATAGCGGTTGCCGAGGCACATCTTTCCGGAAGGCGCCACCCGTTACGGCGCTTCTCCGGACAAATCCTCCATCGGGTCCAGGCACACCCCGCAGTTCACGGGGGTGTCGGGGCGCGCCCAGACGCGGGCGCCGCAGCTCGGGCAGGTGAGCCGCACGCGGGGATCCGGGCGCGGCTGGGGCGGGCCGAAGACCGCGGGTTTTTCGGGATCCTCCGGGTGGGCAAGGATTTCGGCCGGGGCGGGTGTGCTGGCGACCGCCAGGCCCTGTTCGGCCAGCGCCTCCTGCACCTGCACGACCGATTCGGGCGAGGTCGGGGCATGGCGGTCGAACCAGGGCAGGGCAAATCCGCTGGCCAGCAGATCCGCGCAAGCAAGGGCGAACGGCCCGTCGGGCCCGATGTAGTGGGTGACCCGGCGCCCGGTCTGCTTGCCGTCCGGCAGTCCGGTGTCGCTGGGCACCAGTCCGATCGCCTCCATCTTCTGCGCCCACTCGCGGTTGTGATGGTTTGAGCGGCTCGGCTTGCCGAAGCATTCCTGCCAGTGGTGAACCATCTCGTGCACCAGCGTGGAGAGCGCGACCTCCGGCGGGTTCAGCGTGAAGTACCCCGGATGCACACCCAGCTCGTGGATGATGGTGCCGTCCGCGGAGATGAACCGCTCCGCGTGGTGGTAACCCCGCTGGCGTCGGGAACTGCGCAGCGTGATCAGGCAGGGCGGCAGCACGTTGTCGAACAGCCGTTCGTTGAAGTGATCGAAGGCCTGCTGCAGGGCCGAATACATCGACACCGTGGGCGAGTCGTTCATGGCGTTCACCGGGGATGGATCCAAAACCCTGGATTGTACCGAGTCGCCTTTGTCACAAATCCCGTCACAAAGCCTTGGAGCCGGCTTTGGTCCTGGCCGGGGGAACAATAATGGCCCGGCTGCAAGTGGAATTCGGTGGCTCGGACTATTCGATCGGGCGGCTAAAGGCCCCGATTTCGGATTCCGCCGTGAGCATCGTGTGCATCTTCTTCGGACGATGGGTCCGGTCTTCCACCTCGGTGCGCCGGCGGCGCCACTTGCGCACCGTCATGCGGCTGATACCGTAGCGTCGGGCCAGTTCCGGATCGCTGACGCCGGCCGGCGCCTCCTGTAGTTCCCGCCGGATCCGGGGTGTGTTGCGGGCGTTGGAATGGATCGTACTCACCGTGTGGTCAGCTTCCCGTTCGCCCATCGTGCACACTACTCATCCACTCCCGGGCATGAAACCGGGGTGCCTTCGCGCGTGGTATGCAATCAGGCGAGACCCTAAATGTAGGTAGAAAAAGGCGATCGGGAAGGCACTTTAGACTCAGGAGGGCTGCGCTCCATATTCCAGAAATCGAGGTGCATTCGGGCGCCTGGATCGCTAACGGGTACGGCACGGACGGTCAACTTCACCCTGTTGCCGAGTTCGATGGTCAGCCGTCTGGGCCGCTCGCTCTGGAAACACTCCTGCTCGGGGAAGAACAGACCCACCTCGCGGCACCCGTATGCGGCGGCATAGGTGCTGATTTGATAGAGGTCCGAGTTCGACAACGCTCCGAGAGGATCCTTGCCGGCCAGGATTTTCCATTTGGTGTCGAGGATGGACACGACGGTGTTGTGCCGGTTCAAAAGGGCGATGTCGGGCCGCATTCGCAGTCGAGGTGAACCACGCTCCTCGGTGACCAAGTGTTGGATCGGGCCTTGTTCTTGCAGCCTGAGGCCGGCGCGCCGCACCTCGGGCTCTATCAGACTGGCGGTGTATCGCTCGAACAGACGGTTCATGTCGAATAGCAGGCTGAAGGTACGGCTTTGGCCGCTGCGAACGTCGAGGTACTGACCGGAAAGGAAGAGATGGGCGAGGTCGACCACGGGCGCGTAGCGACGCTGCATCCGGTTCAGATCATCGCCGCGTGGGGCCCATTCGTGTCGCTGCAGCGACGGGACATGGGCGAAACGCATGCGCAGTGACGCGATGTACTGGCGCAGGAGGAGACTCGACACGAGTGTCTGCAGAAGATCGAGGGCGGTTTTCAGCAGGCGGTTGACCGGGATGTCCGTACTGAGTTCGTTAAACCGACAGGCGATGCGTTGTGGGTGGGTGAGGTTCTCGCGTTGTTGACGCACCATGTCGATACGCCCGCGGACCATGCCCAGGTTGTCCTCGACGTCCCGGTAGTCCTGCAGCATGCCATGGCGAAGCTGGTGATCGAGGAGTTCGGCAAAATGCCGGATAAAGATGTCCAGCAGGAGCGTTTCGCTGTTTGCCAGGCTCGCGGCGCCCATATCCAGCGCATTGAGTTCGCTTCCGCGGCTCAGCAGAGTTAGCAGTGTCTTGCGCTGGTGCGCGGCCGACTGATAAGTGGACAGTTTGGGCAGGACTTCGATCTGGACATTGTCGAGGCGGACGACGCCACAGAACTGGCGAAACTTGACGCGCTGATGTCCCCATTCGAGGCAGCGCCCAGGCAATTGCGGCTCGGCCTCCGCGAGCAGGTCGGCCTCCCGGCGGTACAAGTCGCCGTGTTCGCCAATCACGAGCCAGCCGTGTTCGCGGGCGAGAACCTGCCTCATTCGTCCACGTCGTCCACGTTCTCGTAAATCTTGCGGATGGCATCCGGCGCAATGTCCCCGGGCGCCTTGACGTGATAGTCGGGCTTCTCGGGCCCGGGGGCGCCGTCGCCGAACAGATGTAGCGGGTCCAGCGTTGTTCGGGTAATGATCTGGTACTCCTCGGAGACGCCTTCGTCACCCAGCACGCGACGGATTTGCGCCCAGTCGTCGTAGAAGTACTCGGCGAGCATCGGGATGATGTCGTACACGAGTACGTCGCGCAGGTCGTCCAGATGCTTGACCTCCGTGAAGTAGGCGTGACCGAACGCCTGGTCACGATGGAGCAGGTAGCGCAGGCGCCGGTTGATGGTGTCCAGCAGGCGGCGCAGATCCAGTTGTCCGCCTTCTTCGTCGGGAATCCGCCCGTCCTGCTGCCCCGCGATGGCCTGCGGTTTCGGCAGCATCTCGTGGAAGCGGAACCGGCGGCGCAGGGCTGCGTCCATCAGCGCAATGGAGCGGTCCGCAGTGTTCATGGTGGCGTAGATGTCGAGATTCTTGGGAACACCGAACCGGTCCCC
>NZ_KB900047.1:0-10302 GCF_000378545.1 Thioalkalivibrio sp. ALE23 | reverse complement strand
GTCTTGCGCTTCGCCGTCCACCGCTTCACCGGTGCTTCTTCGCTCATCATGCCCTCCTGTTGGCCCCACAATAACCTGTGCAGCCGTCGAGGGGGTCACTTCAGGCGCCTCCTGCAGTTCCTGCCGGATCCGGGGTGTGGTGCGGGCGTTGGAATGGATCGTACTCGCCATGCGGTCAGCCTCCCGTACGCTCATCGGGCACAATACTCATCCACTCCCGGGCATGAAACAGGGGTGCCTTCTCTCGTGGTATGCAATCAGGCGAGACCTGAAACTTCATTTCTGTCGCACAGACGAGGTTGGCGATGGATCCACGTTACCCGGAAACAGGTCCCTTCCTAGGGGTATTCCCAACTGAAAGCGCCTTACTGAGCAACCGGTCAATATAGACATCCTTATCTTCCATCTGAAATAGGATGTTCCAACCCTCCATCTGCGATTTATCAACCCCCCAAAGAAGCTCCATTTCATGCGCCGGGGTATTTGAAATCACGAAGCTATTTAGTGTCACGGCCGGATCCCCAAGCCGGACTTCGATTTCTCTGATTGTCTCGTGGAACTGAATTTTGGGATCTCCAGCACCAAGGTTACGAATGCCTTTGGGATCCACAAACGAGATGTACTCCTGACCCTCAGCAATCAACCAGACGATAAAATCGGGATGGAAGTTGCCCGCCTCGAAGAAGCCGACGCCACGACCCTTACTCAGGTTGCGCAACAGATAGAGCTCCTTGTCCTCCAGTAATGCAGGCTTCGAGTCACAGTAAACCTTTAGGTCTTCCACGAAGCGCCGCTCGCCCTGATTCAAGGGTACGGGACTGATCTCGACGGTTGAGCCCGCCAGGTGCAACAGTGGCTCGTACAGGTGTCGAGCGAATGGTATGGCTTGCAGGCCGCCAAACTGCCAGGGATTCAGCGTGCCCGCATCAATCTGCGCTTTGAGCTCCTTAAGCTTGGCGACAATCTCGGTCTGAGACTCCTCCACGAGGATGCGGTGGTATCCCTCCGGGAACTCCTCATTGACCTGAGGAAAGTTCGGGTCGGTGGCGTCCAGATAGCGATATTCCAAGTGTGGCAGCTCCCATTCCTTCTTTCGGAATGAGTAGTAGCGCTCACAGTACTTCTTGAGAAGCGCCTCTCCGATTTCCTGCCACAGGTGAATCTTCTCAAAGGAATCAAAGGCCAGCTCGGATTCCGGGATCAGCAGCCGATACCAGCTCTGGTCGGCCAGTAGTTCGGGCAACACATCCCGTGGCAAGTTCAGGTTGTGCCAAGCCCGCTCGGCCTTGAAGCGTTGCAGCTCGAAATACAGCGCATCTAGGTCGAGAAAGGCAATATGTCGCTTGGTCAGGGCGCCCTGTTCCGGCTGGCGGTCTTCCTCAACAGCACCGACACCACTGGAGCGCAGCGCTTGAATCTTGGGGTACCAGTTGAGCACAACCTGATGTGTTTGCAGATACCGGGTGGCCGCCTCCTGCGCGGGATCGGGACGGGCCAGAGTCGGCACTGGCCCCAATTTTTTGAAAGCGTCACCGAACTCGGTACTGACCCCGTTGATCGTCTTCTTCAAGCGAATGGTCTTGAGCTTCTTCTGCCCTAGGTTGCGAATCACGGGAAGCAGGAATTCGATACGTTCCTCGTTCGACGGCAACCCTTCTTCTTCCAGGAACTCCCGGAACTGGGCCATGTAGTCGGCCTTGATGCCGAAGATATTCAGGGTTTCGAGTATCGGTAGGTGGGCGGGCCGCGCCACATCTTCCGGCAGGTTCACCCTAGCACTGCGCTTCAGGCTGCGGTCATAGCCTTTCAGGCGCACCCCGCGACCAAAAAGCTGAATGATCTGCGAACCCTCCGTGCTGCCGACATTCATCAGCCCCATGGTGCTGACGCGCCAACTGTTCCAGCCTTCGGTGAACTTCTTGGAGCCGATCAGAACATTGACCGACGAATCGGGGGCATTTATCGACTGGAACAAGGAGCCCTTGAAATCCCGTTCACCAACCAGCAGACCGTCTTCGTTCTCACAGAGCGAACACAGTCTGCTGTCATCGCCGACATTGATCACGCCGAACGGTTCGTTATCTCCAACGCGCAGAGCGATTTCCCCCGGGACACCCTTTAGGTTCTCCACATGCAGGGCGCCACCACCTGCCGCATTGAACAGGCTGGCTTGCACTTCCTCAAACAGTTGCTCGGCGGAGAGCCCCAAACCGTTCAGGTAGGCAAAACGCCGGGCAAATAGATTGCGCCCATCGGCAGCGATCAAGCCTTCCTCCAGAACCCTCCGGATGCGCGCCGTGCTCCTGGCACGATCAGCGAGGAAGCGCGCCAGAAAGCGCAGAATCTCTATGATGTCGGAAGCATCCTTGGTCGAGAGTGACGCTGTTACGCGGCCACCTACGAAGATCCACAGCGGTTTCTCAAGATTGAAAGGCCGGCAGGCACTAGCCTGTTCACCATAGAGGCGCAACTGCTGGAAGAAAGACAGTAAGCAGGCCACCAGATACACTTCCATGGTGTTTTCCTGGGTCTGCGGGTCCAGATTCAGTATCTGGTAGTCCTTGCCATAGCCGTCGCCATAGAAATACTTGTAGGAGTAATCGAACAACACGCCGCGCGCGTATTGGGCGGTCAGTTGCGAGCTGCCCTTGACCGCCTGGCCGAAGGTCGCCGAATACTCGAAAGAAAAGCCCTGCTCGCACAGGGAATTGCGAAAGCGCATCCAGGTGCCGGCCTCGCCGGAACTGGCGCCCCGGTGCCCTTCGTCGATGAGCACGAGGTTGTTGTTCTCAAAGGCATCGACGGCGACCGTCTTATCGCCCATCTCGTCGCGCAGTTTATTGATGTCGATGATCTCCACCGCTTGTCCGGCGAACAGCCCGCGCCCGTTCTTGTCGAACAGCTCGGCCTCAATGCCAGCGGCCTGAAACTCCAGAAGATGCTGGTGGCTCAAGCCTTCATTGGGAGTCAGCAGGATGATCCGGTTCAGCTCACGCCGACGGCGGTGCTTGGTCAGGTAGTGCTGATACTGCAGGATGTTGGCGTGCATGATCAGCGTCTTTCCGGAACCGGTGGCGCTCCAGAAAGCCAATTTGTTCAGTTGCCCGGTGACATCGCCGTCCGGATCCAGCAACGGCACCTGATCCAGTTCCGGCTTGTCGGTGTTGTAGCGCTCAATCTGTTCGTTGATCGAGGCCAGCAAGGCATCCGCATCGGAGAAATAACGGTCCAAATAGATCTCGGTGAACAGCAGCGACAGGTACTGGAAGTACTTCCAGGCGATAGCCTCTTCACCGCGTGCCAGCCGGCGCTCGTTCAAACGCTGCGTATGACGGACAATATTCTGGTCATACTCCAGCAATAGATCGGCCGGCAGTTCGGGCAACGGGTCAGTCTGGTTGGTCAGGGTCGTGTGGAAGCGGTGGATGTTGTTCTCGTCCAACCCGCCGGCGCTGTCTTCGCTCAACTGAAACTTCTGTTTGAAGGCTTCCAGCAGCGGCAGCCGCTTGCCGTTCCAGGTAAAAAAGCCATCCGTCGACGGCAACCCGAACAGGCTGAACAGCCACTGGTTCAGCACCAGCTTGTAGGCGAACGGCACCTGGGGTTTCCTCGTGCGCTTGCGTCCCGCCATGTTCACGCCTCCGCCTCTTCAAACATCAGCCGGTGGAAGTCTTCCTCGATCAGGCGGACTTTCCAGGTGTCGTCGGGCTGGCGCAGGTTTTCCAGGTTGTTGTCACCGTTGACGTAAATCAGGTCGAACTCACTGTCCTTGCTGGAGTAGCCCTGCTTCTTGAACCATTCGTCCAGCACCAGGTTGTCCTGCTCGGGCTCGCCGGTGAGCTTGCGCCAGATCACCAGGGTCTTGCGGCCGTCCGGCGTGGTGCCGGTGACGGTGCGGAACCACCAGGGACCGTCGTCGGCTTCGCGAAGGCGGCCGTCGAGCAACATGCGGCGCGGGTTTTCCTCCGGCAGATCCGGATCTTCATCGTGCTTGAACTGGGCCGTTACGGTCTGGGGCGCGGCGATGGTCTCCACGGTCAGCCCGATCAGCCAGTTGAAGGTCTCCAGCAGGTCCACGTTGACCTCGCGGGTTTCCTCACTGCCGGGGCGTTTGATCTTGAGCCGGTAGGCGGTGGGATCGGCAAAGGCGTCGATATTGAGCAGTGACTGGCTACCCCGGGTCTCCACATCCAGCCAGTAGCGCAGCAGATATTGCTCGCGCAGGCAGTCGACGCCCTGGGCCTGCTGGCTGGCCAACAGGTCACTCTGCGTCTCAGTGCGGCGCGGCTCCAGGTTATTGAGTCCGTCTTCGTAGGATTCAAGACGGACGACCTTCATGATACGTGGGCTGCGGTCTGCCTCTTCTTTTGTCGCGAGGCGTTCAGGCTTCCCGTCTGCCCAATCGGGCGAAAACGTGACTTTCTTCAAGCGTGGGAGAAGCACCGCATCGAAATAATCACCCATTTCCATCAACAAAAACTTACGCTGACTGCCATCGGCTCGGTTCAGGTTGACAACTGCATGCGCAGTAGTTCCTGACCCGGCAAAAAAATCCGAGACGATGCAATCAGAATCTAAGTGAGAGATTCTAATAAGATCACGCATAAGGCCGACAGGCTTTGGATATGAAAACACTTTCTTGCCGAATAAATTCATCACTTGGCGAGTGCCACCTTGAGTTGTCTCAGCGTCTGGCCAGATAGAAACTGGCGTATTCACATCGCCTTTCTCGGTTCGTTCCTTCAAAAAAAGCTTGCGTTTCGGCGCTCCTGTCCCCCTAACTCCAAATGTAATGCGGTTGTCCGAAAACAACTCGTCATAGCGCGACCGGTTGAACGCCCAACTCCGACCGTTCGGTGGATAATGTTCGTCTCCGGTGTTGGGATTTTCAATAGGGTACTTGGTTTCTCCTCCGGGCTTATTGGCGTCGATTGGCACCGGCTTCCATGGCCCACGAGGATCATTATCCGGATTGCTATAATCATCTGGATTCAGAGGAAAACCTCCGAATTTATTAGCCATTCTGTCTTTGGCGTATGCAACGTGATAATTGTGGTTGAGTGAAACTTTGTGGTCACTTGATACAGAGTCTCTTGATTTCCAAGCTATTGTCCCAATGAAGTTATCGCCCCCATAAACTGAGTTTAGGATTTCGCGAAGCGTTGGATATTCGTTGTCGTCAATACTGCAGATGAAAGCCCCGTCTTCTCTAAGAAAAGAAGCACCACATTGAAGTCGATCCGTCATTAGAGAGGCCCACGTGGAGCGGGCATAATTATCCTTATAGATGAATTTTCCCGATTGCCTATCCAGCTCAGTATTGTATGGAGGGTCAATGTACGACACGTGCACTGAACCCCAGTATTTCATTTTGGCTACTTCTAATGCCTGAAAGTTTTCGCTATTAAAAAGTACGCCATCCGTCTGCTCGTCAATATCACCAATCGTCTCCAGCAACCGCTGACTGAAAGCGCCATCAAAGTGTCGCGTATCCACCATCAACGTCGGATGCGCCTTCAGAAACTCCACCGTCAATGGATCGCTGTAAGCCACCGTGGTCAAATCCGCCTCAAGCTCATCAATGGCATGTAGCTGAACCCATTCCTGACGCTGGGATTCGTTGGCGGCGATCTCAGGATAGAATTCTTCCGGAATGCAGCCTACGCGGATGCAATAGAATGTCTCGGTCACAAACTTCTTCTTCAGCCAGAGATTCTTCTGGAAATTCTCCAGTTGCGCCAGGAAGTCGATGATCTTGCCGGCAATTTTCCGGATCACCTTGATCTTGGACAGGTACTGCTCCACGCGCGGGGCGGTCTCAGATTCGATATCGTCCAGGTGCATGACTTCGTTCTTGATGTAGAAGTCCAGCTCCCGGCGCAAGAAGCCACCCAGGTCCTTGTGGATGAAGTAGTCGAAGGTGTTGCGGGCGGTGTAGCGGTCGAGATGGGCGGCCAGGCGGCTGTAGTCGGCCTGTTCGCCATCGGCCTTGATATGGTTCTTGGCCAGCTCCGCCAGCCAGGGCTTCAAGCTCTCGTCCTGTACTGCCAGCACCCGGCGTACAGCATCCTCGCGCAGGTCTTTCTGAGTAGGCGGTTTCTTCTTCGCCGCGGCGGTGGCGTTGGTCTTGGCGTCTTCATTCCAGTCGTTCATGGTGGCCGGACGGTATTCAAAGCGGAGCACCAGCTCCCTGCCGCTATCGCCCTCCTCCTCGGCGATAAAGTCGTCGCCCGCCAGGATGAAAACGCGGTTCTTGCCTTCGGCTTCCTTGACGTTGCCGTGCTCGCCCTCGGCGGCGTCCACCAGGCGGAAGTGCACACGCATGGGATCGTCGGCGCCAGGCTTCAGGGTAAAGGCGTAGTCGCGCAGGTACTCGCTGGTCTTGATGTAGTACTGGTCCTTGTTGGCCCAGTGCAGCTTCACTTCCTCGCCTTCGTAGGGAATAGCGTAGACGCCGGGCTTGTAGACGCGCTTGGCGAGGAAATCGCCCTCGTGGTAGTAACGGCGGAAGAACTTGTAGAGGTGGTCGTAGACTTCCTGCTCCAGGCCGGTGACATCCACACCCTGCTCGTCGATCTTCTGGCGCAGCTCCTTCACCTTGGCCGTGGTCTCCGGGTCTACGCCCAGGCCGTTGGCCTGCTCGATGGCCTGCTGTAAATCCTTCTCCAGCTCGGCCTTGTCGGCGGTCTTGTACTGACTGAAGGCCTCCTTCACCTGTGGCAGCAGATCGCGGTCGAGGAACTGGCTGATCTCGTCGGCCCGGGCGTGCATGATGCGGTAGAGCCCGAAGTCCAGGTCCGGCTGATCGAGCTGGAAAAGCTCCTTGAGCAGGCGAATCAGTTTGTCGAAGGCAGGGTTCTGGCTCATGCTCGGGTAGTCCTTGTCATGTTTTCGTTGATTGCTTGATTCTCATTGCCGCTGTTGTCCGTCATACGACGGACCAGCGCAGCGTAAACAGACGCTCGCACTGCTGGTCGCGGGCAAGCCGCTTTTCCAGCGCGGTGATGAGGCTGTCGCGCTGTTCTTCGATTTCGTCTTCCACCCTGAAAATGTCTCGGCGCTGCTTGCGCTGGCGCTGTTCGAGCTGCTTCAGGCGCTCCTGGATCTCGTGCTGTTCTTCCAGGGTTTCAGCTTGGCGGCCTTGGCGGCGCAGAGCCTTGATCTGCTCCTTGGTGTCCTTGAGTGACTTCTCGGCGGCCAGCATCTTGTCCTCGGCCCATTGCTCCAGGCGCTCGCGGGCGGCGTTGAAGTGCTGGTTGTTGGCCTCCAGCGAGCGGTTGGCGGTGGCGCGCTGATGCTGGGCGAGCTCATCGCCAAGGCGCTCCTCCAATTTGGCGGGCAAGTCCACCGGGCCAAGATTTTCAGCGGCGACGTTGAACAGCTTGGCGCAGGTCTCGTTGTCCAGCGAACGGCCGTCGTCGTCGATACCGGAGAACAGCAGGTATTCCTCGGTTTCGAAGGACTCGATAGTGAGCTGGGCCAAGATCAGCCAGCCTGATTTGCCCTTGAGCGCTTCCACAAGGGCAATGCGCCCAGGATGGGTGGTGATGTTGAAGCGCAGATGCGCTGTGGGTGTCGGCTGCTGCTTGGCCGATTCGATGACATGCTCGCCCAGCGGATGGGAGAGACGGTACAGGTAATAACCGTAGTCCGGCATTTCGCCCTTCTCACCACTGCGCGTCTTGGAAATCAAGTGGTAGCTGCCGGGGCGGATGTCGGCTTTTGGCGGATCGTGGAGATCGAAGGCCAGGCTGGCTTCATCAAAACGGGCGCGGCCATCCAGAACGTGCTCGGTGACCTGCCAGAAACGCTGGCCTATGCGGTCGAGTTGGGCCTGGGCATCTTCCAATCGCAGGCGCAGGCGGGCGTGCACGTCTTCGTCGAAATGCTCCAGCAGGGCCTGGCGAGTTTCCTCGATGCGACCCTTGATCTGTTCGTCCAGTTCTTCCTGAAGCTGACGAAAGGCGGCTTCGATTTCGTCCGAGGTGCGGCACTGCTGGTAGATGGTGAGGATACGCTTTTCAAAGTCCACACCCGATTCGAGTTGGCCGAGTATCTCATCAGACGCGCCAAACAACCCATTAAAAAGGTTGAACTTGTCTGTCAGCAGCTCGTGCACGCGCTGGTCTGCCTCGTTGCGTTCATTGAGGAAGTTGACCACGATCACATCGTGCTGCTGGCCATACCGGTGACAGCGGCCGATGCGCTGCTCGATGCGCTGAGGGTTCCACGGCAGGTCGTAATTGATGACCAGTGAACAGAATTGCAGGTTGACGCCTTCTGCCGCTGCTTCTGTGGCAATCATGATCTTGGCGTTGTCGCGAAAATGCTCCACCAGCGCCAGCCGGACATCGATCGCACGGGATCCCGTAGCGCGGCCGCTTTCCTGGTTCTTGCTGACCCAGCTCTCGTAGATGGCCTTGGCTTCCGGGCCGGCGTTGGTGCCATTGAACAAAAGCACCTGGCCAGTATAGCCGTTCTGCTCCAGGTACGCTTTCAGGTAGTCCTGAGTGCGGCGGGATTCGGTAAAGATTAGCGCCTTTTCCCGTGCCCCCATTTCGACCATTTCCCGAAAGGCGACATCGAGTGCGGTGAGCAGCGCGCGGGATTTCGCGTCCACGCCGATGGCGCGGGCGGCTTTGGCCAAGCTATCAATCTCACTAATCTCATCACGAAGCTTCTTAGGCTCTGGGCGAGTGGCTTTAGCCTCCCCATCTGCAACCCCGTTCTCGTCCAGCGACAACCACTCGTCAAGCAATTCCGTGTCCATTTCCTCGCTTTCGACCAATTGGCTGCTCCAGTCCAGCTTCAGTTGCTCACTGTCGCGCAGGTCGATCAGCCGGTCGCGAAGACTTTCCAGGTTGCCGGCAATGGCGCTTGAGCTGGAGGCCAGCAGCTTGCGCAGGATCAGCACTATCAGGTGACGCTGGCGGTCCGGAATTGCGTAGGTGTTTTCCCGCTGCAGAAACTCCGAGATACGGTCGTAGAGCCTTTGCTCGGCATCCGTTGGCCGGAAGGGCTGGGTCAGCGCTCGGCGCTCGGTGTAGCGCACATACTCCAGCACTTCCTGGCGCAAGGTGCGTTTGCAAAAGCCCGCCAGACGCTGGCGCAGCCCGGCCAGATCGCCACCGGCATTCACGTACTGGGAACGGAAGGCGTTGGGATCACCGAAGATGTGGTCGTCGATCAGGCTCGCCAGCCCGTACAGCTCCATTAGGCTGTTCTGCAACGGCGTAGCGGTCAAAAGCAGTTTGCGGCGGCCCTCGGTGGCCCAGCGAATGGCTTGGCCCACTTTGTTGCTGGGCCGGTAGGCATTGCGCAGCTTGTGTGCTTCATCAATAATCACCAGGTCCCAGGGCACCATGCGCAGGTCGTCCTGCATACGGGCCGCATAGTGGTAGGAGACTAGCATCACGGCCCGCTGCTCGAATGGCCGTGGTTGGTCCTGTTGCTGGAATTGCCGGTAGGTGTGGGAATCCATGACTACAGCGGGCAGGTTGAATTTCTCCTGCAACTCCGTGGCCCACTGCTTGCGTATCGCAGCCGGACAGATCACCAGCAGGCGCCGGCGGCGTTCCGCCCACCGCTGGCACAGCACAATGCCCGCCTCGATGGTCTTGCCCAGGCCCACCTCGTCCGCAAGCACGACTCCCTCAGAGAGCGGGGACTGCAGGGCGAACATTGCCGCCTCGATCTGATGAGGGTTCAGATCGACAGAGGCATCGAACAGCGACATGGAAAGCTGGTCCGCCCCACCGGGTGGGGCCTGGCGCGTCAGATCATACGCGTAGTACTTGATATGGTGGGCTGTGGTCGCCATGTTATGCCTTTCAGACTCCGTTGTTCTTCGCACTGCCCAAAACGGATGGTATCGATAATCGGCCATCCCCGAAGCAGCGTGTCTTCAGCACCGGAAACGGTACCTGCCCGAAGCCCGTCCATATATGAATCCACGCCCGACTATTAGGCACTTACTAATGATTCCCTTGATAAGGCCGTTGTGCGGCTTGTAGCTCGGCTCTCATTACCTCACGTAGCTTGAGCGGTCGAAGCACCTCGACACCCGCTCCCAGTCCCAGCAACCACCACTTTAGATGCGCGGTGTCGCGGACGGTGGCGATTATCCGGGACGTGCCATCGGACATCGACTCGGTCCTCTGGTCGTCGGACAGCCGCGCCTCGTGCAAGTGGTAGGCGAGCCCCGAGCTCACCCGGAGTTCGATGCGAATGGTTTCGCCTTCGGGGTAATCGAATGCGCCCTGCTCGATGAACTGGTCGAGATCAAAGCCGGCGTCCGGATCG
>NZ_KB900046.1:0-10578 GCF_000378545.1 Thioalkalivibrio sp. ALE23 | reverse complement strand
CAGGAGAAAATCGTGAAGAGCGTGAACGTTAAAAAAGTCGCACCACTCGCAGTCGCGGCGTGCCTGGGGCTCTCGGCTATTGCAGGGCCTGCAGGTGCTTCGGGTGTGGTCTACAAGGACAACCAGTCCGTCAATTCGCCGTACAGTTTCGATTTCCAGTTCCGCGGGGCGCCTAATGCCCAGCCGGTGCAGGTCTTTACGGACGAATACGAGACCTATATCGAATTGCCGGAGGGTGTGACCCCGCACTACGCGCTGGTGGATGGGCACCGGGTACAGCTGAACGAAACGCCGCCTTACGTCATGTTCGACGGGGCGCCGCGCGAGTTTTTCATCCGGACTTCGCATGGTGAAGCGGAAGTCATCCGTCGCGGTGATCAGGTGCTTGCGGCCAACCTGGCGGATCGTGGTTCTTCCGCGTCCGGCGAGTGTGACCCCGTATGCCCGGGTGAGGAGTACATCCTTCGCGCCGGGACGCTACTGTCCGAGTCACTCCGCCGCTACGTTCAGGATCAGGGGTGGAACGCGCTTCGTTGGGAAGTGGATCACGACTACCGCATCGCGGAGGACATTCCGATGCATGGCGACATGCAAACGGCCATTCGTGGTCTCGTCCAGGCCTACCAGGCTCAGGGCGGTCTGATGGGTGTTGCCCCTCGATTCGCGGAAGGCAATCGGGTTGTGGTGATCGAGGAAGCGGATCATTCAGGTGATTTCGGCGCCGGCCGGTAAATCGAAAGGGAGTTGAAGACGATGCAAGGGATGTGGCGAAAGAGCCTGGTCGCGATCGGTGTGTCCGTGCTGGTTTCCGGGTGCGCAACGCTGGGGCAGGAAGCAGCAGACGAGACCTCGCGGAAGAACGATGATGTGATGCAGCAGCTGCAGCAGTTCGAAGCGCAGCAGCAGAGAGAGCGGGAGCAGGCGCAACGGGAGCAGGATCGCGTCGGGACGGCGGATGCGCTGCCGTATGTATCGACGGAAAAGATTCCGCGGCACGAAACACTGCCTCCGGCTTTCGAGAAGGAGATCATCATTCACGAGCCGCACGGCGTTCGGATCGGGAATCTGATGACCAAGCTGGGCGAGTCCGCAGGCATTCGGATGACCTTCGAGTCGGATCTGGTCCGTCAAAGGGGCGCTGATGCGCCCGACAGTACGGATTCCGCCGGTGACGAGATGTCGCTTGCGGAAATGCGCAGCGCGGCGGATGCCGGAATGACGGGCGCGGATGCGCTGTTGAACGACGTGCGTGTGGCGCTATCGCATCAGGGTCGCGTCCGGGATGTGCTGGATGCGGCCGCGAACGCGATGGAAGCGCGCTGGCGCTACGATGCGGAAGCGGGCGAGGTCGTGTTCTATCGCTATGTGAGCGAAACAATGCGGATCGCGATGACCGCGGGCGGAATGATCAACAACGTTACGCTGCAGACGCAGGGCGATTCGGGTTCCGGTGCGGAAAGCGAGCTCCAGATGGAAAGCGAATCCTCGATCTGGGAAGACATCGAATCTTCGCTGGAGTCGATGACCAGTTCGCAGGGAGCGTTTTCGATCTCCGACGTGATGGGCACCGTGACGGTGCGCGATCACCCGGATGTGGTCGAGGAGGTGGAGGCCTATGTGGAAAGACTCAATGAGACCTTCTCGCGACAGGTCAATGTCGACGTTCACATTTACAGTGTGAACGCATCGGAGGACGATCTGCGTGGCCTGAACTGGAATGCGCTGTTCCAGGTGCCGAATCTGGATTTCGATATTTCGACCCCCGACGGCGGTGGCGGGAGCCTGAGTGGTGGCGGCGCCGTGATCTCGGTTCCGGACCGTGCGGCCGGGCGCGCGCTGTCGAATTTCGTCGGTTCGGAAGCCTTTCTGGAAAGTCTGAATCGGGTCGGCGAGGCCAGTACCGTCACTTCGACGACGTTGCAGACCGTGAACAATCAGCCGGCGCCGGTCCGGATCGGTCAGACGATTTCCTATCTGCGTGAGGTGTCCGAAACCGATACCGCGAACGTCGGCACCTCGGCGACTCTGACGCCCGGGGAGATCGATGTGGGGCTGTCCATGCAGGTGCTCCCGCATGTTCAGGACAACGGGCGCGACTTGCTCATGCAGGTGATGATGAACCTGTCAACGCTCGACAACCTGGAGGAGTTCTCGTCGGCGAACAACACGATCCAGCTTCCGGAGGTCACCACGCGTGATTTCGTCCAGCGCACATGGTTGCGCAGTGGGGAGGCACTGGTGCTCGCCGGCTTCGAGGAGGTGCAGGCGAATCTGGTCCGTCAGGGGCTGCTGGACGCGGACTCCTGGGGAGTCGGTGGATCCCGGCGGTCGGAGCAAAGCAGTGAAAGCCTCGTGATCGTCATCACGCCGACGGTGACCTCGGTTCGAGACCGGCTCTGAGGGGGTCACATGGAAAAGGTGAAGCTCAACGGAGAGGTGTATCTGGCGGGCCTGCAGTGGCAGGCCGCGCCGGATGAAGGCATCAGCGCCGCCTCCGTCATGAAACTGGCCTCGGACCTGGGGGGCAAGGCATCCGTCTATGCGGAATCCAGGTCCGAAGAGCATGAGGTGTTCGTCGGGATCGGGCTGGCCGGCGAGGGTGATGGGTCGCGCGACGCCTCGCAGTCCCTCGCCTCGGCCATTGCGTCGCATCTGGGGGATCATGTGGTGATCGCCCGTATCGGTGAAGACCGTTTCTGGCTCCTGATCGCGCATAACGGTGGGGTGATTCCAGGGACGGACGTATGCGGATCCAGTAGTGAGATCATTCGGAGTCTGCGAAACAATGTCGACCTGTTTGCCGACTTCCCGCTGTTGGTTTCGGAACCGGGCCTGTTCGAGCAGGACGAAGGTATCGCGTTGCTGGAAGATGTGCGCGATTGGTTGGCGGAGGCGGAAGTCCGCGATCTGGAATCGCTCGTCCAGGGTGGTGCGGCAAAGGCCCCTTTGGTGCATCTCGCGGATCCGGCGGCAGCTCGCAAACGAAAGGTTCTTGCAGCCGGCGTGGCAATCGCCGTGATTGGTGTCGCCGGAAGCTGGTACTGGTACGCCCAGCAGACACCGGACATTCCCGAGCAACCCGTCGTGGAAGAAGAGGAAGAAGATCCGGTCGAGGTCGCCCGGGAGGAATATCTGAGCCAGCTGGTGTCCACGCTCGATGGATATCTCCCGAAGTCGAATGACTGGGTGCTCCCCTTGCTGGAACAGGCAATGGAGGATCATGCGCGTTCGGCGGTCGGATGGGGGTTCGAAGGGTTGGTGTGTGACCCTGGAGGCTGTCAGGTCTCGTGGGTTCCCTATTCCTCGGTCCGCCCGGTGCAGGCGTTCCCTGAAAAAGTCGGACTTTCACGGGACCGGATTCAGGTGAACGGGGATGTCACGAACATCACCGCTCATATCGAAAACCCGGAAGACGTGGATCATCGCGAAATGACGCGTCCCGGGCTCGATGATCTGCGTGACGGCCGGGCGATTCGGGACGAGTGGTGGGATTTCCAGCAGCTGGCCCAGATCCGTCTCCCGGGCCTGCAGTTCGAGCACGCGGGAGAACCATCGTTGGTGCGCGAACCGGACGACCTGGTGCCTCGGGATGTCGTGCGCGTGGAGGAAGGATCGATTCACGTCCGCGGCTCGAATCGAGATCAGCTGAAGGAATTGCTTACTGAAATCGACGGAACGGAAATCCGTGCCACCGAAGTCACCTATTCACCCGGTGGCGCCGTAGGGATGGGCAGCGCAGCACAATGGCGTGTGGAGCTGCAATACGTCGCACAGCGTTAAAAAGGGACGAGAAAATGATGCAGAGAAAGACGAAAGTCGCCTGGGCGGTTGCGGCCGTTGTGTTCGGAGGCAGCGCCATGCTGGGGTCGAAATCGGTTGCGGACGAGGTCCCGTCGTTCATGCAGGAGATGAACGAGACGGATGAAACCGCACCGGAGGTATCGGAAGGACAGGAGCCGGAAGACGACGCCCCGGCGGAAGATGTTTTCGCGGAAGAGGATAACGGCAATGAGGAGCCGGACGTAGTGGATTCCTCGACCGTGGAGCCGATCGGGGCGTCTTCGGGTGGCGACGGAGAAGGTCTGGATGATGACCCGGAAATCAGCCGGGATCAGGATGCGGCTCCGGCCGGCGACGAGGATGTGGTAACGCTTCCTTCCGAGGAAATGGCGGCCCCCGAGGCGGATCCGGAGGCAACCGATCCAGCGATGGAACCCCACGAGATGCGGGCCAGCGAATCCGAATACCTCGAAGAAATGCGGGATCTGCAGCGCCAGTCCGAGCTGATGGAGCTGCGCAACCATGTGCTGGAACAGCGCCGCACCCATCAGGAAATCCAGCGTGAGATGAACCAGCACCAGGCCGAACAGCGGGCGCGTCAGTCGCAGCCCAACCAGGAGATCCAGCAACTTCGTCGCCAGGTTCGAGCCATGGAGGAAGAATTGACGGGGGGTGATCTCGGGAGTGCCTACGATGATTCTCTCGCGCCGGACGAAGAGGTTCTGGCTGACATGCATCTGGTCAGCGTTTATGGCGATGCCCGCAACCCCAGAGCGGATGTCATCTATGGCGGTGGGCGCATGAGCGTGCAACGCGGAGACATGCTGCCGGGTGACTGGCAAATCCAGCGCGTGGAGCGTTCCCGTATCCTTGTGCAAAAGGGGATGCGTCGATTCGAGATTGGTGTCGAGGCACCGGATTCGGGTATGTCGTTCAACGTTTCCCGCTGATCGGGGAGAGGTGAGCATGGATCAGGAACAGGATTTTCTCAGCGAGCCGGATGCCCCCGTGGAAGAGCCGGAGATGGCGGAGCCGATCGAGGGGGAAGTCGTCGATCACTCGGATGGAGAAACTCAGGGAGGGGGTGGCCAGCCCCTGTCCCAGCCCAAGCAGGCCGGAAAGGACTTTGCGCCGCCGGACATCGTCCGGGTCAGTGACCTTCCGTCCTACCGTTGGGTCCTGAGTCGCGAAAAGGAACCCATCATCAAGCCATCCGACAATGTCTGGCCGTTTGTCGCGGTGATCGCGGCGCCGATACGCGAAGGGGATCATGTGTCCGCATCCGGTGAGACAATCCGGGCTTCGGAGTTGCCGGACCTGGCGGCCAACGGGACGCTTTCACTGGAAATCTGGATCATCGTTACCGGTCGAATGTGGGATCGGGGGAAAGGTCTTGTGGCCGGGCTGATCCAGAACATCGAGCGGCGATTCCCCAATGCCGTGATCCACCGTCGGGCACGAACCGCAACGGCGAACATCATCGAAGCGATCTACGATCGGGCCAACAATATCGAGCGGCAGATCGAACAGTCGGATTCATCCAACGAACAGGAGGAATTCGACCAGATCGGTGCGTATGCGCTCGAACACGAGGTTTCCGATATTCACATCGAGGTGACTCGGGAGGCGGCGCAGATCCTCATGCGCCGGCACGGTCGCCTGAACCACTACCGGGATCTGTCGCCGGAGCGGGCGCAGGCGATTTGTGCGGCCGCATACAACACGCTCACGGAAGAAGGGTCGATCTCGGATGCCTTCAACGTGCGCGAATTCCAGAATGCGGTCATCGACCGGACCTACGAGGCGGGCCGCGTCCGTTTTCGTTACGCTTCGATGCCGGTGGCCCCGGAGGGATTCAACGTCGTCCTCCGTCTGTTGCCGTTGGGCGTGGAGGCCGAGCACAAGACGTATGAGGAGCTGGGATATTCACCGGATCAGCGCAAGACGATTCGGCGGGCCCTGGGGAAATCCTCCGGTATGTTCATCATTGCCGGCACGACGGGATCCGGGAAATCGACGACCCTCCAGAACGCGATCGAGGGGATTGCCATCGAGCGCCCCCATCACAAGATCCGGACAATCGAAGAACCGGTCGAGTACAATATCCGGAACGCGTCGCAGACACCTGTGGTGCGCGGAAAGGGTGAAAGTGGCAGCGAAAGCGGCGGTGAGGACAAGCCGTTCACCGACGCGATCCGTGCAGCGTTGAGAAATGACCCCGATTTTCTGATGATCGGGGAGATCCGTGATGCCATCACGGCCCGGTTGGCGATCCAGGCGGCTCAGACCGGGCACCAGGTGGCGACGACACTGCACGCGGATTCCTGGAGTGGCGTGGTGGACCGTCTTGGCGTGATCGGGATCGAGATGGGGCTTTTGTCACAACCGGGGCTGATCTCCGGATTGGCGTATCAGAAACTGACGCCGGTACTCTGCCCCGAGTGCAAAATGCCGCTCACCCAGTGGGAGAAGACCGAAGAAGCGCAGCGCCCTGAAAACGTGGAAATGCTCGAGCGGCTCGAACAGGTGGCGGGGGACGACAAGGATCACATTCGGGTAAGCCATCCCGACGGGTGCCCGAACTGTCAGGGAACCGGCGTTGTCGGGCAGACGATTTGCGCCGAGGTGGCGATCCCCAACAACGCGATGCTTCGGGCGATCCGGGAGGGGGATATCGTCGAACTGCGCCGAATCTGGCGTTCGACCCGCAACCCGGAAGACCACTCGGATATGAGTGGACGCACGGCATTCGAACACGCCATCTGGAAGATGCGTAACGGCGTGACGGATCCTCGGGATGTCGAGCAAAAGTTCATGATGCTGGATGAAGTCTTCCACATCGACGAGTGATGGAGAACGCAGGGATGCAGGAAAGGATCCAGGGAGCGATCCAGCAATGGGCCGGATCGTGGAAAGAAAAGTTCGGCCAGATGGGTCTGGCAAACGGGCGGTCTTCAAGAACTGAGGGGAAGGCGACGCCGAAAAAAGGTCAGGCTTCGAATGGATCGTCCGGCATCCAGGATCGTGTCGATCGTTTTCAGGCCAAGATGGCCTTTAACGGCCGCACGCGGGCGGATCTCTACGAAGACCTGGCGGCATTTCAGGACGCTGGCATTCCCCCGTTTTCGGCGATGCAGTCGATCAACGAGATTCACCATCGCCAGCGCCGCAGTCTGCTCCTTCTGGGGAAGAAGACGAAGAAGCCGTTGTGGCGCATGTCGGATGAATGGATCCGAACGATCGAGAAAGGCGGATCCGTCGCGGACGCGCTCGCCCCCTGGGCGGATCCGGCCGAAGTGACGATGATCGCGGCGGGGGAGGAGTCGGGCGAGCTTTCGGAGGCGTTGCGGGAAACCTCCCGCCTGACCCGGGCCCGGGGTGAAATGATCAAGACCGCCATCGGCAAACTGATCATGCCGGTGATTCTCCTTGCCGCTCTGTTCGGTTTCGTGTTTTACATCTCGGCGACGATCGTGCCGACCGCGCGCGAATTGCTCCCCCCGGATCAGATGCCCTGGCTGGCGTCGGCCTATTTCGGGTTCGGCGAGTGGATGCTGACCTATGGACCTGGCCTGCTCATTGCGTTCGGGGTATTGGGCGCCGTCATCTTCGGGAGTATGCCGGTATGGCGCGGTCGATACCGTGACTGGGCGGATAAGGTATTCCCGTGGACCTTTTATCGGATGATGCAGAGTGCGTTCTTTCTCTTGACGCTTTCCGCGATGCTTCGAGCGGGGATCCCGCCGATGAAGGCGCTGACCGGCTTGAAGAAATACGCACGACCCTGGATGGCCGAGCATCTGGAACGCATGATGACCCGGCTTCGAGCGGGCGAAAAAGAGACGCAGGCTCTGGATAGCGGTCTTCTGATGGACAGCATGAGTGATCGTCTGTACATCTACAGTCGGCTTCCGGATTTCTCCGTGGTCATGAACAGCCTGGGTGGGGATGCCATCAAAGACCTGCGCGAAAACATCGTGAAGGTGACGACGGCGGTATCGACCGCGGCAATGCTGGCCCTGGCGCTGTTCGTGGTCGCGACCGTGTTCTCTCTGGGGCAGGTCAGCTTTTCCATTCAGGGGCAGGTTGATCAGCAGGAAGTTGCCCCATAAAGTAATAAGGCGGGAGACGTAAGCAGCCCGCCCGCGCGGTCCGGTCGCAAACGGGCCGCTCACCGGTGAAAGCCGGTGGAACTCTCCCGATCCGGGAAATGGCCGGGGAAGGAGGGAGACAAAAATCCGCGACCTGATTCGTAATAATGGGTCGTCGGAGATTTCACTAAGGCAAAACGCAACAAGCAAGGAAGGTGACGAAATGCAACACTTCAACAAGGACGTCCATCGGAAGGTTCGCGGGTTTACCCTGGTCGAAATGCTGATCGTTCTGGCGATCGGTGCATCGGTACTGTTCGGGGTCTTCGTGGCGGTGAGTGCCGTGCAGAACCAGCAGGCGTCGAATGAGGCCTCGGAGAACCTCAATCTTTTCGCGGCGGAGATCCAGACGCTGTTCCGGGGGCAGTCCGATTTTTCGGATATCAGCAACACCGTGCTTCTGGATGCCGGTACGGTGCCGGGCCCGATGGAGCAGGGCGGTGAGATCGTGACCGCCTGGAACGATGAGGTGGAGGTGACCTCGGTGACTCTGACCGGTACGTCGGGGACCGACAACGCGTTCCAGATCGAGTATCCGCTTCCGGAGGCGGCTTGCACCAACGTGATCCAGGCGGTTGAAGGCGCCTTCGCGGAGGTGCAGGTGGGTGGCTCGATCATCAAGGATGCCAACAATCGTGAGCTGGACGTTCCGACGCTGGCCTCCGAGTGCAGCAGCGACGGGGATCTCGTGGAGGACGTGCTCTTCATCCAGGGTCGGTAATTTGACCCAGTCGCCGGCTGTATCAGGGGCCCGGCCCGGGGCGGCCTGGGCCCCTTTTTTTGACGAGGAGGCATGAATATGGGCAGCCAGACAGTCAGGGATGAAGCTGTGGTGGGCATCGGCCGAACCAGGCGTCGAAAGCAGTCCGGTTACGTGACCCTGATCGGGATGTTCCTTGCATTGGCGGCCGCGGCGGCCGCGATGCCGTGGGTTTTCGAGAAACAGCAGCGGGATCGTGAACAGGAACTGGCGAATACCGCCGGCAAGGATTTGGCGATGATCGCCAGCGGGGTCAGCGAATATGTGTCGAAAGTCCAGTCGGGTGACGAACCGCCGAACGAGGGGGATGACCTCACCTTGACCCTGGGGGATCTTCGTCCGGAGCAGTGCGGCGGGCCGGATCGAGGCTATTTCGAGCCGCACGAAGGGTTTATCCCGTGTCAGGTGGCCGATTACGGGGATTCGGACACCCCGTTCTGGGACGAATACGAAATCCGGATCGAGCATCTGAATTCGCCCGGTGGTGGCGCGGCGGGCAATGCAAGCCTGGTCCAGGCGTTCGTAAATACGCAGGTGGATCCGGGCAAGGATTTTGCGGGTCGCCAGGCGCGGGTGGCCCAGCGGATCACCAATGTCGCGAATGAGCATCGCGAGCCCGGCGGGCATGAAATGTTCAATGCGGTGTTTGCAAACGTCGATGTCGACGATGTGGAAACGCCGACCAACCCTTCCGACGAATACACGACGCCAACGCCGAATTTCGACGATCCTACCGCTTCGAGCTTCGGCCGGGTCGTGATGGTCGTCAGCAACCGCAGTACCGCCGATCGCTGGCTACGGGTGGACGGCACCAACGAGATGGAAGCGGATATCAACGCCGGCGGATATGATCTGCGTGACGCAGAAAACATCGACGCGGCCGGAGACCTGCTGTTGGGCGGGGACGCTCTGATCGGTGGCGATTCCCAGGTCGGCGGAAGCTCCCTGGTGCGGGAAAGCCTGACCGTCGGCGACGATATCGAGGCCGGTGGTGACATCACCGGGGAAGACGTGGCCGCGCGAAACGACATGATTGCCGGCAACGACGTCCTCGCCAGTAACGATGTCTGGGCGGGTGGTGATGTCGAAACCGAAGGCGACGTCCTCGCGGATGGAGAGGTTCTTGCGGAAGATGTCTACATGGATAACGTTCAGCTGCATGCCAGTCAGGCCTTTTATGAAGGGCATGTGGTAGGGCGCGGGGAACGTGTACCTTACCCACGCTCGGATGAAGGGGGATGCCCATCGGGGCGCAGTGAAGCGATTTTCACATCTATCCAGGATGTGGTGGTAGACGACGGCCAGACCGATTCCGCTATCTATGGGCAGCGAGTGGATGTCGGGCGCAGCGGCAACGAATGGACGGTGGACGTGGAAGTGTTGACGGATGACAGCGGCTGGGTGCGAGCGCGGGATTGGAACGTGGTCGCCATGACGCAATGCCGCTGAGATTTGACGCTAAAGCGGTGCCTCTGATAGAAAGAAGACAAGAATTGGGTGGGGTCAATTCTGCAGGAGAATCAGACATGCAGGGAATCAAGCATGGAAAGCAAACGCCGATTGCCGTGGGCGTGATGATCGCGCTCGGGATGGGTGTGACCGGAGCACAGGCGGACTTCACCGATCGCGAATCCGTCGAGGATCTGCGCGGTCACATGGAAGAGCGGATGAACGTGGAGATCCAGCCGGGACCCGAATCCACCCGCGATACTTCGGAACGCCGCCAGTCGGGCAGTACGTCCAATATCGGAGGTGCCGACTCCACGGGAACCGTGGTCGGTGGGAACCCCGGTGGCGTCGGTCAAACCGCTTCGGAGAAGTGCGAGGATCTTGGCTTCGAGTGGGATGGTGGAGCCTGCGTGATCGACGGTGAAGAAAATGTGATAC
>NZ_KB900045.1:0-12674 GCF_000378545.1 Thioalkalivibrio sp. ALE23 | reverse complement strand
CAGCCCACCGTAATGGTGGACTGGCTTCCGCGCTCCCAGCGCATCTACATCGAGCATCCGTACCCTCGCAGCCATACGTGGCGGCGGTCCCGGTCCGTCGGGCTCCATGGCATCTTGATCCATCTCGATGCCCGCATGAGGTCCAGTGTGCCCTGACCTCGGCCCCTATCCCCTATCCGTATGGGCATGCCTCCGTGGCGCGGGGCGACACATCATCCTGATGGTCTATATCCATCGTCGGCTCCGTCCGACTGCCACTCCGTGGCGGCGTCATCCATGGACGCCATCGACCATCCTGGTCCGCACATCCTCCTGATGTGCCGCCGAGCTCCTCCCGGTCTACACCCTCCGTGGTGTCCGTCCGTGGCCCGATCCGTCGAGTACGGTGACTAGCCTACTGGCGCCCTGGCGCGTTGCCTACCCCTCCGCTGTGTAGAATTTTCTACCCCCTCATGCGCTCAAGCGATATACCCATGGATGGTGAGCAGCCGCCGTATTTCCGACCAGCGTGTCGTACCGATCCGCTCATACGCCCGGTCACGGTGTCGATAGACCGCCTTGTCCCCTATCCCCATGTCTATGGCAATCTGCTTCACTGTTTTTCCGTGATCGAGACCCACCAGGATTTCGATCTGTTTTTCCGACAACCTCGCCACCGGGTCCTCTTCTTCGGATTCCAGCGCCTCGACCATCACTTCGTTGCGGTAGTCGCCGCCATTGCCCAATGTCACGACCGCTTTCACGATCTCACTGACCGTCCCGCTCTTTTTCGCGATGAATGCATCCAGGAGCTCCTTTTTAAGCATATAACGCAGCTGGGGTTTTTCGGACATCCTCGATACGCCGATGATGTAGTCGGCCAACCCCCGAAACACAGGATCCCGGAGCGCCGCAAACCCGTTCTCATTTCCGTCCAGGAACAGGTCAAGAACCACGATCCTTACTTCTCCATCATCCGGCACTGGATGGTCGCAATAATAATCCGCCAGGCGCTTATAGCCTTCCACTACGCAGCCTTCTTCGCCGAACCATTCCGATAATCCTGACTGCAGTGCTCCCGTGATGCTCTCGAGGAGCAACTCTTCATCCTCGATGACGTACACCTTCACCGGACGACTACCGCTCATACGTCTCCTTTACCCGCTGTACCCGGATACTTGCCTGCTCGTAGTCTTCTTCGCGCACCAATTTCTCGGCCTCTTCGATCATTTCGCTGCCTTCTCCGGTGTGCATATCAATCATTCCGCCCACCGTATGCAGGGCCCGGTCCATCCCCGCTTCGTCTCGAGCATCGATCGCGGTGATGGCTTCCGACAAACGCTCCACGATCCTTTTTCGGATCTCAACCTGACGTCGAGCTTCTTCGGAATCCGCGGGCTGGGGGTCGAGCAAATACCTTCCCGCTTCATCCTGTGGGTCTTCGCGCTTCAGACCAAGATTTTCCACCAGGAATTTCCGCAGTTCTTCCGGCGCCGGCGGCCTCGGGAATGTCTTCCGCGCGCCAGCGACCACGGCCTCGTGCCAGATATCCATGCCCGAATGCGCCGTAATCAGCGCGCATGCGATGTCGTGCCCACTTTCCCTCATGATCCAGCGTATCAGGTCTACCCCGGATTCACCCGGCATCTGATAATCGATGATCGCGGCGTTGATTTCCCCTCCGCTCTCTTCGATCCGTTGCTGCGCCTGTTCCGCCGAACCGGCGGTCCAGATGCGTATCCCGTCTTCTGCTCGCAGGTGGCGCTGAACGAGATCCCTGAGCATCGACAGATTTTCACGGGTGTCATCCACCAACAGCAACACCGGCTGGTCGTCCACTATATCCCCATCCCCAGGTTCGTAGCCTTCGTCCCGGAGCACACCGGACATCCCATTCCGGATTTCCTGCAGCAACGGCCACCGAACCAACTCCGTGTCGCCAATCCCATCCAGCTCACTTTTGATCCATAGCACGTCCGTCTCACGACCGCTCGCCTCGGTAGCGAGCTGCGCATCAGCGATCCATAGCGCAATCGATGGATCCGCCTCTACCTGTGGCCGGACCTGCCCGCGAACACCATCCAATCGTTCGACGTGCGCCACCATTCGGCGGGCCTTTTCCGCGTAATCCCCTTCGGCGCAAACGATGCCGACGTCTTGCTGCACTTCCTGATCGATCCGCGTCTCCCCAGTTTTTTGGATCGGCCAGCGCATACGGAACCAGGCGCCACCCTTGGGGCGCCGATTCCGTACCACCTGCAGATCCCCGCTCACTTCGCGCATGCGCGACAGGGCCCCACTCAGGCCAACCCCATGCCCCGTTTCCGCGGGTGAAGCCGTCGTGTAACCCTGCTCGAATATCCGCTCTTCCATCCCTTCCGGGACTCCAGGACCTTCATCCATCACGTCGATGGCCCAATACCTCGGGTCTTCGGGGTCTCGGGCGAATTCGATGTCGATGCGCCCCTCGTCCGGCGAATGCCGGACCGCGTTGACCAGGAGGTTCTGGACACCCGAACGGATTGCATGCTCGTTGATTCCTGGCATCCTCCCAGGGACCTCGGCATCCACACGCAGCCGCAATACGATTCCCCGGGATCTGGCCGCGATCTGGTGGGTTCGAACCACTTCCTCCACCCATTCCACGGGCGACTCAGCGGACAGATCGTTGCGCAGATCCTCCTCCACCATGCCCCGGATCTGCCTGGCGGCCTCCCGGATCTGCCGCAGTGTCTTGTTGATCCTCGGATCGCCAGACTTACCCCGTTGCTGACCCGGAAGCAGGTACTGCAGGGCATGGTTCGCCATCCCGTGTACGATTCCGATACGGCTTTTCAGATCGTGTACGCGATAGGTGTGCTCGACTTTCTGTTCTTCGAGCACTTTCCTCTGGCTCCGGATTTCGCGCTCTTTTTCCTGGACGGACTTGTTGTAGCGGTAGCTATCCATCGTTTTTTCCAGCAGCTCACGCATGCTGGAGTCGTAGCTTTTGCTCGGCCCCTTCAGTATTTGCCACCAAGGGGCGCGATCTTTGCTATCGGATTCGGCCTCCTTCCCCATGCGCAGCAGGTCCAGGGCGCCGGTGGCCTCTTCCACCATGGTTCGGTGGGTCCTTTCGGTCATCGCAAAGGCCAGAAACGCCAGAATCGCCAGCACCGGCATCATCCAGGTCAGCGCGACAATCTGCGTAACGATCATCCGATCCGCGAGTTCGACTTCCACGATCACCGATGAATCGTCCGGCGTCGCCTCTCCGCCCATCTCTTCCGGCTCCACGATCGCGGTTCCTGTCGCCGTCTGCCGGACCGCATCGGGCTTTTCATCGTGGCCCGGAGCCGCAATGGTGCCGCCATCCACGGAACGGACACGTATGTACGCATCCGATGGTGCGGCAACCCCTTCCAGTTGATCCCGAATGGATTCCGGGTCGGCCGGATCGGCCCCCCGGATCGCATTGGCGGCCTGATTGGCCGCCATGTGCGCCCGGTCCTGCGCCATGGAATCGATGGCGACATGGACAGCCCAGACATTGGCCGCCATTACTGCCAGCAGAACGATCACGAAAGTCCATCGGAGATTGATCATCGGCCCCCTCCCCCCGTCCGGATCACCCTTCCAGGGTGAGATCGGTTACCGGCTCGTATTCTTCGTCCATGCGGCGCCGATTGATGAGTCGATAGCGCGTCGACCCCGCCTCTTCACCCCTTTCAGGCGCCATCAACTCCGCTTCGAACCGGATGTATCGGTCCTGATCGCTCGAGGTGCGGATGCAGGCTTCGGTGGTGATCACCCCGTTGGATTCGGGATCGTCGGGCGGGCTCACCCGGAAACTAAAATGCCGAATTTCCAGGTCGTGGTCGTCCCCTCTTGTTTCGTATGTTCGTGCGATCTCGAAGATGGATTCTTCGACCTGATCCTGGATTTCCTCGAATCGATCCTTTGCCGGATTAAACTTCATGTAATCCGACTCAATGGCCGCATATACCATCCATGCGGTCAGGACAGCCGCCGCCAGTCCGACGGCCATCAGGATGCCCCATCCCCCCTGGAATTCCACCCAAGAAGCAATGGCAGCGGCCGCGACTGAAGCCGCCAGAGCGCCCAGGCCCGCAATCCAGCGGCTCTTTCTGGCAGACTCCCGTTCTTGAGGGTCCACGTACAGGATGTCTTCCCATACCTCTTCATTCGTCTTGTCTTTGAAACTTTTCATGCCCTCACTCCTTCCCAAAAAGACGGGTGACGTTCTGCCCGTCGTAGGCTTCGTCGCAACGGTGCAGCGGCACCGGTCCGTCGGTCATCGGCCGCAGGCTTTCCTCCGGCAGCCAATCCAGCACTTCGCGCGCCAGATTCCCCAGATACTCCTTGGCCTTGTCGGTATCGCCCTCGAAGTCGTATTCCGGATCGTACATCCGCAGGGCTTCACGCAGATGGGGGTCCATGCGGTAGGCCAGCGACACCGGATGGATATCCTTGATGAACCCCATCATCACGATCGCGACGTAGACCCCCGGGCGATTGCGGTGCAACCAACCGAGAATCTTTTCCGGTTCGGGGTTGATGCGCACGGGCTCACCGAGGGCCGCCTGACGCCGCCAGGGTGTGATGTCGTAGCCCTCGCGTTCGCAGTAGGCCTCCATGCTCTGGCGCACTTCCGGGAGCAGGCCGCGGCGCCCCCACCCCGTGTCCGCCAGCGCCAGCAGCATTCCGACGCTCTGCTCGGCGAACCAGCCCTCGAGGTTCATGCGGGTCTGATCGATCGCCTGACCGTTCGGATCCGGGTTCTCTTCGGACTGCGGGAGACGGTTGTGCTGGGCCATGATCGCCTCCACAGCCAGTCCGTCTTCGTCCTTCACCGGCTTGTAGAACAGCGTGTTCGGGATCGATTCCGCCTCGAAGACGTGTGGTTCGCTCTCCGGGATCTGGACGACCAGCAGATATTCGATCAGCCCATCTTCCCCGATGAACAGGTTGTTCTCGCTCGGGTGCCACATGGGGATGAATCGCCCCTGATCCTGGAAGATCCAGGCGGGTGTGATCACCATGCCCTTGGCGCTCACCGCGACCATGTCCGCCCGCAAGGGCTCGCGGCGCAGTTCGCTGTGATAGGCATGCTGGTAGTTCTTGTCGCTCGCGGCGACCCTGGCCGCGCGCGCCGCCGCCTGGATGTCCTGGCGGATTCGGCGCATGAAATCATGGTCGTATTTGTCCGTTCCCAATCTCTTCCTCCTGAATGCCTGATGGGACCCACGATACGCAATCGGATCGATCTCGCAATTTTTTCGCGCGCCGGATTTCAGGCACAAAAAAGGGCGACCCGATGTTCGGGCCGCCCTGCGGTCGTATCAGCAATCTCCGTGGTTGCGCAGCGCCTGGCTCACACGGCGCCATATCTGACGCTCGATCTCCTGGACACCTTGCTCGTCCAGTTTCTCCGTGCTGTCGACCAGGCCGGTCACTTCCGCGGCGTGCAGCCAGCGTTCGGGCGAGACCGAAACGAAGGTCGCACGCACTTCCGAAGACTCCAACAGTTCGCCGTGAATCCGCATGATGTCTCTCCCGTTCCGTAAAAGATTGATCGGGAGGGACAGGCTTTGGGTTTGCCTGCGCCCCCTCCGTGGAGGAAACGGATAGCCATTCCCTCCAAGGAGAGGGCGCAAGCGCGCCCTCACCCTCGTCAGATCTCCCCGTGATTCAGGAGAAGCTGACGAATTTGCTGGGTCATCGCCTCTTCGGAGGCGATGAACTCCTCAAGGTCCACCAGGCCGAGCATGTCGGCCTGATGGGCCCAGACTTTCGGATCCTGCTCCGCGAAGGTTTCGCGGAGCTCGGCGTCGGTGCGGAGTTCTTCGATGATGCGATTTTCCATGGTGGTGCTCCTTATAAAAAAGAGGCACCACCTCCCCACGCGGGGAAGTGATGCCCCGCGGGGGTTGTTTATTCCCAGACCAGCTCGATAGAGCTGGCCTGGGCGTACTTCCGGAGCCGGAGGCGAGCATTCTCGCCATACCGGCTCCGGAATTCCTTTACCGTCATGCGCCGGATCTTGTCCGGCACACGACGGATAGAAGTCGTGAACTTCATGGAGTGTCCTCCGCAAAGACGGGCACTCCATGCACCGGGCACAGAGTACCCGGTGGGTGAAAACAGGCGATAATTTCGCGCGAGAAACTATGGCCTGCTTGAAGGTTTTTGCACAGAACCCCGAACTGTCCCCATATACCCGGTGGCAGGATGTCACCTCCGACCCTATCGCAATTCCTTCCCCTCTTGCAACTCTTCCTTCAGCCGATCCGGATCGGTTCTCTTTGCCGTCAGCACGTCCTTCAGGGCTTCCTCATTCGTCGCGAGATCGTTTACCGTAGGAGGCATTTCCAACGACGGGCCTGCCGGCCCTTTTTTACCGGAGGTGCGACCATGACGGACGCCAACGCAGTAACCGAAACCCTCAAGGAAGAAAAGACGGACCACCGCCTCCCCGACGATCGCCGTTGGGGGGAACACTTCACCCTCCCCATCCATACCCGAATCGGGCGCTCACTGGTCGAGGGGCGTCCGCCCTACATCGATGATGACGGTAATCAACGACCGCCCATCATCGGCCTGTTCATGCACGAGTCCATGGCTCGCCCGGTCTGGGATCAGGCGCTCGCGGATGATCCCTGGGCCGCCTGGTATCTGCAGCTTTTCCGAAAGGAACTGGAACGCGCCCGAAACTCCCTGGAGACGAGCTTCAACTACATGCGGGAGCAACTTCAGGAACTCGGGTTCGACATCCAGACCTTCCCGATGCCGGTGGACGTGAAGGAATACGAGGTGAAGGTCCGCACGCCCACCGCAGTCGCCAGTGCCTCGTTGATCGATGACATCGATCTGTACGCGTCCGCCTGCCTGTTTCTGCGGGATCAGCAGATGATGTCGTGGGATACCTTCGCCCAGGAGCGCCGGACGATTTCGCGAATCGGTCGCCGGGTGATGGCAACGTTCGCGTCCTACCGAGACTGCCGTGTTACCCGGGCGGATGTACGCGAGGAAGGAAACCTCGCGGCCAACGACGCGAGAGAGGTCATGGGAGAGCTTCCCCAGGAGATTCTGGACCTGCCTGTCGGCGAGGCGTGGACCGGCCCGCTGGTCGTCTAAACCCCGGGGCCGTCCCGGTCCACGAGAAAATCGATCAGTTTCCGCCCGGACAGCAGGTGAAGATCCGGGGCGCTCTCGAATAGCCGCTGCGAATTCGGGCCCGTTCGTCCGGTATGGATGAACAGCCCGTTTCGCTCCTGTCGCCGACACACGTCCGCAAACTCCTGAACGTGCTCCGGCCGGATGGCGTTGGCATACCGCTTCGCCTGGATCAGCCAGAAGCGCCCGCCGATCATCACACGGCCGTCGATGCCTCCGTCCCCGGAGTACCGCTCGTTGCGCTCGATGCGGTAACCCTGCCGCTCAAAGGCCGTCAGCAGGATCTCCTCGAACACCAGCGGATCCACTTTGCGCAGGTACGCCAGAGCGCGTCCCCACTGTCCTTCGTCCGCGATCTCGGTGATCCGGTCCAGGACCTTGCGCGACTGCGGGATCCGCCAGCGTTCACCTTCTCGACGCCCGGCAGCGAATCGCTCCCCCGAAGTCGTGACGCGATCACTCCGATCTTCCCGATGCTCGGGGGTGTCTTGCGGGGTGTCCCCGGAAGGCGGGTCACCGTAATCCACCAGCCGGTCCGCAATACCCCCCAGCCAGTCCAGAAATCGGTTGATGCCGCGAAAGAGTTTTTCGTGATTGCGTGCCATGCTTCCATCATGGCAAAAATGATTGGGTTCGCAATTTCTTTGAAATAAAAAAGCCGGACCCCGAAGGGCCCGGCGTGTGCGCTAGTCGTTGTCGGTTTCCGGCGGGGCGTAATAACGCCCCCGGGCGCCGCTTCCAGAAGCGCCGCCCGATTTCGCAATCCAATCGGATTGCGGCCCCGGTTTCGAATCTTCCGCGGCTTTCTCTGCCGCGGACAACAGCATTTCAGAGAGTTTCTCGAGAACTCTCTCGAGCCTCGACAACGTCTTCCCCATTCTCTTTCTCCTTAGAAAGAAATCAAACATCCCCGACTCAACAAGAGTCGAGCGTTATGGGCTTTCGCCCACTCCCCGACACGAAAGACTCGCGCAAGAGTCTTTGGCACCGGGAAAGTTTTTAACGAGACCCCAAACTCGCCTCATATACCCGAGGAGGGTTTGTGCCTGGTCTGGCTACTGAGACCGACGCCCGCGGGCGCGCGCCGCCTCAATGGCCGTGGTGTGTCGATCCCGATAGTTCGCCTCCATTCCGGGCTGACGCGGCGCGTTCAGCAGATTGATCGGCGGAAGCCAGGGCTCGGGCCACTGAATCTTTCGTGCATCCTTGTCCATCTTGCACCTCTCCTGCATGGGTCCATTCCCGCCGCGCACGCACACGCACCCGGCGATTCGTGACTGGTCATTTGCGTGAATGAGGGCGCACTGGCCCTGCGTTCGGAGGCAGCCAATGGGCTGCAGAGGAGAGGCCTTTTCGGCCTGCCTCGCGGTGGTGCGAGGCGGAGTGGGCGGTCCATGCCGCATCCCTGTCACCCCGGGAAGGGTTACCTCAACCATAGATCGCCCACCCCGTTATCGTCAATCCGCCGCGATATCGACGGCTCGATTTTCAGTGCCGCGCTCGCGAAGTCGGCGATTCTCCCGCTTCGGGCGCAACCCGAACCAGCGCCGTTCACGCGGCTTGAGGGCGCGGTCCAGACGTTTTCTCAGATCCTCGATGTCGCGGACGAAGCGCCGCATTTCGCGGACGTGTTCTTCGGTTCGGTAGAGGCTTTCGTTTTCCATCGTGAACTGCCATTCCTGCGCGTACCTTGCCAGGGCGCGTTCCATCATGCGCAGGTCTTCGCGTTCCACTTCGATGGTCGTCGGCTCTTTCGCCATTTCGCTTTCTCCTTCGTTGGATGGCGACTTCCTTTCTACCGCACCGCCCCCCTCTACGCGATTTTTCGCACGCGAAATTTCTCTGCTGAAGAAATTGCGTCGGTGCGTTGATGTCGTATCATCCCGGGCGGAACTGGGAAAATTTCGGTTGCGGCTTCGGCCGCTTCGCCATTCCATACGCACAACCGACGACAAAGGAATGAATATGGCAGACGTAGCTGACACGGTGTACGACGCCAGCTCGATCCAGGTACTTGAAGGGCTGGAGCCGGTTCGTAAGCGCCCCGGCATGTATATCGGCGGGACCGACTCGGGCGGCCTCCGCCACATCCTCTACGAGATCATCGACAACGCCGTGGACGAGGCGATCGGCGGGCACGGTGACCACATCACCACCACGTTCCACGCCGACGGATCGTTCTCGGTCGCGGACAATGGCCGTGGCATCCCCATCGATATGCATCCGGAGAAGGGGATGCACGCCGCCGCCCTGCTCGTTACCACGCTCCATGCGGGCGGAAAGTTCGATAACGAGGCCTACAAGTTCTCGGGTGGCCTTCACGGCGTTGGTTCCGCGGTGACGAATGCGCTGTCGCGGGAGTTCACGATGGACATTCGCCGCGATGGCAAGCGTTACCACCAGCGTTTCCTGCACGGTGGGGAGCCTGAAGCTCCGGATATTCAGGAGTACAAGAAGCGGGACACGGGATCAACGATCCGTTTCTGGCCGGACATGCGGTATTTCGATGAGGATGCCTCCATCGAATTCGACGTGGTGGCCGACCGACTGAAGCAGACCGCCTACCTGGCGCCGGGGCTGCGTCTGTCCCTGCACGCTGAAGCCACGGACGAAGAGCCGGAACGCACGGTCGAATACTGCTTCGATGCTTTCGCCGAAATCCTGGACGACCTGGCGGGCAAAAGCGGGGAGGCCCTGACCGACACCCTGACCACGCAGAACCAGGAAACGGTCGAAGGGGAAGGCGACATCGAAGTTTCCGTGGCACTGCGCTGGCACGACAAATCCGGCGTGCTGACCGGGTTCGCCAACATCATCCCGACTTCGGAAGGCACCCACATCACCGGCCTGCGCAAATCGGTCACCCGAGCCGTGAACCAGTATGCGCAGAACAACAATCTGCTGCGGGGCAATCAGTCGCTCTCCAGCGACGATGTGCAGGCGGGGCTCGTAGGCGCGGTGGCGGTTCGTCTCGGCAATCCGACGTTCGCCGGCCAGACGAAGGAGAAGCTGAAGAATCCGCCGATCGAAGGGGTCGTCTCCCGTGCCGTGCGCGACATGATCGACCGCCAGTTCGAGGAAAACCCGCAGGTTGCCAAAGCCATCGTGGAACGGGCGAAACTCGCGCAGAAGGCTCGTGAAGCGGCGGACAAGGCCCGGGATCTGGTGGTCAATCGCAAAAGCGCGATCAGTGCCACCGCCCTGCCCGGCAAGCTGGCGGACTGCCAGGAGCAGGACCCGTCGAAATCCGAACTGTTCATCGTGGAGGGTGATTCTGCGGGCGGTTCCGCCAAGCAGGGCCGCGACCGGGAGTTTCAGGCGATCCTGCCGCTCAAGGGCAAGATCCTGAACACCTATCGGGCCGATCCGGCACGGATCATCAAGTCCGATGAGGTGAAGAACCTGGTGCTGGCGCTGGGTTGCGGCCCCAAGTCCGATTTTGACATCGACAAGCTGCGCTACCACAAGATCATCATCCTTGCGGATGCGGACTCGGACGGAAACCACATCGCGACCCTGGTGCTGACGTTCTTCCACGTCTACGCGCCGGATCTGATCGAGAACGGCCACGTCTATGTCGCGCTGCCACCGCTGTACCGCGTGCGCAAGGGTAAGACCTCCCATTACCTGAAGGATGATCAGGCGCTGGAGGAATTCCTGGCGCAGCAGGACAAGCCGGATGCGTGGTCGGTCCAGCGGTTCAAGGGTCTGGGCGAAATGAACCCCGACCAGCTGTGGGAGGCCGCGATGGATCCGGAGACCCGGCGCATCGGGCGCGTCGAATATGACCCGGAGGGCGGACGTGAAGCCGACGACCCCATTTTCGAAATGCTGATGGGATCGGAAGTGCCGCCACGCCGGGCATTCATCGAGGCGCGGGCGGAACATGCCCGTCTGGACGTCTGATCGTGGCGCGCTCGACCGAACAACGCCCCGGCTGGCTCACCCGGCGCCTGGAACGCTGGGCTCGCCGGTACATGGAGCGCCGACCGCCGGACTTCGTGATCGGGGATGACTACCTGCTTCGCTGGTACGTCATCCCTCGCAACCGGCTGTGCAACATCTATCTGCACTGTGTCCAGAAGAGCGACGACGACAGGGCGTTGCACGATCACCCTTGGCTCTCGGTTAGCTGGATTCTTTCAGGCACTTATCGTGAGCACATGCCGCACGGCACACGCCTGATGACACCGGGGCGTCGTGCCTTTCGTCGGCCGAGCGCACCCCATCGACTGGAGGCGGTGGACGCCCCCGTGGTCAGCCTGTTCCTGACCGGTCCGAAGGTTCGGGAATGGGGGTTCCATTGCCCCCAGGGCTGGCGGCACTGGCGACGGTTTACCGATTCCAATAACAGCGGCCGCGTGGGACGTGGCTGCGACTGAGCGGGCTTGCCCGCTACCCCCAAATCTGAACAGGAAGGAGCCGATCTATGACGGACGAAACCACAACCACCGAACCGAGTGAGCCCAATGAGGCGATCCATCTCCCGGCCCGGGAGATCATGCAGGACGCCTTCCTCGACTATTCGCTGTCGGTCATCACCGACCGCGCCCTGCCCGATGCCCGGGACGGGCTGAAACCGGTTCATCGCCGGATCCTGTACGCGATGAACGAACTGAACATCATGCCGGGATCCGCTCACAAGAAGTCGGCCCGCGTCGTCGGCGAGGTGATCGGTAAGTACCACCCCCACGGGGACTCGGCCGCCTACGGTGCGGCCGTCCGCATGGCGCAGCCGTGGGCCATGCGACATCCACTGATCGACGGCCAGGGCAATTTCGGCTCTATCGACGGCGACAACGCGGCCGCGATGCGTTACACCGAGATGCGCCTGTCGAAGATGGGCGCGAAGATGTTTGCCGACATTGGCAAGAACACCGTGGACTTCCGCGACAACTTCGACGGTTCTGAACGCGAGCCGGAGGTCCTGCCGGTCTCCTACCCGAACCTCTGGGTCAACGGGACGGAAGGGATCGCGGTCGGTCTCGCCACCTCCATTCCGCCGCACAACCTGGCCGAAACCGCGAACGCCTTTCTTGCGTGGCTGGACAACCCGGAAATCAGCACCCGCGAGATCGTGGAACACATGCCCGGCCCGGATTTCCCCACCGGGGGTATCGTCCATGGCCTCGACGGCTACATCCAGGCGCTGGAAACCGGCCGGGGTCAGGTCAAGCTGCGCTCGCGCTGGCACACCGAAGAACGGTCCCGGGGTGCGAAACGCCTCGTCATTACCGAGATCCCGTATGCCACGAGCAAGTCGAAGCTGGTTGAGCAGATCGCCAATCTGGTGAAGGAGAAGGAGATCGAGGGCGTTGCGGATATGCGCGACGAATCCTCGAAAAAGGGTATCCGCATCGTGCTGGACACGAAGGCTGGACACGAGCCGGATCTGATCGCGATCCAGCTGGTTGCCATGACCCACCTCGAGGTCTCGGTTTCCTACAACGTGATGGCCCTCGACGGCCAGCGGCCGATGCAGCTGGGTATTCGCGATGTCTTCGAGCACTTCCGCGCTC
>NZ_KB900044.1:0-13605 GCF_000378545.1 Thioalkalivibrio sp. ALE23 | reverse complement strand
CGCATCCTTCTGGAGACCGTCCAGCAGTACATGGCGTCAAGCGACCGGGAGATCGGGCCGCAGCATGTGCCGGAAACAACGCGCAAGGGCCTGGGGTTCCCCGTGGACATGATCGTCCCGCACGCGACCCACCTGTGGGAACGCATGAAGGATGTTCGGGATGACCGGATGCCGATGCCACACGACGGCTACCTGAAGCTCTTTCAGTTGTCCGGGCCGCAGTTCGGCGGCATGTTCGACGAAATCGATCTGGACGAGGCACAAGATACGAACCCCGCTCTTTTCGATGTATTCCGAAGCCAGCAGGGCATCCAGAAGGTGGCGGTTGGAGACACGCACCAGTCGATCTACGGATTCCGGGGTGCAATGGACGTGATGCAGTCCATGGAGGGGGCTGAAACCCTGGCGCTGACCGGCAGTTTCCGGTTCGGCCCGGAGCTGGCGGAGGTCGCCAACCTGATCCTCGGGGATTTCCTGAACTCGGAATACCTCCTGAGCGGGCTGGGGGAACGGACGGACATCCGGACCGGCGGGGATTTTCTCCATGATAGCCAGCCGGCGTGCCTGCTCTACCGCACCAATGGCGGGCTGTTTCAGGCCGCCGCGTATCTGCTCGAGAACGCACCGCGCCAGCACTGGGTCGGCGGCCTCAAGAGTTATGGCCTGAACACGATCATGGACGTATATCGCCTGTATTCCGGCGAGAAACGAGAAATCCGGGACCCGATGATCCGGCGGTTCCGGGATCTGGACGAGGCTCAGGAATACGCGAGCGCCGCGGGCGACAACGATCTGCTCTCGCGGATCCGGATCGTGATGCGCTATGGCGACCATATCCCCCAGCTTCTGTCCCATCTCCGTGACGCCGAGTGCAGCGATCCCAATCAGGCGGACATCATCCTGACGACGGCTCACCGTGCGAAAGGCCGGGAGTTCGATCGGGTGGTGATCGGCAACGATTTCGTGCGGACCATGTACGAGCCGAGAGCCAAGGGGATTGGCGAGGAAAGCGCCCTCCGGGTACCCCGGATCTTCGGGTGGCTGCCCGACGAGCGGGACCATGCGCTGCCATCGGAAGAAGAGCTGAGGTTGCTGTATATGGCGATTACGCGCGGGCGCCGGGAAGTGCGGCTAAACCGGGATCTGGTCAGCCTGTGGAACTGGGCGCGGGGCGTGGGGGAAGAAAAGGCGGCCTGAGCTTCGCGTGGGAAATCAAAGAAAGCGCGTGGTACAGTGATGCCGCAGCCCAGGGACAGGAAGTGGCGCAGGATGCAGCCGAAAAAGTCGAATCCGAGAGGCATCGCGCGAAACTTCTCCCTGTCCGTGTCATGGATGGAACGGACGGGGGAGGGGCTTCGCGCTTGATGTCCGCCGTAACCCCACCCCGGTAGGCTTCGGGTTCGAGGCCTCTCCTCCCGTGCGTTTCAGACACCGATAAACATTGTTTTGTTTGGACCTGCAAAAAAAACAGGTTAATATAAAACGAACCACGGAGGGATCGGTCAAAACCCACAGGTTGGGTTGACCCCGAAGAGCGGGGATTGAAGACCGTCAACCTTGACCCGAATTCGAAAGAGGAAATGAGATGACGCACGTTGAAGAACTGAGCTCGGAAGAGTTGTTCCAATACGCACAGAAGAAACAGGAGCAGGAGATGGAGCAGAAGCGCAGGGAAGCGCAGGACAAGATCGACGAGACCCGCCAGGCGATCCGTGATCTGAAGAAAGAGCACAAGCGGCAGCAGAAAGAGCTGGCGAAGGAGCAACGGAAACAGATGCGGGCGCTGGAGAAAGAGCAGCAAGACGAGCTTTCCAGCCTGGAAAAGCGTCTGGCGGACCAGGAAGAGGTCCTGGGGATTCGAAAGAAGGCTGCGAAGAGCAAGGCCGCCAGCGGCACTCGCAAGCAGGGCCCGCGGGGGATCTCCACGGCGATCATGAACGAGCTGCAGCCGGGTGAGGAGTACACGGTCTCGCAGATCCGCGAGAAGCTGCAGGGCAGCGGCCACGAAGATACGCCGCATCTCTCCCAGACCCTGAGCTACCTGAAGCGCCAGGGCCGACTGGAATCGCCTTCGCGCGGGGTCTACACCCCGGCCGGCTGACCCGAAAGCGCCCCGCATCCACGGGGCGCTTTCATTGGGCCCCGGGTGATCGCTATCATCCGGGGCATCCTCCACGTAGGGAGGACCTATAGGAGATAGGGGATGGACGGATTCCATCGAGACAAGTACAGGACGGCGATCAATGCGGCTCTGTCCCTGTTCCTGGGGGCAGCGGCAACGTATGCCGCGTGGGTACTCCTCGTACCGCACGCGTTCGATCCGGTTGCACAACAATCCGGCGTCGATCTCCCGGAGACTTCTCATTTGGGGGAGCGGGACCGATCGTCACCATCGGAATCTTCACCGAGAGGATTCAGTATAGCGGGCGAACACCCCCTGTTCGGCCGATCCCCGGAGGCGGAATCCAGTGCCCCGGAAATGCTCCCCGAATCCCGAATCAACATTGAGCTGACCGGCGTATCCGATCGATCCGGCGGTGATGGCGTTGCGTTGGTGCGTACGGGCGACGCACAGAAAACCGAAGTGGTGCGCCCGGGCGACACCCTGCGCAACAGCGAGAAGATCCGGATTCACGGAGTCCACGCCGACCATATCGTGATCCAGCGCGACGGCCAGCTGGAAAGAATCTCCCTCGACGAAGAAGCAATGCTCGAAGCCCGTCAGCGGCCGGATCCATCCGGTGGCAAAGCGGGACTGCGTGATGCGTCGGTATCCCGCGAGACCGTTTCGCGGTGGCGCGAGCGACCGGAAACCCTCATGGAAGACCTGGCGCCCGAGCCGATTCTGAAAAACGGTGGCCTGGAAGGCATCCGAATCGGGGGCGTACCGGAAGGACACCCGGCGGCTCAGGCAGGTCTTGAGGAAGACGACATCATCCGGGCCGTAGCCGGGCGAGAGCTGAAGAACGTCGCGAACCCGAACGAACTGACGGACGCGATCGAAAACGCCGACATGATCCCGATGATCGTGGATCGTGGCGGGCGGGAAATGGACATCAAAATCGAGATCGAAGGGCAATGAACAGCAAGCAGCAATGGAGGGCAATCCGGGGCATAGTGGCAGCCGCATCCATCGGTTTTGTGGCGCCGGCCTGGGGAGACGACGACGGCATTCAGGTCAACCTCCGGGATGCCGAGATTCGGGACGTGATCGATCTGGTATCCGAGGAAACCGGCCGGAATTTCATTATCGACCCGGAGGTGGAAGGCGAAGTCAACGTCATTTCCCGAACAAGACTCAGCGAACGACAGCTGGTTGAGCTGTTCCATGATGTGCTGGCGGTGCATGGGTTCGCCGCGGTCGAAGGAGAAAGCACAACCCGGATTGTCCCCGAAAACCAGGTTCAGGCAGAAGCCATTGCGGGGCTGGAAGAAACCGGCGCCGACGGCGAACACGTCCACCACATCATCGAACTGGAGTACGTGCCGGTATCCGACGTGCTCGCGACCCTGCGCCCCATGCTGCCGAGCGAGGGGGAGCTGAGGGGGAGCCAGACATCGAACACGCTCGTCGCGGTCGGATCCGCGAAAAACGTCCGCAAGATCGAGCGTCTGATTCAGCGGATCGATCAGCCTCTGGATACGGACACTGACGTCATCGCGATCGAACATGCGCGTGCGGTCTCGCTCGCGGAGCAGCTGAATCGCACCCTCGAAACCCGGCCGATGCCCGAAGGACGGGAGGCCTCGGTAGTGCCGGATCGCAACAGCAACGCACTGATCATCAGCGGCGCGAAGCGCGATCGTCTGCATCTGCGAGGCCTGGCGGCCAAGCTGGATGTCGAGGAAGAACAGGGGAACGCCCGTACGCACTACCTCCAGTATTCGGATGCGGAGGGTGTTGCCACACTGCTGCAGGAGATCCTGGAAGGGCGGGGGCAGAACGCAGAAGGGCTTTCCGAAGAAGAAGTACGCATCCGTGCCCACTCCGAAACGAATACCGTCGTCACCTACGGGCCGTCGGATCGACTGGATGAACTGGATTCGCTGGTCGAAGACCTCGATATCCGGCGCGCACAGGTTCATGTCGAGGCGGTGATCGCTGAGGTGTCGTCGGACAAGGCGCGTCAGTTCGGGGTGCAGTGGGGGATCGGGGGCGAAAGCGCCGCGGGACTGCTGAACTTCACCGGGGCACAAAGCGGCGGGCTCGCGAATCTCGCGGCCGGCGTGGATGCCTTCCTCGGGGGCGAGGTGGCGCAGCCACCGGGTTTCGGGGACGGTCTGACCTTCGGTGGAGCCGGTTCGAGCGGCAGCACCCACATGGCCGCGCTGATCGAAGCCCTGGAGGCGGACCGGTCCAGCAACATCCTGTCCACGCCGAGCCTGTTGACCCTGGACAACGAGGAAGCGGAGATCGTGGTTGGGCAGAACGTCCCGTTCGTGATGGGGCGGACCATCGAGGAATCCGGACAGGCATTCGATACCATCGAACGCGAGGATATCGGCGTACAGCTTCGGGTGCGTCCGCAGATCAACCAGGGTGACGCGGTGCGCCTGGACGTGTCGCAGGAGGTCTCCCAGCTGGCCCCGGGGATTCAGGGGGCGGCGGACCTGGTAACCAACACCCGCACGCTCGATACGCATGTCCTCGTGGACGACGGTTCCATGCTGGTGCTCGGTGGATTGATCGAGGAGCAACAGACCGACTCGGAAGATCAGGTCCCGGGGCTCGGGAACCTCCCGGGGGTCGGCGGCCTTTTCCGGCACCAGTCGACCGAGACCGAGAAGCGTAATCTGATGGTTTTCATCTACCCGCGAATCGTGCGCGACGGTGCGACCGGCGAAGCCCTGTCCAGCGAGAAGTACAGCTACATCCGTGGCGAGCAGATGCGCCAGCAGGCGGCCACGGGGCGCGATATTCCTGTCATGGACGAACAGGATGGCCTGACCGAACTACCGCCCAGCTTCGACCAGGTTCGGGAGAAACGGGATGACTGAGGCACTTCAGGGTGAAGCCGTGCGTTTCGGGTTCGCCTATGCCCGGCGGATGGGCGTCCTTCCGGTCGGGTTCGATCCAGAGGAGGGTGCGGAACAGGTATGGGCCACGGCCACTGCCGACCCGGAAGGCATCCTGGAGGTGAAGCGCCGGTCGCGCCGGCCGGTCGCCGTCGTGCAGGTCGATGAAGAGGCTTTCGAGAAACGGCTGCATGAAGAGCATCAAAGCACGACGACGCAGGCCATGGGGGAGGGCGCGTCGATCGAGGACACCTTCGGGCTCGACCTGTCGAGCGTGGCGGCGGATCTCGAACAGCCGCAGGATCTGCTGGAGAGCGAAGACGACGCCCCGATCATCCGGCTCATCAATGCCCTGCTGACCGAAGCGGTGCGGGAAAATGCCTCGGACATCCATATCGAGCCCTTTGAGCGGGAGCTGGTCGTGCGGATGCGGGTGGATGGGGTGATGCGCCGGGTCTACGCGCCCAGCGCCTCGCTGACGCCGTTGATCGTCTCCCGCGTGAAGGTCATGGCGGACCTGGACATTGCCGAGAAACGGTTGCCCCAGGACGGACGGATTTCCCTTCGGGTCGCCGGGCGCCCGGTCGACGTACGCGTATCCACGTTGCCCGGAGCGCACGGGGAGCGGGTCGTAATGCGCCTGCTGGACAAGACGGCGGGGCGGCTGGATCTGGAGCATCTGGGGATGGATAAGGACACCCACGATGCGCTGGAGCGGGTCGTCACACGGCCGCACGGGATCATGCTGGTGACCGGGCCGACTGGCTCCGGCAAGACCACGACACTGTATGCGGCACTGTCCCGACTGAACGATGACAGCCGCAACATCCTGACCGTCGAAGATCCGATCGAATACTACCTGGAGGGGATCGGCCAGACGCAGATCAACAGCCGGATCGACATGACTTTCGCCCGTGGGTTGCGGGCGATCCTCCGGCAGGATCCGGACGTGGTGATGGTCGGGGAGATCCGGGATCTCGAGACGGTCCAGATCGCGGTTCAGGCCAGCCTGACGGGGCACCTCGTCTTCTCGACCCTGCATACGAACACTGCGGTCGGCGCGATCACGCGGCTGCGGGATATGGGGGTGGAGCCGTTCCTGCTGTCGTCCACGCTGAACGGGATTCTCGCGCAGCGTCTGGTGCGGACTCTGTGCCCGGATTGCCGGCGCATGGAAGCGGCCTCGGAACGCGAAGCCCGTCTGCTGGAGTACGACCCGTCGGATCCTCCGGTGATCGGGCACCCCGTGGGCTGCGAGGCCTGCCACGACACCGGGTACCGGGGGCGCTCCGGGGTGTACGAGCTGGTCGAGATGGACGAGGAGTTGCGCGCACTGATCCACGATAACGCGTCGGAACAGACCCTCACCGAGCGGGCGCGTCGGAACAGCCGAAGCCTGCGCGATGATGCCCGGCGCCTGGTGCTCAAGGGCGAAACCAGCATCGAGGAGATGCTGCGGGTGACCCACGAGGGCTGACCGTCATGCCGGCGTACCACTATGAAGCCATGGACGGCCACGGTCGGGTCCGCAAGGGCGTGATCGAGGGCGAGAACGACCGGGGTGCCCGGGGCGCCTTGCGCGAGCAGGGGCTGAAGCCGCTGGAAGTGGCCGCCATCGAGGAAAAGCCCGGGCGCTCCGGTCGAACCCGGGCGGTCGGTCGGATCAGTCGCATGGACCTGGCTTCGGCCACCCGCCAGATGGCAACGCTGGCGGAGGCGGGGATCCCGATTGCGGAGTGGCTGGATACCGTCGCCACGCAGTCGGAGAACCCGGCGGTCTCGCAGGTGCTACGGGCCGTGCGGACCCGTGTGGTGGAAGGGCAGCCGTTGTCGGCGGCCCTGGCGGAGTTCCCTCGGGTGTTCCCGTCAATCTATCGGTCCACGGTTGCGGCCGGCGAGGACGCCGGACAGCTGGACGGGGTGTTGTCGCGGCTGGCGGATCATCTGGAGGCCCAGCACGAGATGCGCCAGAAGATCGGGGTGGCCCTGATTTACCCGATCATCCTGACGCTGGTGGCGATCGCCGTCACCGTGGGGCTGGTGGTGTACGTGGTCCCGGAGGTGGTGGCGGTGTTCGATGACACGGCCAACACGCTGCCCTGGATTACGGTCGCGCTGATCACCTTGAGCGACGGCGCGCGCGGTTATGGGGTCTGGGTCCTTGCGGGGTTGGCGGCCGCCGGGGTGGTCTTCGCGCGAAGCTGGCGACGCCCCGGGTTCCGCGCCCGATTCGATGGATGGCTGCTGAGCGTGCCGGTTGTGGGCCGAACGGTTCAGGCGGTGAATACGGCGCGTTTCACTCGCACCCTGGGCATCCTTACCGAGAGCGGCGTCCCGCTGCTGGACGCCCTGAAGACCGGGGCCGAGGTCATCGAGAACCGACCGATGCGCGAGTCCGTCGAGAAGGCATCCGGGCGAATTCGGGAAGGTGCGGGGATCGCCGCTTCACTGCAGGAGACCGGCGCCTTCCCGCCCATCGTGATCCATCTGATCCGCAGTGGTGAGGGAAGCGGCCAGTTGAACCGGATGCTGGAGCGTGCGGCACGCACGCAGGAAGGCGAAGTCCAGAGGCGGATCAGCACGGCCATGGGTCTGTTCGAGCCGTTGCTGATCGTCACGATGGGACTGGTAGTGATGGGGATCGTGATGGCGATCCTGTTGCCGATTTTCGACATGAACCAACTGGTGGGATAGCGAAGCATGAGAGAACGCATGGATGGGAAGAGGAAGCAGGGCGGCTTCACGCTGATTGAGGTCATGGTGGTGGTCGTGATCCTCGGGATTCTGGCCTCGGTCGTGGTGCCCCGGGTGATGGATCGTCCCGAGGAGGCCCGGATCACGCAGGCTCACCAGGATATCCGGAGTCTCTTGAGCGCCCTGGATATGTACCGACTCGATAACCATCACTACCCGACGACGGATCAGGGGCTGGAGGCGCTGGTGGAAAAGCCGACCGCCGGACCGGAGCCGGATTCGTACCCCGATGGCGGCTATCTGGACCGGCTGCCGGAAGACCCGTGGGGGAACCCGTACCAGTACCTCGAACCCGGGGAACACGGAGACATCGATGTCTACTCCTTCGGGCCTGCCGGGGATCGGCATGCGGGTGAGGACGAGATCATCGGATCCTGGAGCATCGAGGGCTGAAGGTGCAAAAAGGGTTCACGCTGCTGGAAGTGCTCGTGGTCATGGTGATCATCGGAGTCACCGCCGGGGGTGTCGTACTGGCGTCCGGCGCGGTGGAAGACCGTCGCATCGAGCGGGTCGGGGACCGGATCGTGATGGATCTTCAGCACGCCCGGGACCGGGCCGCACTCACGGGGGAACCTCTGGCGTTTGAAACCGCGGCCGAAGGCTACCGATTCCTGCATCGGCGATGGATCGACGAAGGGCGGGCCGTGGAGTGGGTGCCGCTCGACGATGGTCTGCTGGGTGAGCGTCAATGGCCCGGCCGCGACCTCCAGTTCCGGCTGGAGATTGCGGACCGGGAAGAAGCCGCGCGGCGCACCGGGGACGGTGATCGACTGCTGGTGCCCGGTATCAGGGCGATGCCCGAGTTCCGTGTCGTGATTGAACGCGGCGGCGTCGATGCCGGCTGGCAGGTTCGTCGTGATGATGATGGCGGCGTTCGGCTGGAACGCGGGGGCTGATCATGCGCGGTTTCACGTTGATCGAGGTGGTGGTTGCGCTGGCGGTCCTGGCGATTGCGCTGGGCGCGGCCATTCATGCGGGGTCGACGCACGCGCACAACGTCCACGCGCTGGAAAAGCGCGAGGTCGCGGCCTGGGTCGCTGCCAACCAGGTGGCGCGCTACGAGTCAGGCATCGAGGAGCCGGTTGATGGAGCCACCAACCGTTCCCACATGGGCGGGCGCAGCTGGGTGGCGGAAACCCGCATCGAGTCGGTCGCGCCCGAATCCCGGTGGCCTCTGCCGGAGGTGGATCGCATCGAGGTCCGTGTGCGGGAAGAAGGGGATGGTGAGGACCGGGCCATCGTCAGCCGGAGCACGCATGCCGCCCCGTGATCGCACACGCGGCTTCACGCTGCTGGAGCTGCTGGTGGCCGTGGCAGTTTTTGCCGTCGTGGCCGCACTGGCGACCGGCGGTCTGCGCACGGTGCTGGATGCGGAAGCGCGCACGGCTGAGCGGGCGGAACAGGTCCGGTCGATCTCGATGATGTTTTCGCTGCTGGAGCGCGATCTGCGCCATGCCGTGGAAGTCCGCACACGGGATGTTCGCGGCGAACGCCGGCCGATCATGGAGGTGCGCAGTACGGACGAGGGAATGGAGGCGTACTGGGTTCGAATGAGCGGGGCTGGCGGGCGCGCACTGCAGGGCGTGACCTGGCGCTTTTCCGAGGAAGAAGGCGTGGAGCGAATCACCTGGGCACCCGTGGACGCGGATCGGAAAGCCGGCGGCGACCGGCGACGCTTCGTGGATGCCCTGGAGCCCCCGGAAGACGACGCCCGGTGGATCCAGGCTCATCGACGTCCGGCGGATGTGGGCGGCGATCGCGAGAACGGGGGCGAAGGAAGCCTGAACCGATTGCCGGCGCTGGTCGAATTGAATCTGACCCTGGAGCCGGTGGGCTCAGTGGGCCGGATGATGGTGGTGGGAGGTTCGCAGTGAAGCGGCGCGAGCACGGCGTAGCCCTGTTGACGGCGCTGCTGGTGGTGGCACTGGCGACGCTGGCCGCGGCCGCCATGGGGATGCGTGATCACTACCAGATCCAGCGGATGGAACTGATGGAGGAGCACGAACGCGCCTGGCAGACCGTCCGCGGGGCGGAAGAAATCGCCCTGGGGATGCTGGGCGGCCACGGCGCCGCCTATCGCCACCTGCCCTGGGAAGATGACTACGAATGCCGGACGGAGCCGGTGGAATTCGATATGGATGGGATGACGGTGCAGGCACGGGTTCACAATCTGCACTGCCGGTTCAATCTGAACAGTCTGGGTAGGGAAGAGCCATCGATGGAGGCTTTCGAGTCCCTGGTGACGGAGATGGCCGCGGAATCCGGCGTATCCGCACCACAGGGACTGGGGGAGGCCATTCGGCAATGGATGGACGAGGAAGCCGAATTGCCCGAATACCGTGCGATGGATCCCGCGCGTTCCAGTGGCGCACGCCCCCTGACCCATGCCTCGGAACTTCTGGATGTGGAGGGTGTGACGCCTGCGGTGTACGACGCGCTGGAGCCCTGGGTGGTGGCCCGTCCGGGGACGGGCAATCGCATGGTCGTGACGGAGGACGCGCCGGAGGGGGTCCGTCGCGCAATGGAACACGAATTGGAGATCGACGCCTCGGGTGAAGGCATTCGGCATTTCGATGTCGAGGCGCATGTCCGGACAGAGCACCGGCTCTACGCCTTCTGTACGCGGGTAAACGCGGAGCGGGGAACGGTCCTGCACCGGCAACAGGGAGGATGTCAGTGGTGAGAATGCAGGGTGAACGGTGGTGGCTGGTGGAACTGCCGGACCGCGACGGATATACCCCGGACACACCGGTTCGCTGGGCCCGGATCGGGCGGGATGGAACGGTGGAAGCCGTTTCCAGCGCCGAAGGGGAGCCCTGGGAACCCGGGGACAGTATCGAATCCCGGGTGATCGTGATCGCCCCGGGGCATCGGGCGGTGCTGTACCCGGTTCCGTTCCCACGCTCGCCCCGGTCCCGCCGGATCCGGGCGCTGCCCTTCGAGCTCGAAGAACGGATCAGCGAGCCACTGGAATCCGTTGCCATCGAGCCCGGGCCGGACACGAACAGCGGAATGGTCGCGGCGGTCGCCAGTGTCGAAATACTGGAGCAGTGGCGGCAATGGTGCCGGGATGTCGGGCTCGCCCGGGCCCGGCTGGTGCCGGAAATGTTGCCGCTGCAGGGGTTTCGCGAGGACACCCTGCTGGATCACGAGAACGGCGGCATCCTGTTTTCGCCGGACGGGGTTCCGCGCCGGATGCCGGCGGAGTTGCGGGACTGGGCCCGCGGCCGTGCGGGGCAGGTGGAGCCGATCGAGGCGTGCGCGGGCTGGGATGGCTCCCTGATGGCCTGGGTGACCGGATGCGCGTCGCCGGAAGACTGGCGGAACATGATGCGCAACGCACGCACGATGAACCTGCTGGCGGACGATGGCCCCGAAACGGCGAGCTGGCGGCGCTGGCGGGTTCCTGCCGGTCTCGCCGCCGCGGCGGCGGTCGTCGCGACGGTCGGGCTGCATCTTGAAAACGCGCATCTGGAAAACCGGCTGGCGGCCGAAGAACAGCGGTTGGAAGCTGCGTTCTCGCAGGCACTGCCGGATACCCGCATGGTCAACCCGATCGTGCAGGTGGAACGAGCCCTGGCGTCGGATGGCGATTCCGCGGGTGAAGCCCGGGGGCGGACGCCCGAGATCGCGCAATGGCTGGGGCCGATGGCGGAAGAGCTTGCGCGCGATGAACTGACGGTTCGCAGCGTGGAAATGGAACGGGGGCGGTACGACATCGCGCTCCAGGCCGATTCCGTGGGTCCGATTGAAGAAGCCCGAGAAGCGTTGGAGGGGCGCATCAGGGGACACGTTCGACTCGCGGACACTCACCGGGAAACCCGTGGCGTCGATGCACGGATGCGGATCACGGAGGATGAACAGTGATGAAAGCATGGGAGCGTCTGGATGACCGTCAGAAGGCCGTAGTGACGGTCGGCGGCGGGATCGCGCTGGCGGTGCTCTTCGCGATCGGGGTGGTGGAGCCAACCCTGGAAAAGCGTGCGGAACTGCAGGATCGGGTGGTGCAGACGCAGGCGGAAGCCGACTGGGTGGAGCGTCAGGCGGATGTGATCCAGAAGGCGACGGCGAACGATGACGGGGAAGGCCTCGAATCGAATCCGCCGGCCAGTCCCGCCGAGGTCCTGACCCGGGTGGAGACGACCGTGGCCGATGTTGGCATTGAGGACGGTTTCCGGGAAGCCCGTCCCTCCAATGGCGCGGTCGAGGTCCGCTTCGAGGGGGTGGAGTACGCAGCCCTGGTGAACTGGCTGGAACGGTTCGACGGGGGCGTGGCGATGGCCGGGGAACGGATGCGCCTCCAGCGCGGTGAAGCCGCCGGTCATGTCGATGCCACGGTCGAGTTCAGGGAGCCGGAGACGTGAAGGCCGCTTGGCTTTACGGAAGCGCCGCGGTCCTGGGAGGCGCGATTATGGGGGTGATCCTGTTCCCGGCGTCCACCGCGGTCACGATGGCGGAGAAGGTCGGCGGGTGGCCGACGGATCTCGCCGTGGAGCAGGTCCATGGCCGGGTCTGGTCCGGGCGGATGACCGGCGTGGCCTGGCAGGGTGAAGCGGTTGGGGACGTCCATTGGCAGCTGCGTCCGGTGTTGGGTTGGAACAGGCAGGCACGGGCGGACCTCCGGATTACAGGCGAGGACATCACGGCCCGAGGGCAGATGGAAGCCGGCCTCGGTCAGAAATGGCGAGTCGAGGGTGTGGATGGCAACCTGACGCTGGACTTTGCGCGCCAGTGGCTCTCTCGGCCACTGCCGGCCACCGGCCATGTGATGTTTGAGGGGGTAACCCTGAGTGGCGGGCCGGAGGCCTGGCAGGAAGCGGAAGGCCAGCTCCGGTGGAAGGACGCGTCCCTGCTGATGCCGAACGCCATGGAGGCCGGTGAACAGCGGGCAAGGCTGGCGGTGGTGGACCGGGATCTGGAGATCCGGATCCGTTCGGCCGGCGACGCGGCCGTTCAGACGCAGGGTGTGGTCCGCGCGAAGGATCAACCAGGGGCAGGTCCGGTGGAATGGGCGATGGCGGCGAGCGGCCCGGCCGATTGGTCGGAGCGGATCCGCAACCTGACCGGGCAGACGGAAAACGAAGACGGAGACTTTGAATGGCACGGAACAATGCAGATGCGGTGAGGGCCCCGGTCATGCGGGGGCCGATGGCTCGGATGACAGCCGCCGGGCTGGGGGTGATGCTGCTGGCCGGGTGCGCCACCACGGGCAATGGCGGAGATCGGGCGAGCGGATTCGAAGACGGCGATCCGGCCGTGACCGACTGTCGTTCGGTCGCGCAGGACAGTGAAGCCGAAACACTGGATCCGGGGATCTATCTTCAGGGCGCCCACCGATGCCTGGATGAAGGCGAATTCCGGCGCGCACAGGATCTTTCCCGGGCGTTTCAGTCGCACTACGCGGACCATGCGGACGCGGACTATGCCAGTTACACCGAGGTGATGGCCGATCTGGGGCAATGGACCCGGGGCCGTCACGTCGAAACAGCGCAGCGAATCGAAAGCGGGCGGGATGTGTTCCGGTCCATGGCGGACTTCATGGACACCTACCCGGGATCCCGTTACACCGAATCCATGGCGCCACGGTTGGTGGAAATGCGTGAAGAACTGGCCCGTCTTGAGCTACGAAAAGCCGAGTCCGTTGCCGAGTCAGGGAACGAGGCGGAAGCACGCGAACGCCGGGAATATGTGAAGGAGTATTACGCGAATACGGACGTCGCGAGAAACCTGAAAGAATCGAATCGATGAAGAAATTGCGACTCCATCAAAAAACGATAGTCTGAAACTCCATCCAATCGAAAGAAGGAAGAAAAATGGCCGAAACGATGGAGTCCG
>NZ_KB900043.1:0-14835 GCF_000378545.1 Thioalkalivibrio sp. ALE23 | reverse complement strand
GAGCTTCGAGTCGAGCCGGGGGTGGAAGAACTGCCCTACGGGGCAGTGGTTGTAAGGTCGTTCGCGGCCCGGTATTCCGTAGCACGGCTCACCGTGGTGGAAGAACTGCCCTGCGGGGTAGTGGTTGTAGGGCGAGCCCGGTCAGCCGGCGCAGCGTGGACAGATCCTGGGTGTAAGAACTGCCCTTTGGGGGTGGTGGTTGGAAGACGGAAATCGGAAACCGGGTGAGGCCGCCGAACCAAGGTCGAAGAACTACCCTTCGGGGTAGTGGTTGAAATGTCTTCAAGCCCGCGCTGGTTGAGGACCGTCGCATAGTGGTGGAAGAACTGCCCGATAGGGTAGTGGTTGGAACTGGCGTGTTCCGGATCTTCTGGAGGGGCGGCATGAAAGCGAAAGAACGGCCATGCACAGGCAGTGATTAACCGTGTGAATTTTCACACACCGGCGGCTCAGTTGAGCCGCCGGCTTCACCCTTCGGGTCAATCAATCCTCAATACAGCGTTCCTCTACGACCAGGGCAATTTCCTCGCGGAGCGTGCTGCCCCGGTTGGGTTGCGACCAGAACCGTTCGGCCGCGTCGATAACCGCCACCTGCTGGCAGTACGTGAGCGCTTGGAGCTTCGCCAGAAGCGCATCCCCTTCAACCTCCCATTTCTGGTCGAGGCGATCCAGGCTGATGCTGTCGCTGATGCCCAGCTTCAGTGAGCCTTCGATCATCCCGGCACCCTCCTGCATCCAGACGCCATTGAGCGACTCGAAGATCAGGCCCCACTCATTCAGCTGGAAGGCAGGCATCGAACGGCGCACCACCTCCAGGTAGCGATCAACGGCCGTATTGATGGCGCCGCTGGTGGAGCGCATGGGCTCCCCATCGTCACCCGGGTCGTATTGAGACAGCAGCTTCTCGATCGGATCGGAACAGTAAATACTCCGCTTCATCTTTTCCCTCGCATGGTCTTGGCTATCGCGGCCGAGATACTTTCGCTCCAGGTGCCGGCGATAGTCGGATTCGTCCAGATGGGCGCCCTTCAGGGCGCCGCAGTGATTCGGTCTATCGCCCCATCAGGAATACCCCTTGGGTCGGCCCCGGCCAGTACCGGGGCCGAACACGGTCAGGCGACCGTTTTCAGGACGGCCTTCTTCTGTCGACGCAGAGCCCGCAGGATCGCCGCCCTTGCCTCGGGGAGCGGAGCTTTCTGGTATGCCTGATAGACGTCCGCCAGCGGCGCCTCCCCTTTCTCGTACGGCAGGCCTGTCCGGTGGCACCAGGACTGAATGCCGTACTCGCAAGAGCCGGTGTTACGCGCGTCCTGGACGGTCACGGTGATATCGGGGTGGTTCTGTACGATGCCCTCGATGCCGTGATGCTCCAGCGCATTCGCGAGATCAGCATCGGCCTTCTTCAGACCAATCTTGCGCCGAAGGCCCGCCAGCGCCTTTTCCACGGTATCCGCGTGATAGTTGTCGCCGAGGCCGACGGCAATGTACCCACGCCGATGTGCAAGGTCGTATCCCCGGCCCTGATGCAGCCAGACCGCGGCGTACACGGTGATGCCATCCGGGGCGCCTTCGAGACGCTGGGCGTCCAGCGTCAGCATTCCGCCAACGCGGGTCAGACCGGCTCGCGCAACACGCAACCGCCAGTCCCGAGGCACGGTAATCCGGGTATGCGTGACCTTCTTCGGGTACTGGACCCGCTTGTAGTACTTCAAGTCCAGTTCCTCGGACTGACGGACACCGACCTGCGCCGGATCCCGGGTCAGATGAACCGTGTCCACGCCGGCGCCGTTCACACGATAGCCGTCATACAGTTCTTTCAGGACCGAGGCTTCGACCCGTTCATGCAGTCGCGTTTCCAGGTCGCCTTGCGGGAGAGTGACAGCATCCCGGCCGCGAGGGGGCTTGGCCAGCATTCGGCGACCTTCCCGAGGTTGTTTCCGCTTCAACCAGTAAGGATCAATCCGGCACACACCGATCGCCATTTCCGCACGACGCTTATTTCGCTCGCGGCGTTCACGCTCGAGATCCATCGCCGCGGCTTCGACCGCTTCGCGCGCCGCCTTTTTCGATCGCGAGCCATGGATGACCTGCTTGCGCGAACGGATCGACTGGATCCGGTCTTCGCGTTCTTTCTGCGTACCCGGAAGTTCCGGGGACCGGCTCCATTCCAGCGCCAGGCGGAACAGCCGTTTTCCGATGACCGGGGCATGGCGGTCAAAGGGGGTTTCGAGTCGGGTATCGTTCTGCATTTTTCGATCTCCTTCTTCTGGTACGCCGTGGCGGTGAGCCCGGCGATTTCAGTGAAGCCGACATCGTTTGTGCCGGTAGTATTAAGGTAGCACCCGTATCCTACCCCGTCGAATTCTGGCCTTCGGATCCGGATTCCGGGTGAAGCGACTGGCGGTAGCTCATCGCATCGGTAACGGACTCCAGCGACCCATGCAGCGCATGGGCGGCCCGCAGGAGACCCGGTGCATCCGCCGTTTCAAGGGCTTCGGCGGCCTTTTGCCGGACCACCTCCAGATCCTCCGGCGGCACCGGCTCCAATGTGGCATCCGCGGTTACGCGAAAAAGACCAGCCCGGGCGACATCGCCCTGAGTCGCCGAGGTCTCGACGACCACCAGGTCCCCGGCACGGGCATGAAACGATCCCGAATACCGTCCATCCCGTCGCACCGAGACACGGATCCTGGCGTCGACTGAGCCCGGAGTGCCGAACGAAGGTTCGAGCTCGAAACGAAAAGAGGAAGCGGATAGGGCATTCACTGTGAACTCACGCGGCTGGAGCCCGCAAAAGAAAGTTACCTGGCGGGAAAGCCCACCTTCGCTGTCGATTTCCATGACCGAGGCGTTCGATTTGGTATTTGCCATTGCCGAGTCCTCGTGCAGATTCAGTACGGCCAACGCAGATCGGCGTCGAGGCGATCCACGAGATCCGCGAAAGGCTCTCCCCTGACCCACTCACCATCGACCTTGATGTCCATGTCGTACTCATCGATCCAAGCATCCGGATCGTCTTCGAATTCCCGGAGCGCGGAAAGGACCCGGCCGTACCCCTTGTCCTCGATCAACGACCGCAGAACGGACGGCGCCTTGTTTGCGCGCACCCACGCGGTCGAGGCATCGTCGGCCTCACGGTACTGGATCGTCTCGACCGGTTTCGGCCCCAGGCTCTGATCCCAGGTATCGGTGATCCGATAGGCTCCGCAGTGACGGCAGACCTCGGTGACCACCACGCCGCCTCCCTTGCCCCAGACGCCGGGATTTTCCTCAAGCCCACCCAGAAGGTCGTGCGGGCTCTGCCAGTCGTGTTCCGACTCGGTGCATTCCGGTTCTTCAGGGTGGATCGCAACCTCGACGCCATGCGCACCGCCATACGGGTCAATCACAGCCGCAGAAACGTAAGTCGTCTTGCCCCCAGTCGGCCAATCACCATCGCGAAGAAGCTCGCGGGCCTCGTCGATGGCGGACGCGAGATCGGTCGCCTCCAGATCCTCGGTATGCCCCGAATCCTCTCGATACTGGAACAGCGGGCACCCGACCGCCTTGAGAATGGCGTAGCGATAGCCCCGGATATGGTCGGCGATCTCGATGGCGGTTGCGGGCGTTTCGCCCGGCCCCAGGTCGCCACCCCAGTCCGCGATCAGCTCGTCGGCCGTATCGCTGGGGTTATCCAGCGCCTCCAGAGCATCATCACGATCCGGCGCGATATCCGGGTAAACGAAAGCACCGATCAGTGCCGAAAGTGCTTCTTCGCGGGTATTGTGGAGGGTCCCTCGGACTTCGTAGCTCATAGCGGTCTCTCCTGCTGGTGCGCCGTGGCTTTGGCCCGGCGGTTTCAGTGGGTGGTGTTCGATGGTTCCAAGGTAGGATAAGTGTCCTACCCTGTCCATTTCTTCAGATACGCCCCGGCTGGTGGGCCGAACCAGCCGAAGCGCGTCGACGCACATCACCATTCATAAGTGGGGAAGGCTTCCACTTCGTTCCCGTCCCGATCGAACATGACCCACTCGATGCCGCGCTCGTGGAAGCACTGACGGATGGCGTTCATCTGAGGGAAGGTCTGGTTGTCGTCGGAAAGGAACGGCCAAGTCGAGATCAGGAACCCCTCCTCCCGCTCCATGCCGATCAGCGTCCCACGCTTCAGCGCGTAAGGAGCCTTCTGAACCTCGGATTCCGGCAGGTGCGCAGTCGTGATCACCGCCATCAGTTCGGTGTCGAGGTCGTACGGAACGGGCTGTGCCGGCCGGGCGGCCTCACAACGCTCCAGATGCGCCGAGAGGGTCATCTTCGCGTCGGGGCCCATGTCGATTTCAGGGTCCTCGATTTGTCCGGATTCGAGAGCTTCGGCCACGCGGTCGCGGAAACGCTCCAGTTCCCGGAAATAGTCGATCATGCGATTCATGGTGGTTTTTTCTCCTTCCGGCTTCGCGCCGGTTCCGTTGGATTCAGTGCCACCCTACCGAAAATCGGTGGACTGTCTATTTTTAAGGGGGGGGCGAGATTCGGCCTCGATTGCCCCACCCGCCAGCCAAGGGGCACTCAGCGTTCCGGTGAAACAGAGGAAGCTCGATGGACGACGAATCGCGCAATGCATCGAAACCGACGCCCCGGGATGCCCTGGAAGGCATGGCCTGGTGGAATAGCCTGACGCGGGCGGAGCGCCGGCACTGGATGGATCGAGCCGGAAGTGCCCGGCCAGCCGATGCCTGGAGGGCTTACAAGATGGCTCTGCGATCGAGATGAGGGAGATGCGAGACAGAGCATACAGCCCGGTGAGCGACCGCATCGGGTGCGAGCACTACGGCTACGATCCGGGCTCCCCGGGCGCGCAGGACGATTATCGGCGATACATCGAGGCCGGTGCTGTGCTCCGGAAGATCGTGACGGGGACAGGCAGCCGGGACTCGCGCGGTCGCGGAACAACCGAATAGCCGGCACCCGCCAGGATCGCGTGGCGGGTGCCGGTCGGATCGCGGATCAGTGGCCCCGCCAGGCCCAGGATTCCGGCGGTACGCGGAGATCCACGGTCTCGGACGGCAGATCCACCCAGATCAGCAGTGAGCCGTCGGACTGCGGCGCCACCTGTTCGTCGGGCACATCCTCGGCCGTCGGGCCGCCGGGAATCCGGTGGATGGCTTCCGCGGCTTTCCGCAACCAGCGTTCGCCGATCTCGCGGGCGAGCATCACGCGGGAAAGGGTCGTGCTGGGCGTCGCCTCCCGGCCTTCATCACGCATCCGGGCCGTTACGGTCCGCTCGATCGATTCGAGGTCCTTGAACGTCTGGCCTTCCAGGTCCTGGCAGTCCGGCATGGGTCCGCTACCGGGGGTCACACGGTTCAGGATGAAGCGACGCCCCTGCGTCTGGCAGTGGGCGATGGTGAAGTGTTCGCGGGTGCTGTGAACGTGGAGCATGTAATCGGCCATGATCAATTCCTTCCGGTGGTAGTGGCTTCAGAGTCGTCAGCGGTCACGCGACGGGCCACCCTCCCCGTTCCGTTCGAACGGCACCGCCATCCGGGCACGCGCAGGTGGCCCGGGCATCGAGGCTCGAGGGAAGTCGTCAGTGAGGGGTGGCGCAAGGGAGGCACGAGGATCGGGGGTGATCCGGGAGCACGGCACAGCGTTCAGCATGAGGCCTCCTTGCAGTCGATCCGGCGTGACCGGCGTTTGCGGGCCCGGCCACGCCCGCGAGGGGGCATTCTGCCGGGCGGTTCCGTCCGCATCGGACACCGGTACGAACGATGTCCATCGCCTATGCTGCCGGAAACGATCGAAAAAATCACGTCATCGGGGCAAGCCTTCTTCTGGGCGACGTGATGCCACCGGGCGCCCGCGTTCCTCATCGGGCGCACCATGGGGCCATACAGTGGATTCAGGCAGCGGCGCGATCGGCCGCCGCCGAGACAACGAGGAAGACGCCCGCCGGGCAGGCCGACGGGCCATCGCCACCCTGTCGTCAGGTGCGGACGTGCGCGTCACACCAGCCGCCATCGGCGACCAGCACGTTCTGGAAGGCCTGGTGGTGGCAGCCGCCGTACCCTTCCGGTGCGTCAGCCGTGTCGTCCCAGAAGGCGCAGTTGTCACAACGGGCGCCCTCCTGGTACTGCGGGTGATCCGCCGCATCGGCGGCATCGTCCACGTAGTCGTGGGCGTGACCGTCTTCGGCCTTCTCGTCCGCCGCGTACAGGGATTGTGTGCCCACCAGGCTCACCACCGGAATGGCGGCCACCGCGGCGGATGCGCGGCGCAGGAAGGTACGGCGACTGGTGCTGTGGTTGTCGGGCATGAAGCCTCCGCGTTTCGTCAGCAATCGTGATCTCGTTGCAGCGATCTGGAATCACCCGAAAGGACGCCTGATGGTCCTTCCAAGGATCACTATGCGCCCGATTTCCTGAATTGCGGCTTAAAAACGAGAGGGCGCCCTGTCAGTGCAGGGCCGCAATGGAGCATTTCAACGTCACACGAAGAAAAGGCCCGCACGACGGCGGGCCTCCCGGTCGGTGGATCATCAGCGACCGAACGGGCTTCCCGTGTTCGGGCTGTTCTGGCGGAACTCCCCGGCGCCGGGGTTGCTATAGGTTCCGCTGCGCCGGTCGTAACTCCAGGAGTTGCCATCGGAATCGATCCCGTAGCTCCGGTTGCCCTGGTTGGTCGTCTGCCAGCGCGAACCCGTGCGAGGGTTGTACCCGTAGGTGGTGTTGCCGATAGTGTTGTACTGATTGCCCGTCGTGTGGTCGTAAGTCGTTTGTGCCGAGGCCACGCCGGCCCCCAGAAACAGGACTGCACCCAGCAGCCCGATGATCAGTCCTTTCATAGTGACTCTTCCTTTTTCCCGGCGAACATGCGCGGCCGGATTTCGCGCTTCAGACCAGCGTGACAAAATGCCCCATCGAAAGGAAGGGGTAACCGTAATTCAGGATTGGCGTCCCAATACACGCCCGGAAACAGAATCCAGCCGATACTGCGCGATGTTCCCGTTGACGATGGCTTCAGCAACGGTCAATGCGTCCTCGGCCGACACCGTGAACTACTCCCTCGGGTGGACGGTTCTACCACCCCGAACGCATCACTTCCTCGATATCTTGCCGCGATAGAACCTGCACGCAGTCCCGCCATGGGTCGTCCCCGCCTTCAAGCACGCTGTCGTTGTAGCGTAGATCGAACCCGTTGACCTTCTTTCGGTTCTCGATCCGCTTGTCCATCTCCTGCGCCAGCTTCGCTTCATCCTCGATCCACTCGTCCTCGATCGTGTCGGGGAGCGATCCGAATAGGTCGTAGCGATCCTGCATGCGCTCGGAAAGGCGCTCATAGATCGTCGCGTCTACCGTGTCCTGGTAAACCAGGTTCAGCATGTCCACGTTGGCGCGGGTCTGACCGAACCGCTTGATCCGGCCGATTCGCTGTTCCAGCTTCACCGGGTTCCAGGGGAGATCGATGTTGATCAGGGTTCCAAGGGTTTGCAGGTTCAGGCCCTCGCCGGCGGCGTCGGTCGCAACCATCAACCGAATTTCGCGCTCCTTGACCATCCGCTTCAGGTTTTCCCGATCTGCGGTGGAAGACTGTTCCCCACGGAACAGACGGCTCTTGCCGGCGCCGGCATAGAGGCCAACCGGGTCAGAGGGGAACATGGCCGCCACCTGCCGGGCGATCCACTCCGCCGTGTCGTAATACTGCGAGAAGATGATGCAACCGTGTTCGGCCCACCCCTCAACGTCCAGGTAGTACCGAACGGCGGAGACCTTGGGGTCCTCACCACTAAGCTGGTCCACCTGACGGATCAGTTCATGTAGTGCCTCCCGCTCCTCGTCCGTCGGGATGTCGATTTCGCCGGCTTCGTCCTCTTCCAGAAGGTCCTCTTCGACCTCCCCCTCCTGAAGCAGCTTTTCCGCGGTCGAGCGCGCAGCATAAGGGCTGGAACATAGACGCTGGCGCATCAGATTGGTCATGAAACCGGCGGCCTGCTTTCGCCGGCCGTAGGCGGTTCCGAAACGGTTGGCGGCTTCGTAGGCGTTATCGAAGGCATCCCGGGTCCGAAGCGCCTTGCCTTCGAACAGGGCGAAGAATCCGCTTTCATCATCGACACGCTGGGGATCCGGGTGAAGAACCACGCCGACCTTCTGGAGCAGCCCCTTTTCCTCCAGATCCGCGCGTTTGCGCAGCACGACATGGCGAACGATCGGGTTGTGGCGCTGGAAGAACGTCGTGCCCTGCTCCCGGCGCTCCAGTTCATCTTCGATCGTTTCCTGAGTATCGATCTCCAGATCCGCACGCGAGGCATTACGGGGCGGATCGAAGTCCCCTTCACGCATCTCCAGATCCCTGCGGATCTTTTCGTTCATCAACCGATAGCTCGGAAACGGGGAGCTTTCGGTTGGTGGAATGGGAGAACGCAGATAGTTCCAGGCCTCATCAACATCCGTCGGTTGTTCCGCGCCGGTCAGCAGCGGGATTACCCGGTCGGGCTTGTGCCAGGGGCTGAAGTCGTTGCCCAGCACGAAACGACCGCGCCCCTGATGCAGAACACCGAGCTGCCCCCAGAGGTCGGAAATCTCGGTCTGCATGGGGGTCGCGGTACCCAGAAGCACGTTGTCGGCCTGTTGGGCGAATCGTCGGGCGTGTTGCAGGAGCACGTTGGGCTCACCGGCGTCGGGGCCGGCACCCTGACGTTCCCGAGCCTTGTGCGACTCGTCGAGAACCACCGTCTCGAACTCAAGATTCTCCAGGATCTCGCGCTCCTGGGTGGGCTGAGATAGCAGCCCGGTCGAAATGACCCCGATGCGGAACGGACAGCGGGCGATCTGCTCCGCCCCTTTCGGGGAGACGATATGACCCTGGGGATCGATCCATGCTTTGTGGAACGAACTCCACCGTCCGATCGAGACACCCAGCTTGTCGATCAATTCGACCTGCCATTGTTCGGTCAGGGTCGCCGGGGCAAAGATCGCAATGGGCCGGCTCCGTCGGCGCTTCGCCCTGTCCGGGTTCGCGTGGGACTGGAGCGCCAGAACGATGGTGGCGGTCGCCAGCGAAAGGGTTTTGCCGAGGCCAACCTCGTCCGCCAGCAGTAGACGGGCGACCCCGAACCATTCCTTGTGCTTGAGGGCTTCGCTGACGAACGCCCGCTGCCAGGGGCTGAGCGAGAAGCCTTCCTGATACATCGGGGATTCCACGACGGCCGCCGGGCCTACGTCCTCCGGATCCTCGATGTCCTCGATGGCAACCTCGGTCCGTTTGGAGCGTCGGTGGATCTCCTGGAGGACGACGCGCGGGAGGGGGTGGGAACGTTCCCAGAGCCAGTCGAACTCGCTCTGCACCCAGTCCGCCCCCTCATTCGATTCATCGGACCAGAGGATTTCGTAGTTGCCTTTCCACCCCATCCGGGTTTCGTTCATCGAGCCGATGAAGGCGAGGCGGTTGCCGTCCGCGCGTTCGATGACCCCGGCCTTCCCGTGGATCAACCCGCAGACTTCGTTGGGTACCACACGGATGGCATCCGGGTGAGCCTGCAGGAACTCATCCAGCAGACGATAGCGATCCTGGCGTAACAGGGATTCCAGACCGGGATCGTTGTGGAGTCGCCCGAGAAGCGCGGCCTCTCGATTCTTCGCAACCTGGAGGTCGTCACCCGAGACATCCGCGTTGCAGACGATGCGGACCTGGCCGATACGCGCGAGTTGTTCCCCCGCGATTTCGAACAGCGACGAGGTGAAATATCCCGCGATCCGGTCGTACCGCCGCGCGTTTTCAAGTTCGTTCGTCAGGACCGTGGTGTCGATGCGGTCCTGACGGGTCGAGTAGCGTCGGATCGGGCCGCCGGACATGGGTTACCAGCCCTCGTTGCGGATGCGGTTCGCGAAGATTTCGGCCTTCTCCGCTTCCTCCGGGCGACGCTCCGCCAGCATCCGGGAGAGGAACTGAGCGACGGCCATCAGATGCGGCCGCTGCGACAGGTACTGCGCCCCGAGGTTGGACTGCGTTTCCGCCAGAACCGTCTGCGGATCCTTGTCGTCCAGGAGGTCACGCACCGCCAGCAGGACTTCACCCAGCACCGTGCCCGCCAGTTCGCCGTTAAGGAGTTCACGACCACGGAAGTCCTGAGCGCCCTTCAGGCGGGCCTTGTTCGCCGTGGTCGAGGCCATCATCGGCTGGTACTCCACCCGGAACGCCTTGCCGAAGTTCTGGTAGTTGTCCAGCTTGAACACCCCGTCCGCCTCGATTGCCAGCAGGCGTACATAGAAGCGTTCGATCGCGGACAGGTGCTCCCAGGTGTCTTCGTTGATCGCCTTCAGGTCCTCCGCGATCAGGGCGTTGTTGGCGAGTTCCGAAGCGTACTCGGCGATCTCGTCCACCACGTTCTTCTCCCCCTTCTTCCTTGGCTGGAGCGCGAAGGTGTGGACCTCCTTGCCGTCGATCTTCGTGTACGCGGTCAGGACCTTCAGAGCGGCGGCATAACCGGCCATCTGAAGATCGGCATCGCTGAACACGCTGCCGCCGTGCGCCTTCGCCTGATCGTTGAGACGCATCATCTCCGAAATCTGCGCATCCACTTCCTTGCGGATCATCGGGAAGAGCCGACGCTTGAAGGCTTCCCCCGCGCCCTGGCCGCGCTTACGCAGAATCAGGGTGACGGTGCCCTGGACGTGGGCGCCGGAGCGCAGGGCGGTACTCGCCTCGGTGGCGATGTACCAAGCACCGACGACCTGGAGCCCCGCTGCCCAGAAGATCGAGATCATGTCGCCCCAGACGCTCGGGTCCTGGTGGGTGAACATCACGCACTGGAGGCCGTTGTCCGGCATGTTCTCGGCCATGGCGGAGTAGGACTCGACCATTGATCGGCGGAACTCTTCTCCAGCCCCATGAATCGCGAGGGCTCGACGGGAATCCCAATTCCATTCGTTGAACGGAGCGGGCGGGTTCTTGCGGAGCCAAGCGATGAAGAACTCGGTGATTTCGTGGTAGTGGACCGCATCAGCGTACGGCGGGTCGGTAACCCAAAGCTCGCAGTTGTCAGAAAGTTCAGCAGCGGATTTCGTTTCGGACTTCACCCTGTCCGCATGAATTTCTGAGTGTTCGGGCAGTGTGAAGGTAGTGCTGGTTACACTCCACCCGCGAACGCCATAGTTCATGAGCGTATTAAGGGCCTGGTTGGAGAAAACGTTGTTGGTTTTCTCGTACCCGGAGGGGCCCACCCACGGGTTTAGCTTTGAATTGAAGTCGAGTGCTCTAGCCATCCAGACCAGATTATGCGGACCTTTGGCATTTTTTTTCCAAAGAGCGAACTGGAGGATCTGCCTCGGATTAAATAGCTGATGCCAGTACCGCCAGCCGCGCGTGCGGATAAGCTCATCTGTTTTATCGCCGGGCTCGATCGCCATATCCGGAACCAGCCCTTGCTCCTGCCAGTCCGCCAGGTTCTCGGAGACGATCCGCTCGACCTTGCACTCCCGCTCCAGATCAGCGTCCGTGACCGAGGCGAAGTAGGTCTCAGGACGGGCGCGACCAAGAGTGTCCGCCTTCATCCACTGGATGGCGTAAAGGCGCTCATGAAAGATGTCATTCGGCCACGGCATGAAGTCATGCTTTTTCCATTGACGGAGTCGATTGCGGCGAACACCGTTCTCGTCTTGGCAATCCCCTCGTAGGGTGCTGATCGGCGTGGTATATCGTTTGCCGTCCAGTTCGTAAGTCAGGTTTCCATCGCGAACCGTGCCCTGACTTGCCACTTTAATATCAGCATCCGACACCCCAGTGACGACCTCGATGTCGAAACGCTTTGCCTGATGGTTCGGGATCAATTTAGCGATGACCTTCCGCGTCTTGGAGATCACCCAGCTCGGTGCCATCGGCACCCTCCAACCCGTCTCGGGGCACTGCATCTCCAGACAATAGAGGTAGACCTTAGCCCGATCACCGCGCTCGTTGTGCTCGACCCCCAGCTCCGTAATCTCCCGGTCTACGGCCTTGGCCACCTGCTGCTGTTCCGCCTCGATTTCGGAGCGCCGTTGCTCATCTGCCCCGATGATATTGAAAGCACCCCAGGTCAGCATGCAGGCGACTGGGTTGAGGTCCGAGGCGTAGGCATCACACCCGAGCCGGGCCGCCTCGAACGGGATGGAGCCACCGCCGCAGAAGGTGTCACCCACCCGGGGGCGATGCCCGTAACGCAGGATGCCAAGCTGTTCGACCAGTTCTTCGTGGGAATGCGCCTCGATCCCGAAATGCCCGAGGTGCGCGTTCACATCCCGCCAGATGGGTCTATACAGGGTGTCCGGATCGACTTCCTCCGGCCGCTTTGTCAGTGCGACCTTGTCTTCGTAGGTCATGTCGACCATAGCCTTTGCCAGCACCGATGCCTTGGCCCCCGTATCCAGTCCACGCTTCCAGCGAATGCGCAGGCCGGGGTAATCCTCCAGATCGATGGGGAAAGTCACATCTTCGATGTCTTCCTCGTCCAGGACCCGACCGGTGGCCGTGAAGTCGAAGAAGGCCTGGGGGGTTTGCAGAGCGACCGTTTCAGCGACCTCCATAGGACTCAACTTGGGTTCTCGGCGCCCGAAGGCCGCATCGTCCATGGCCATCAGCTTCTCAAAGATTGCCAGATCCGCTTCCACGTCCTCGGTCACTGGCAGGAGACTCGCCAAAACCACGGCTCGCACCATGATCAGCGGCTTGCGCCCCTTCCAGTAGGAACCCAGCGCTGTGAGGGTCTGGCCGGATCCGGCTTTCCTCTCCTTCTGCGCCTCCGCCGACACCTTCTGCGCCGGGAATACCCGCTCGATCAGCGCCGGGGCATCCTTCAGGCTCATGGGTTCCAGGTTCGGGTATTTCGCGTCGGTCATGGCTTTATTCCTTCTCGTCCGTGAACAGGCCCAGATTCGGCTCCGAATCGGGCTTTTTCTTGTTGGTCTGGATGTCGTCGCCGAAGCGGGCATTGCGCACGGTAGCCTCCGGGGTATCGCCGAGGGCATAGCGAAGCGCCATGCGCCAGCCGCGCCCCTTACCCTCGGGGCCACCCACCGTCGCGGCCACCATGTCGAACAGCCACCATCGTTCCTCGGGGCGCAGCGCCAGCCAGTTCCGCAGGGCGTAGCGGGCCTCCTCCGGCCGCATGTCCTCGATGGCCCAGCCGAGCACGCACAGCTCCTTGCCGAGCATCCGATCCACGGGGACCGTACCGACCTTCCACTGCCCGGTGGCGAGGTTGTGGGCTTTCAGACGTTCGTTGAACGCACGCTTCACCGCGGCCTGAATCTCGGTCCAGTTGCGACGGGGAATAACCACCCGGTCCAGCACCTCGTGTCGACGATCCTCCACGGCGACGCCCAGGTCCTCGGTGATGTTCACTGGCTGGTTGTTGCCGCGCGGGACCTCCACGATGAAGTGATGCGGCGCCGTGGTTTTGGGGACGCCGAAGCCAGCGGTTTCCTGCGCGTACTGCTTGGTATTCTTCGTGCGAGGCATTGCATCCACCTGTGTCATTGCAGCGGCCATGGGACCTCCTTACTGGCTGACCTGGTCGGCCTGAAGCTGAAGGCCGGCGATCTCCGCGAAGTGCTTGAGGTCTTCGCCGGTCGCGAACTCCCCGCCACCGTTGCGGATGTTCATCTGCACCGGGGCATCAGGATCGCCGATGGCCTCGCGCAGCGTATTGATGGTCGTTTCGAGGGTCGCCGGGGTGACCGTCCGGGAGTTGAAGCCAACCTCCACCGTGTCTTCACCCTCCCCGATCCGCAGGCGCACCTGCTGCATCTTCACGTCGCGATCCTTGAAGTCCACCAGAACCTTGAACACGGACTCGGTCGTATCAAGACGCACCTTCGAATTCTGCAGGCGAGCCGGTTGATGCGGGTCGATCTCCGGACGACCGCCGGCATCGCTGGCGGGCTGAATCGTGAACTTCTCGGTCTGCTCGGCCGCCCCGGCACAGGCGTAGACCTGAACCAGCACCTGGCCGTCCTCAATCCGGAAGGGCTCGGTGTATTCGACACCCTCCCGAGGGCTGAAACCGCCCGTGGTGTAGTAGAGGGTCGCCCTCGGGGTGGACTGCAGCTCCACGACCCGGTGGTCCGGTTTGCTGTGGACCTCGTGGCGGATCTTGATCTGGGCTTTCCAGAGGAAGGCATCCCCGGTCTCGTGCTCGCCGTCCGGGTCCACCGCCAGGAAGTACAGGGTCGGCTCGGTGGTCCGGAAAGCCTCCAGATCATCGACCACCGGATCCCGCTCCGACACGCCGGGATCGGTGCTGTAGTGAACCCGTGGGGTATTCCCCGCGTTTTTTGGGCTGATCGTCAGCTCCAGTTCGCCGGTTTTCTCGTCCGTGGCGCGGGTGGTCACGCTGACGCTGGTTTTTTCCTTGGCGAACGGCCCCTTCTCGATGTAGCCGTCCGCGCCTTCACGCCAGATGCCCCGGGACAGGGCGCTGGTCTTCACCTGATCCAGACCCTTGCTGCCGGGGAGCCACGGCCAGTCCGGCTTCGCGACCGCTCGCATGCGGATGTCCTTCCACGGCTCGCGTTTCTGCCCCTCTCGCCAGAGCATGGATTCCGCCATGGAGATCATGGCATCCATTTCGCTTTCCAGGTCCTCGATCAGCTTCTCGTCGCACCGGGTCGAGGACAGGTACTTCTCGATCTGCGCTTCCGGGGACTGGTCGTTCTTACCGAACTTCAGGCCATTGTCGATCGTGGCCGCCTCCAGCGTGCCTTCGGCACCGGGGTAATACAGCCGGTTGAAGACGCTCTGGATGCTCTGGATGAAGCCTTCTTCCGTGGTTTCGTGCAGCTCCTTCGCTTCCCGGACCTGCGCCTCGTTGGCGGATTGCCCGACTTCGGA
>NZ_KB900042.1:0-14950 GCF_000378545.1 Thioalkalivibrio sp. ALE23 | reverse complement strand
CCCGGCGTGCAGGGGCCGCCCAGCCGAATCCTCCAGCATCAGGGCCGCACGTTCCTGGAAGTCGAACGCTTCGATCGCCATGGCCTGGTCGGCCGCAGCCCGGTGGTGACGCTGGAGACCGTGAACGCGGCCTTGCTCGGCCATGCGCCATCGGCATGGGACACCCTTGCCCCGGGGCTCGCCGACAAGCGTCTGCTGACCCCGGAGGCGGTTGCAGCTATCCGTCACATCACCTGGTTCGGTCGACTGATCGCCAATAGCGACATGCATCCGGGCAACCTCGCCTTTCGCCCGGAGGGCGGCCGGCTTGTCCTGTGCCCGGTCTACGACATGCTCCCGATGGCCTACGCGCCGCTCCCGGGTGGCGAGTTGCCGCGCGTGACGTTCGAGCCCGCCCTGCCATTGCCCCGTGAACATGCCGTGTGGGTCACTACTTGTCACACCGCAATTGGGTACTGGCAAACCGTGTCGGATGACACCCGCATCAGTGCCGCGTTTCGCAGGATTGCATCCGAAAACGCCGTCGAGCTTCAAAGGCGCATGGCACTCGTTGTGCCCTGATCGCCGGTCGTGCTGTGCCAACCGACCGCTGGCGCCTACCCGGCTTCGGGTCGGTTTCAGCCCGGTTGAGTCGCAAGCCTGTATACAGAGATTTGATAGTGGACTCGCAGTGGAAAGAAACGATAGAGTATCGAGAGGTATTACCATGTGATAAGAGGCCGCTATGGCAACCTCCCTGAAGATTGACGACGCGTTGAAAAGTCGGGTCCAGCATCTCCCCAGCCAGCGTCGGCGCTCGTCTCACTGGATCATGCTCGAAGCGATTCGGCAATATGTCGAGCGCGAAGAAGCTCGCGAGGGCTTCAGGCAGGAAGCTCTCGCGGCCTGGGCTGCTTATCAGGAAACCGGCCGACACGTGACCGGGCAGGAAGCACGTGCCTGGTTGAACACCTGGGGCACGGATGAGGAAAAGGCTGCTCCGGAGTGCCACAAGTAATCGTAACCGAAGGAGCGCTGGATGGTCTGGACCGATGCCGGCGTTTTCTTTCTACCAAATCGCCGGATGCCGCCCGGCGAGCAGCCCAGGCGATCGAACGGCAGCTCCTGCTGCTGGAAACGTCACCGGATATGGGTCGCCCCGATGCCGAAATACCCGAACTGCGCGAGCTGACAGATATGCTCAGCGAAGCCCTGGCGAGCGAATTTTCTGAGTGGAAGCGGTATTCGCCTGCGCATCTGCTGCTTGAGCCAGAAGACATCATGGCGTTCGAGAAGGTGTATGACTCGCTGGATGACCTTTACAAAGACGCGGATGCGCAACTCGCGGCACTCCGCGAGAGGGGCTGGCGGAGCGAGGGGTCCTGCAACATCTTTGTGGGCTTTTCAGCCGATATCGTGAAACTCCAGACGGCGCTGGAACAGCGTGGTCACTATCGTGAGATCCCCCGGCCAGAAGTCCACTTGGGGCAGCTGGTCGAAGTGGAGGAACTGTGGGAGCGGTATGCGACCCGGTCAGGCTACGAATCCTATGCGGAGCTCGAGTTCGTCCTGGACTGGCCCGAGGAGATCTCGCATGGGCAGCTGGCGATTTTGCGAGATCGCGGGTACAACCGAGAACCCGCCTACTCGCAGCTGCGGGAAGAAATCCTCCAATCCGGCTATTTGACGGAGGCGGACCTGTCGGTGGCGGGCGCGATCCAGTACCTCAAGGATCGCGACGAAGCTCGGGACCAGGGGGGCACGGTGTTACAGGCGCGAGAACAGCGGCGCCTGGAAGCGCAACGCCGAGCGGAGCAGGAGGCCCGCCGAAGGGAGGCGGCGCAGACGCGACTGCAACGCGAGTATCCGTTCTATGCCGTTTTGTCATGTGGGTTGCAGGGGGCGCACACGGCGATTGCGGCATGTTTCAACGGAGGGCGGATGGCGTCCACGACCACGCTCGAGCTCGAGAATGGTGACGATTACCGGATGTATGCCGTTCATGAATTGAATCGGGCGGGAAGAGAAGGCCGTGCCGGGCTGAATATCCCCTTGCGCGAGACGTTTCGTATTCAGGCGCAAAACAGCAGCCCCAGCCTGATGCTCACGCTTACGGTATACGAGCGCGCCACTGGCAACACGGTCTTCCGGCGTTCCGCGCAGCAGTATGGCGTGCTTTCCGTGCGCAACGAATGACAAGGCTTTGCCAGACGCAATGTTGAATGCCGAGCGGCCCCGGTGTGGCGCGTCCCGGCATCGACGGTCTGTGATGATCCAACGCCGCGGCACGGACATCTCGATTGTCATGTTGGCAAGGAGCGTGTGGGAGCAGAGGATGCCGGAGTGCCCTTGCAAAGATCGTCGGTTGGACCGGCTTACGCGATCCAGCGCGCCAGAATTACCTTGAGTTTCTGGCGGTTATAGGGTTTGGGCAGGATGTCGTCCATCCCGGCCGCCAGGCACTCGTCGCGATCATCGGTCATCACAGCCGCTGTGAGCGCAACGATCACCGGACGCGGTCGGTGTGGCTGTTCCTGTAGCGTTCCGCGGATCTCGCGCGTTGCCTGGAAGCCGTCTTTTACCGGCATGCGACAGTCCATCAGGATCAGGTCGTAGTCCTGGAGTGCGATCCGCTCGCAGGCCTGCTGTCCGTCCGTGGCCACGGATACGTCGTATCCGAGCTGACGCAGGGTATCTTCGGCGGCTTCGCGTACGTCGACATCGTCGTCGACCAGAAGAATGCGGGTGTCATCCGGCGTCGTGACGGCCTGCGTGTGCGGGCGGGAGGGTGCCGGAGAGGCTGGCTCGGAATCGCCCACGGGTTTTAGTGGCAGGTCGAAATGGAACGTGCTCCCGCGTCCGGGGGTGCTGTCGAAGTCGAGGACACCACCCATCGCTCTGACCAGGCCGTCCACGATTGCGAGCCCCAGTCCGATTCCCTCCTTTGGCTTCTTGCGATTTTCTTGGGCCTGGTAGAACGGTTCGAAAAGCCGTTCCTGATCGCTTTGAGGGAGGCCTTCGCCGGTGTCACTGACTTTGATTTGCAGCCTTCCGGAAGCGTGGTCGTGCGTGGTTGATCCGGTCGCGATCGCATTCATGGAAACAGTGCCGTCGCGGGTAAACTTGAGCGCATTACCGAGCAGGTTCCAGAGGATTTGTCTGAAGCGACGCTGATCGACGTAGATAGAATCCGGCAGTTCGGGGTCGATCTCGACCAAGAGCTGATTGCCTTTGTCATCGGCCATTGCCGCCATCTGGTCGACAAGCTCGCGCAGCAGGGTTGGCAAATGGGCGGGGGATTCCTGAAGCTCGACCGTACCGTTCTCGATCGCGCTGAGGTCGAGAAGATCGTTGACGATCTGGTTCATATGGTTGCTGGCGCGAAGAAGTGTTTCCACGCGCGCGCGCTGGTCGGCATCCAGCTGCGTATCCGCCAGGAGCTCCAGAGTCGTAAGGGCGCTGGTCAGGGGGGTTCGCAGCTCATGGCTGACCACAGCAAGAAACCGCGATTTTGCGTGATTGGCCTTCTCGGCTTTTTGGGCCAGAGACAACGCGGAGCGAGACTCCGCGCGCAGCTGGAGTTCGAGCGCCTGTAATCGGGATTGTTGATCCAGACGAAGTTTCGCACTGGTGAACAGATTGGCGATCAGTCTTAAAAAGTTCTCGTCGGGCCGCTGTCCGTTATAGGCTGGCGAGCGCCAGTTGAGCGTGACAAAACCCAGCGTTCCGACTGCGCTGGCGAGCGGGATGGTGACATGTGAGCGAATGCCGCGGTTGGCAAGGGCGGTGTAGGGTGAGTCCAGCCCGGATTCAGACGCGATATGTTCCGCATACCTGGGGCCGGTCGGGTCCTGATCCGTTGCCGGGATGATGACGGGCAATCGACGAGCGTCGTGTCGCTCGGTTCGTGAGCGGTCCGCCGTGCTCCAGTGAACAGCGGGCGTGCAGAGTGTGGGGTCGTCAGCGTTCAGGCAGAGGGTGGCTTCATCCGCCCGCAGGGCAAGGGCCACCGCATAAAAGCTGTCCTCAAGAACGCCTTCCAGGGCATCCTGGGGTGCCCGGGCGAGTTCCAGTGACCAGCGAATCAGAAGGGATTCCTGTGCCTGGCGCCGGGCCAGTTGTTCGTTCTTCCGACATGCCATGCATGCGTCACTCAGGCGCGTGGCGATGGTGCGAAACGACTCCCAGAAGGAGTCTGGCAGGGATTGCGGCGAGTCACCGATGACGATGGCACCGAACTCCGGAAGCTCGAACACGATGAACTGGCCGTCGCCATTCACTTTGCAAAAGGACGGTGGCTGCAGGGGCGTCGAAGGCTCGAAGTGATACTGGAGCTGGGGCGAACGGAGCACCGCGCGCCACCGTTTTTTGTGCTCAAGCCCGCGCGGCATGGAACGGACGGGGGTCCATTGCACTGCGTCCGCCTGTGCTGAAGGGCTGCGCTCGAGGACGATTGCACCCGAGATATTGACCGTGCGAACCAGTTTGATCAGCGCGTGGCCCAGCATCTCGCCCAGGTCAAGGCTGCGGCCGACCGCGAGCGATATTTGCAACAAGGCATGCGCTTCGGTCTCGCGTTCAATCATCTTTGGCCACCTTTGCCGGTGCCAAACGCTGCGAGAAGTAACCGAGGGTGGTGGTCTTGTTGAGAAACTCGGGAAAGCCGACGCCCGCGTATGCGAGTTCTCCACCCGTGATTGCCCCAAAGGCAGTGGGATGGTCCGAGAGCACATCCATCTCACGTGGATACTGCTCACCGAGGATCTGGGTCCGACTGATGCAGTCGAAAATCATCATCGTTCCCGGGGTATCGGTACGGGCGTTCTCGATATCCGATACAGCATCCTTCGCGGCGCCCACCAGACTGTCGCTATCCCCGTTAAAAACCTGAATATAGGATCCCGTCGGGATCTCCGCGAGTACGCGCAACCCCCCGTGCTCGGTCGCTGCAATAGGGTCGCGTATGAGTGGCTCGCGGCCGAGGACGCATACCCCCAGCGGGTAATGTCCCGCGCGTTCGGCAACCTGGTCCGGCAAGATGCGGGTCCCGGCCTGGTCGGCGACCACGCGGCTATAGGTCGGGAAAGCCGGGCTGGATTCGATGGTTTCGATGACGTCGCCCTGGGCGGCTGTTACCCGCAGGCTGGGTGAGATGGGGTAGAACCCGTGGCGGGTGGCTGTCGCGAGACGGAGCCCCAGCGTAGCCGTAACGACCACGTGGCGATGGGTGCCGGTGTTGGTGTACACCGCGTTCTTGGCTCCGGCAGTGGGTATGCCGGCTGCCGCCCCGATGGCGTGCAGGTCAGCACCGTGTCGCTCGAAGTAGGTCTCGAGAAATCCATTGAGATTATTGGAATAGACATCGGTCAGCAGGATCTGGGCGCCCGTTTCGGAGTCCTCGCCGATTGATGGATGCTGGGCCTGGTCGGCGTATCGGTCGGTTGTGTGCGACGCCGCGTTACCCAGTGGATAGAGCTCGACCCGCGGCGTAACCGGTAGCCGAACGACCAGAGCCCCGGTGTGGTGCACCGACGCCGACCAAATCAAGGCGGGAAAAGCAGCACCCAGGAGCGGGACCCGAAGCGATTGCAGGAGGTCATCCAGATCCTCAGGCAGGTAATCGTTACCCTGCGCGGTCATGATGAGCAAACCGGCGGGCGGATGGCCCGCGAGGGCGATCCGGATGGTTTCGCGCAGCGCGTCCAGGGTGTGGCCTTCGGTGGAAAAGGTGCTCCAGGTGGCGGTCATTGCGGGGTACCCGTTCGGTCCTCATCGCTGGTGTTCGGATCACCATCGTTGGCGATCGAGTGGCACGGCAGGGCGATGGTGATTCGCAGTCCCTGATCGGTGTTCCGGAGATCCATCTGGCCCCCGAGGTCATGTACGACGCCGAAGGCCAGGGTAAGACCCAGACCCGTTGCGTGCGTCTCGCCCTTGGTTGTGTAGAACGGTTCGAATACGTGCTCGAGGTGCTCTTCGGGGATACCGCCGCCGTTATCCTCGACCTCCAGAATAGTCGTCCGCCGTTCGTCATCGATACACGTCCGGATCCGTATGAGCCCCTCGAAGAAGCCGAGCTCATCGTCGCGGCGGCGCTGCTGGCGGGCGTCGATTGCATCCCGTGCGTTTGTCAGTAGGTTGGCCAGCGTCTGCTCGAGATCGGTGCGTTTGGCGTCAACGATACCTCGAGGTTGCTGATGATCCACGACGATTTCAATTCCCCGGGCCTTGATCTGCTGACCGATCAGGCTGAGCACGCGATCGACGACGGAATCGATCGCAACCTGCCGTGCCTCACTCTTCTGACTGCGTCCGAACACGCGCATGTCGTTGATGACTGCGGCGGCGCGCTCCGCTTGTTGGGCGATGCGGTCGAGCCGGGCGCGCACGTAGTCGACGGTGTCGGCGGGCATCTCGGGAGAAAGCGATTCGCGCGCGTTGTCGGATGCAAGCTGGATGACCTGTAACGGCTGGTTGAGTTCGTGCGCCATTCCCGTGGCCATCTCGCCCAGGGTGGCCATCTTGGCGTTCCTGACCAGTTGCTCCTGGGTGGCCTTGATCCGTGAAATGTCCACAGTCAGGCCAATCACTTCGTCCTCGCCGTCTTCGAGATCGTCCAGGCGCGAGGCCTCTTCATAGACCCAGGTGTAGTGGCCCGTTGGGTCGCCCAGGCGGTATTCGCAGGAGGCGTACCCTTCATTGTAAAGGCGGCCAATCATCGCGCGGGCCGCGGCCTGATCCCCGGGGTGGACCATTTCCAGCCAGCTGTCGGTGTCGGGAAAGTCGCTGTGCCCCGTGAGCCGGCGAGCGGAGGGGCTGACGAAGGTCAGGTCGATCGCACGCTCAGAGCCGAACCGGCCGGCCCAGATGATCACCGGGGCATTCCGTACCAGGCGAACCAACCGCCGGGCATCACGCTGTGACCGCTGAGTCGTTCTCAGGATTTTGCGCGACATTCGCCGCAGGTACTGGTTCAGCAAATGCGTTTCCATGAAGCGCGACGGAATGCATGGAATCACCTGATTTCCATCGAGGCCCAGGACCGCGTCGATGTGGGGCTGGATTTCCTGTCGGAATGCGCGCGTTATCCCAAGAATCAGAGCGAAGCCGGCCGCCAGGATGGCCATCAGTATCGTCAACTGGGTCAGTAGCGAGTCGCGGTAGGATGCGACGGCCGCGGCCGGAGTCAAAGTTGCGGTGAGAAGGCTGCCCGGGATCGCGGTCGAGGGCCGCGCCAGCCAGAGCGTCAATCCGGACCACTGGTGCATAGCGCTTTCGCTGGGGCGGTCGTCCGGCCATTGGTAGACGGGTTCCTGGTGGGTGACGATGCGGCTCCACAGACTCGAATCCCCTGAATCCGGGACTTCGGTGGCCCCGTTGTTTCCGACGAGATAGACAGTTGTGCCGTCGCGTTTTCGAAGCGCGAGCTCGGTGTTGTCCTTGACCGGGGGCGCCACGGTATTGCGCCGGAAGAACTCGACAGGCGCGGCGTGGGTGAAGGCAATCCGCTGTCCATCACCCTTGAAATCAAGGGTGCGCCAGACGATCAGTCGCGCGTCTGCGTCAGGATCTGCGATATGTAGTCGGACGCCGGTGGGCTTTTCGTCGGCCCAGTTGCAGATCGCCTGTTCAAGCGCCGTATCGGAAGCTTGCTGCGAGCTTGGTGGGCGAGCTGCACCGGAGCCGTCATCGGCTGGGCAGAGCAGCGTTTGTGCTGACGGGGCGCCGCGTGCACGGGCCGGATCGGGGTTTAGGGAGGACAGATCGGGGTTGGGCATGCTGGTAACTTGGAGGTGCAGATCCGCGATTCCTCTCTGGGCGGCGGTTTGCACATGGTGTTCGAGCATATCAAGACCGTGCGCGAGGTCCTGATACAGGGTTTCCTGAACCGTCTGACGCAGGTGATGCCCCTGAAGAACCGCGAGCAACGTAATTGGGATAACGAACAGGATAATCAGCACATTGATCAGTACGTGATGCATGGAGTACACGGCTGTGCGCGCCTGACGGTCCACCATGTCAGTGCCGCTACCGGACGCGAACACGAGCAAAGCGGCGATCGAGGCCGCGAGAATGCCGTTGATTGCCTGTTTGATCACGATCAGCGCGACCGAGATCAGGTCGAGCTGGATTAGGAGTGTATTCAGGACGAGCCAGGTGGGCGTCCCCATAACAACCCAGAAGATTGCGACCCAGAAGGCGAGCGGGATCGCTGGATAGCGCCGGGCCAGTAGGCCGACGATCAACACCTCCAGCGAGATGACCATCGCGGGCCACGGGACTCCCCAATGCCAATAGCTAGGGATGACGCTGACGGCAACAACGAACAGTGCCCAGGCTGGGCCGAGCAGCAGCAATGCGATATACGCGAAAACGAGGCCGGGCAGCAGATCGAGACCGTAGCCAAGCGGAATGGGCAACCAGTTGATCAGGTGGCCGGCTAAAGCCAGGCCAGCCGCAACTGCCAGGTGGTGGTATCGGCCGAGCCGGAAGTCCGATTGCGCCATTAGTTGGTGTCCTTACGGAGACGCGGTTGACGCTGCGCGAGTCGCGCAGCTTTGGGGTAGCAACAGGCTGTAGCGACAACCCTGCCGGCATTTTGTCCGAGACGGCGGCACGGTGTTCTCGCGGGGCGGCCGACTCAACGGCGGGTGTTCGCCAGAAACCATCCAGTCGCTTGTCGGGTAGGAACTCGCTTTGGCACGGCGCGGTGTGGCGCTGGGGATCCCGGAAAACCGGGAGGCCGGATCAATGCGCGATGCGCGAGGTGCCGGGTCTTGGGACGGCCGGGTTGCCAAGTCGAGCCGGTGCATAATACGCCTGCCCTAAGCGCTCAGCTGGATTCGGTAATGGGCAAGCGCCGCGTAGAACGCCTGACGGATCCGGATCGCGCTCGCGGGTTTGTCCAGATAGAGCGTCGCACCCGCGCGCTCCGCAAAACGCTTGATTTTGGGGGATCCGTGTCCGGTCAGCACCACGACCGCAGGGATTTGTCCGTACTCCGCCTTGAAAAGCGGGTCGAGGATTTCGAGTCCGTTCCCGTCGGGCAGGCACAGGTCGAGGAAGATGACGCCGATGGAGTCGATGTTGCGCAGGGTCCAGCGGCAATCTTCGAGAGACTCGGCCGTCCAGCATGCCTGTCCCTCCTGCTTGAGGGTGATGACAATCTCTTCACGGACTTCTTGATCGTCTTCGACAACCAGACACCAGGGCTGCGAGGGATCGCTGCGATGCGATGCGGTCAATTCGGTGGCGCCCGGCTGCTCCGGTGATGCGGCTTCATCCCACAGGCTGTTCAGGAGTGCTAATTCGTCCTGCGAGAGTACCGGCTCCCGGGACGCACGGGACGATCCGTTATTGATGGTGATGGTTCGCAGGCTTGCGATTTCGTCGCGTTCCAGCGGCAGGCTGGACGCGTCTTCGGCAGGCATAGGGCGACCGAAGAGGTACCCCTGTCCGACATTAAACCCGTCGCGGATGGCGAGCTCCAGGAGGGCGGAATCCTCGACCCCTTCCACGACCGTACGGATATTCCGCTGACGACAGAGGCGGGCAATATCACCGAGAAGGTGATGGTTACGTCCTTCGTCTTCACCATGAAGCAGGAACCACGCATCAATCTTGACCTCGGTGAATGGCAGCTGGGCCAGGCGGTCCAGATTCGAGGCGCCGCTTCCAAAGTCGTCCAGGGACAGTTCAAAGCCGGAAATGCGGGCCTTGGATAGGCCCATACGCTGTTCGGGGGTCAGATTGAGGCGCGTTTCGGTCAACTCGAGTACAAGACGGTCGTGCGGAAATGCGCGGTCGCGGCACCAGCGAATCAGCTCTCCGGGGAAGCGGGGATCGGCAAAGATTTCCGCGGGCAGGTTGATGCTCAGGCGGGTATTCGGGTCGCCGTGGTTAACGCGCGTAAAGAGATCGAGCGACTGACATGCCATCGACTCGAAGATCGACCAGGCGAAACGTTCGGAATCAAGATAGACCGCAAAGGCGGCCGGACCGACGGGTTCGGGGCGGTCTGGCGGGAGGTAGCGCGCCAGCGCCTCGAAACCGCTCAATGTTCCGTCCACAAGGTCATACTGAGGCTGAAAGAAGGGTACCAACCAGCCTTGTTCCAGGGCGCGCTCCATGGCTGCCATGGACATGGGCTCTACTGGTGGGGGCTCGACATGTTCCGGAAGCGGCCGCTGCGAAACCGAGTCAAGCAGTTGCGCAAGCTGCTGCCGTCCGAGGGGTTTGGCCAGGTGTCCGGCAACCGGCAGCCGTGCGCGCCGCGCGGCATCCTCGGCGCCGACCAGAATATCGGGGTCCAGGCCGGATACGAAGGCAACCGGGGGTGGCACGCGGGGCAGAGCCGCTACCCTGGGTAGCAGGTCCAGACCGTTTTCGTTCCCGAGGCGGAGATCGAGCAGTACAAGGTCGATTCGGGTCCGCTCAAGGAGGCGGGTGGCCGCGCTGAGGTCATTCGCTGCATAACTTTTGACCCCAAGCCGCACGAGGGTGGCCATGATTTCCTCGGTGGTCTCCGTCGAGTCATCCACGACGAGTACGTGTTCGATCACTAGTTTGTCTCCATCCATATCTCCGAGGCCCCTAGCGGGATCGGGACGCTCGCGAGATGCGGGCCACCTCCAGCATGAACCGCTAGGTAGGCCCACCACTGCTGCAGGACCCGCCTTGTCTCGGAAGACTGTCGGGTACGCATGCGGGCGCGTACGCAGATCGTGGGGCCCTTGATCACCCTGAACCTGATCCCAGTCTATCGTTGAGCTGGCGCGAAGTACGATGGGGTATTTCCTGAATGGTTCCAATATGGAAGGAGTGTTCGAACGGCCGAGACCCTCACGGAAGTGTCGCCAGGACTCACCTTTACAACCGCGCGGCCGAATTTGCGGCCTTCGTTCATTGCTGCAGGTCGGTTTCTGGGTCTGCCCGCATGGCGTTGGGCCGCCACTTGCCTTAGGCGCCACAACACAGAGGTTATATGCAACCCTTCCATTCTGAGAGCGATACTTCTGAAAGCGAGAGGAATGCGTGGTTTTCTCGAGGTATGAGCCTCGATGACGCACAAGGGAGCAATAGACGTGGACGTTGACAACCCCGACGGTGAAGCGCTCCGCAAGGTCATTTCGTCCGCAACCCGGCAGCCCGAAGTCCTTGTTGTCGACGACGATGCGACGGTACTCGACGAGATCCTCGCCACGCTGGGTTCCGACGGGATCGAGTGTATTGGGGCGGAGAATGGTCGTCAGGCGCTCTCGTTCCTGCGGGGATATCCGTCGCTGTTTGCGGTGCTTGTGGATCTTCGGATGCCGGAAATGGACGGGTTCGCCCTGATGCACGCGATACGAGATTCCATTTCGCCGCACGCCGCGCCGGCGATCGTATGCGTCAGCGGCCATCTCGATATGGAGGCGACGGTATTGGCCATGCGGCATGGGGCACGGGATTGTTTGACCAAGCCCGTATCGAGGACTGACCTGTTGAATGGCGTGCATGCGGCGATGGAGAGCGCTCGCCAAGCCCGGCAGCGGGAGGGAGAGCATGATGTGATGCGGTCGCTTCTGAGCGACCTGCAGTCGAAGGTGTCCCAGGTCGCCATGCGGGTCGGGGTGACCCGCGGTAACCTCGGACCTTATTCGCACGAGGATCCCGCCCTGGGCCAGAGCCCCCCGGGCGATCCGGTCGAGGCATCCTCGCTCCTGGATCAGGTTCGCCGGTTGATCGCCGAGCGCGAGCGGAGGCGGGAGTACTTCCCTGGCAGTCTTTTGTCGGATCCCGCATGGGATATGCTGCTGGACCTTGCGCAGAACCAGTTATCGGGACACCTGACCTACGTATCCAGCCTGGCAGTCGGCGCGCGGGTCCCCCTGTCGACCACGTCGCGGTATCTGGACATGCTCGAAAAGGAGGAGCTAGTGGAGCGGTTTCAGGATCCTATGGACAAGCGCCGGGTCCGGGTGAATCTGACCGACTCGGGCTGGAATCGCATGCATGAGTACCTTGATGGACTCGTCTGAGGGACGGGTAGGGCCGGGTACCGAATTTGGTTCCTCCTTGCTCCATACTGCATGAATGCGACTTTCCTCGCGCCGCCGGGTCCAACCCGATGAGCGACCGTAGATCGGCACGCGAAGTAAACACGGCACCGTGCTTCGCTAACGATTCATGCGAGATGGTTGTTGCAGTGTGGAACGATCGTGGAAGGGATTCTTGTTGTCCCGCTGAGCTGTGGCACCTAGCATTCTGCCCAGCCCTCGCGAATGGGAACCCTGCTCTGGCGTGGACGTGGCTGCCAGCCTCCGTCCGGATCCTCCAAGTTCCCGTGAAAGCAAGGCTGCGGCTCGCTCCCCCTGTAGTCGTGGTCATGCGATCGTTCGCGAGGGCTTTCTTGTTTCTGGGCTTTACGCCCGGTTTCCCCGTGAGACGCGCTGGCCGCGAATGCTTTCTGTGCGCCAAGGGATGCGCTGATTCAACGAACGTCCGCTGCGGGCTGCGGGATTTCGTGCGCCGCGAGCCTCGTACCGGGCGATGGTTGTGCGGTTGGGGTGTGCAAACGGGGCGAACACGGCATTGTCGCCTTCCCGTAAATTCGGTCCATTGAAAACTGGAGGTCTCCGGGCACACTAGAGCCCAAGGAGGCCGAGATGCGCAAGAGTCGGTTTACGGAAAGCCAGATTGTTCAGACGTTGAAGCAGGTCGAAGGCGGCCGGAAGGTGAAGGACGTCTGTCGAGAGATCGGGGTCTCGGAAGCGACCTATTACCAGTGGAAGTCGAAATACGGCGGCATGGAAGCGGCCGACGTCCGACGGCTGAAGGAGCTGGAGGACGAGAACAACCGGCTCAAACGGATGTATGCCGAGCTGGCCCTGGAGAACACGGCCCTGAAGGACGTGATCACAAAAAAGCTCTGAGCCCGGACGAGAAGCGCCGTGTGGTCACTGCGTTGACGCAGGAGCACGGGCTGAGTCAGCGCCGGGCCTGTCAGGCGGCAGGGGTTGCTCGGTCGGTGGTGCGGTATCGCAAGCAACCGGACCGGGACGATGCGGTGATCGCGCTACTGCAGGAGCTGGTGGAACGCTATCCGGAGCGGGGCTTTGGCAAGCTGTTCAAGCTGATCCGGCGTCGGGGCATGCCCTGGAACCACAAGCGGGTCTGGCGCGTGTACTGCGCCCTGAAGCTGAACCTGCGGCGCAAGGGCAAGCGCCGCTTGCCACCACGGGAGCCCCGGCCCCTGGCGTCGACCGAGGCCCCCAACGCGTGCTGGTCAGCGGATTTTATGTCGGATGCGCTGTGGGACGGACGGCGCTTTCGCACCTTCAACGTCGTGGATGACTTCAACCGGGAAGCGCTGGCCGTGGAGATCGATCTGAATCTGCCCGCACCCCGTGTGATCCGGGTGCTGGAGCGTATCGCCGCCTGGCGGGGCTATCCGCAGCAACTCCGCCTCGACAATGGCCCCGAGTTCGTCTCGGCCGCGATCGCCGACTGGGCCGAGCAGCGGGGCGTGGAACTGAGCTTCATCCAGCCGGGCAAGCCCATGCAGAACGGCTTCATCGAACGGTTCAACGGCAGCTACCGCCGCGGGGTCTTGGACCTCTACGTCTTCCGAACGCTGACCGAAGTCCGGGAACACACCGAGCAATGGCTGCAGGACTACAACGAAACCATCCCCCACGACTCGCTGGGGGATCTCACGCCGGTCGAATACCGGCAGCTACACCACCCGGAAACCTCTAGTTATGCGTGGACCTAATCCGGGGAAGTGGAGACAGCCATATTAATCAGAACCTTAATCGGTTAAGATCTTCTCAAAAATCCTTTCATTTGGGTGGATTCCGATGAGGAGCAAGCGGGAAGCAGCGCACCAGCAGCTCGGCCTGACGCTTGCCAGGTTCGCGCCGGCGCGTGCGGGCGATCTTGCCCGCGAACTGGGGTTGTCGGTCCCCACCCTGCACCGCCTGCTGCAGGAGACGGCCGAGCCCGTGCTTGCGGCCGGGCGGGCCCGGCGCACTCGCTACGCCCTGCGCCGAGCGCTGCGAGGTGATTTCGCGCCCCTCCCCATCCGTACGATTGATGAATCCGGCCGGCCGCACGAACTCACGGAATTCTCGCCCGTTCAGCCGCAGGGCTGCCATGCCGATTTCGGTGGCTCGGACTGGCCTCTGGAGGAGAGCGACCATACCCGCGATGGTTGGTGGGACGGGTTGCCATACCCTTTGTATGACATGCGCCCTCAGGGCTATCTCGGGCGCCAGCTGGCGCATCGCTTCCAGAATGCCCTGGGGGTCTCGTCCAGCCCGGATACCTGGAGTGACGACGATATCCTGTGGGTTCTGAGTCGTGTGGGGTCGGACCTCCCGGGTAACCTGATCGTCGGGGACGCCGCGTTCCATGAGTGGCAAAAGGCTCGCCTGGATCCGCCCGCAGTCCTCGGGGCGGACGATATCGAACGGATGTATGTGAAGGCGGCGGAGGAGGCCATCTCGCTGGGCCTCGCGGGCTCCAGCGCCGCGGGTGAGTTCCCGAAATTCACCGCTCTCCGGGAATTGCAGGACAGCCGTAGCCCGCATGTCATCGTGAAATTCTCCGGTGCGGATGATTCCGTGACCGTGCAGCGCTGGTCGGATCTGTTGGTGGCGGAACATCTGGCGCTGGAGGCGATCGCGGCGCTCCCCGGCGTGCAGGGGCCGCCCAGCCGAATCCTCCAGCATCAGGGCCGCACGTTCCTGGAAGTCGAACGCTTCGATCGCCATGGCCTGGTCGGCCGCAGCCCGGTGGTGACGCTGGAGACCGTGAACGCGGCCTTGCTCGGCCATGCGCCATCGGCATGGGACACCCTTGCCCCGGGGCTCGCCGACAAGCGTCTGCTGACCCCGGAGGCGGTTGCAGCTATCCGTCACATCACCTGGTTCGGTCGACTGATCGCCAATAGCGACATGCATCCGGGCAACCTCGCCTTTCGCCCGGA
>NZ_KB900041.1:0-16783 GCF_000378545.1 Thioalkalivibrio sp. ALE23 | reverse complement strand
GTGGTGTTCCTGAACAAGGCGGACATGGTGGACGATCCGGAGCTCCTGGAGCTGGTGGAGATGGAAGTCCGCGATCTGCTGTCGAGCTATGATTTCCCGGGTGACGACACCCCGGTGGTCACCGGTTCGGCGCTGAAGGCGCTGGAAGGTGACGAAAGCGAGATGGGCGCCCAGGCGATCCACAAGCTGGTGGACGAGATGGACCGCTTCATCCCCGAGCCGGAGCGCGCGGTGGACGGTGCGTTCCTGATGCCGGTGGAAGACGTGTTCTCGATTTCCGGTCGTGGCACCGTGGTCACCGGTCGCGTTGAGCGCGGCGTGGTGAAGGTCGGCGAGGAAGTGGAGATCGTGGGTCTGCACGACACGCAGAAGACCACGGTGACCGGCGTGGAGATGTTCCGCAAGCTGCTGGACCAGGGCGAGGCCGGCGACAACGTGGGCGTGCTGCTGCGCGGCACCAAGCGCGACGACGTGCAGCGCGGTCAGGTGCTGTGCAAGCCGGGTTCGATCACGCCGCACACCCAGTTCGAGGCGGAAGTCTACATCCTGAACAAGGAAGAGGGTGGTCGTCACACGCCGTTCTTCAACGGGTATCGGCCGCAGTTCTATTTCCGCACGACGGACGTGACGGGATCGGTCGAGCTGCCGGAAGGCACCGAGATGGTGATGCCGGGCGACAACGTGAAGATGACGGTGTCGCTGATCAGCCCGATCGCCATGGAAGACGGTCTGCGTTTCGCGATTCGCGAAGGCGGCCGCACCGTGGGCGCCGGCGTCGTCTCCAAGATTATCGAGTGATAGACTGAGCAGTCAGCTGGCAGGCCTCCCGCGTTTGCATCCGGTGCAACCGCGGGTGCCTGCCTTCTACGATTACAGGCCAGTAGCTCAATTGGCAGAGCAGCGGTCTCCAAAACCGCAGGTTGGGGGTTCGAGTCCCTCCTGGCCTGCCATCTTTTACGATGGCGGCAAGCACCGGGTGAGACGATTTCATGACTGAACAATCGGAAGGCAGCGGCGTGCTGGATACCGTCAAGCTCGCCGTGGTCGTGGCCTTGCTCGTTGCCGGCGTCATGGGCTTCTACTGGTTCCAGGACGAATCGACCCTCGTGCGCGTGGTCGGTTTGCTTGCTGTCGTGGCCGTGGCCGCCGGGATCGGCATGACCACCTACAAAGGCCGACAGCTGAGCGCCTTTATGGGCAACGCCCGCACCGAAGTGCGCAAGATGGTCTGGCCGACTCGCGTCGAAACGACCCAGACTACCCTGGTCGTGATCGCCGTCGTCATCGTGGTGGGGATCTTCCTCTGGCTCCTGGACATGTTCCTGGGGTGGTCCGTCAGTCGCTTCATCGGATAGGCATCAGGAATCTACCCCATGGCATTACGCTGGTACGTAGTACAGGCATTCTCCGGCTTCGAGTCCCAGGTCAAGCGGTCGCTGGAAGAACGCATCGAGCGCTTCGAGATGCAGGACCATTTTGGCCAGATCCTGGTCCCGACCGAAGAGGTCGTGGAGATGAAGGACGGCCAGAAGCGCAAGAGTGAACGGAAGTTCTTTCCGGGGTACGTGCTGGTCCAGATGGATTTCAGCGACGAGGCCTGGCACCTGGTGAAGGCGGTCCCCCGCGTTCTCGGGTTCATCGGGGGCACGGCGGATCGCCCGGCCCCGATCAGCGAAAAGGAAGCCGAGGCCATCCTCAACCGCATGGAAGAGGGCGCGGAGAAGCCACGTCCGAAGGTCCTGTTTGAAGTTGGCGAGATGGTTCGCGTCATCGATGGGCCCTTCAACGACTTCAATGGTGTCGTCGAAGAGGTCAACTACGACAAGAGCCGTCTGCTGGTGGCCGTCCAGATTTTCGGTCGTTCGACCCCGGTGGAACTCGAGTTCCATCAGGTCGAGAAAAACTGACGCAGTCTGCGTTCAACACCTTGATCGGGGAGCCGCGAGGCGCCTGTACCCGAGGGAGTCAGCATGGCAAAGAAAATCGAAGCCTACATCAAGCTTCAGGTCGGGGCTGGCAAGGCCAACCCGAGTCCCCCCGTCGGCCCCGCACTGGGTCAGCGCGGCGTGAACATCATGGAGTTCTGCAAGGCGTTCAACGCCGAGACCCAGGACATGGAGCCCGGTCTGCCAATCCCGGTGGTGATCACCGTGTATTCCGACCGGTCGTTCACCTTCGTGACCAAGACCCCGCCGGCACAGATCCTTCTGAAGAAGGCCGCCGGAATCCAGAGCGGTTCGGGTGAGCCGAACACCAAAAAGGTCGGGAAGGTCACGCGCGAGCAGCTGGAAGAGATTGCTCGCGCCAAGGAGCCGGACCTGACCGCCGCCGACATGGACGCCGCGGTCCGGACGATCGCCGGCAGCGCCCGCAGTATGGGCATCGATGTGGAGGGTCTCTGAGATGGCGAAGCTGAGCAAACGCATGCAGACGATCCGCGAGAAGGTGGAGCCGACTCGTGCGTATCCCGCCGATGAGGCCTTCTCCCTTCTGCGCGAGCTGGCCACCGCAAAATTCCGCGAGTCCGTCGACGTCGCCGTGAATCTGGGCGTGGATCCGCGGAAATCCGACCAGGTCGTGCGCGGCTCCACGGTCCTCCCGCACGGCAACGGCAAGACCGTTCGCGTGGCGGTGTTCACCCAGGGCGATAACGCCGATGCCGCCAAAGAGGCCGGCGCGGATGTGGTCGGCATGGACGACCTTGCCGAACAGGTCAAGGCCGGTCAGCTCGATTTCGACGTGGTGATCGCCTCGCCCGACGCGATGCGCGTGGTGGGTCAGCTGGGCCAGATCCTCGGTCCGCGCGGCCTGATGCCCAACCCCAAGGTGGGTACCGTGACGCCGGATGTGGCCACGGCAGTGACCAATGCCAAGGGTGGGCAGGTGCGCTACCGCACGGACAAGGGCGGCATCGTCCACTGCACGATCGGCGCGGCCGACTTCGAGGCGGATGCCCTGAAGGACAACCTGAACGCGCTGCTGCAGGATCTGATCAAGATGAAGCCGGCGACCTCCAAGGGCCAGTACGTGCGGGGTGTCACGGTGTCCACGACGATGGGTCCCGGGCTGAAGGTCGACGGCGCCACCCTCAATCTCTGATTCCGCCGTACGCGGCGGAATCCAATGCTTTGGTCGGCTGTCGCGCGAGCGGCACGCCATCCAAGACCGCAGGCGGGCCGTTCGGCGGCGCTTAATATCTCAGCCTGCGCAGATGGTGTCACCCGATTCAGGAATGGCCTGCGACGGGAGCACCTGAGTACCGGTCTCCGGACCGGTTCACGACCATCTCCGGATGGTCTCAACAGAGGAGAGTCAACGTGGCTTTGAATCTCGATGACAAGAAGCAGATTGTCACGGAACTGGCTGCGATTGCTGCCTCGGCGCACTCCGCGGTGGGTGCGGAATATCGAGGTCTCTCGGTCGCGCAGATGACCGAGCTGCGCAAGCAGGCTCGGGAGCAGGATGTTTATCTGCGCGTGGTGAAGAACAATCTCGCCAAGCGCGCGCTGGCGGGCACGGACTTCGAGTGCATGCAGCCCGAGCTGCATGGGCCGTTGGTTCTTGCCTTCAGCCTGGAGGAGCCATCCTCCGCCGCGCGTCTGGTGCGAGATTTCGCCAAGACCAACGATCAGCTGAAAGCACGGATGGTGTCCTTCGGCGGTGAACTGATGGGGGCGAACGATCTCGAACGCCTCGCCAGCCTGCCGACCCGCGAGGAGGCCCTGAGCCAGCTGATGGCCACGATGCGCGCACCGCTCGACAAGTTCGCCCGCACCGTCAACGAGGTGCCCGGCAAACTGGTGCGTACCGTTGCAGCGATCCGCGATCAGAAGCAGGCAGCCTGATCCCGGTTCCTGGAATCCTATTCGCTAGCACATTTCTGAATGCGGGCAGCCCCGCAGGGAGAACCTACTAATGGCCGTTTCGAAAGAAGATATCCTGGAAGCCATCGGCAACATGACGGTCCTCGAAATCGTGGACCTGATTGGCGAGATGGAAGAGAAGTTCGGCGTGACCGCGGCTGCTGCCGTGGCTGCAGCCCCGGCCGCCGCCGGCGGTGGTGAAGGTGGCGGCGGTGAAGCCGAGAAGGACGAGTTCGATGTCGTCATGTCCGGCTTCGGCGACAACAAGGTTGGCGTCATCAAGGTCGTGCGCGGCCTGACCGGCCTGGGCCTGAAGGAGGCCAAGGAGATGGTCGAAGGCGTGCCCGCCACCGTGAAGGAAGGCGCGGCCAAGGAAGAAGCCGAGAAGATGAAGGCGGAGCTGGAAGAAGCCGGCGCGTCCGTCGAGCTGAAGTAACAAGGGCGTTACGCCCGTTGTCAGACGTGTCCGTCACGGGCATGCGGAGCTGGCGGCTGCGAGGCCGTCAGCTTCCGCCCGTGGTGGCGCGGATTTATTGCGCGTTGTTCTGCTAGCCCCCGAGGTATTCCATGGCCCTCAGTTATACCGAAAAGAAACGCATCCGCAAGGATTTCGGGAAGCGTCCCCAGATCCTGGACGTTCCGTATCTGCTGGAGACCCAGCTCACCTCCTACCGCAATTTCCTCCAGGAGGACCGGGGTGCGGACAGTCGCGAAGGACTCGGTCTGCACGCGGCGTTTCAGTCGGTATTTCCCATTGTCAGTTATTCCGGTCACGTTCAGCTGGAATATGTCAGTTATCGGCTCGGCGAGCCGGTCTTCGACGTCAAGGAATGCCAGATCCGCGGCGTGACCTATGCGGCCCCGCTGCGAGTGCTGCTGCGGCTGGTGATTCACGACAAGGATGCGCCTGCCGGCTCCACCGTGGTGAAGGAGGTGAAGGAGCAGGAGGTCTACATGGGCGAGCTGCCCCTGATGACCGAGAACGGCACCTTCGTGATCAACGGTACCGAGCGGGTGATCGTCTCCCAGCTGCACCGTTCGCCCGGGGTGTTCTTCGACTCCGACAAGGGCAAGACCCAGGGTAGCTCGCAGAAGCTGCTGTACAACGCACGCATCATCCCGTACCGCGGTTCGTGGCTCGATTTCGAGTTCGACGCCAAGGACGGGGTGTATGTCCGTATTGACCGTCGCCGGAAGCTGCCGGCCTCCATCCTGCTGCGTGCGCTGGGGATGGACACCGAGCAGATCCTGGAGACGTTCTTTGATTTCAATCAGCTCACGCTTGATGAAACCGGCGGTGAGCTGGACCTGATTCCCGAGCGCCTCCGCGGCGAGACGGCCGTGGTGGACATCCGTGACGGTGACCAGGTGATCGTGGAGGCGGGCCGACGCATTACCCCGCGTCACATCCGGGAGATCGAAAAGGCGGGGATCCGCACCCTGCGCGTACCGGACGAGCATCTGGTGGGCCGCGTTCTGGCGCGCACGATCATGGACCCGTCGACCGGCGAGGTGATCGGTAATGCCAACGACGCGCTGACGCAGGATCTGCTGGACCGTCTGCGCGCGGAAGGCATCCATCAGTTCGACACGATCTACACCAACGAGTACGACCACGGGCCGTACATGTCGGACACGCTGCGGCTGGATCCGACACGCACTCAGCTGGAAGCCCAGGTCGAGATCTACCGCGTGATGCGTCCGGGCGAGCCGCCGACCAAGGATGCCGCGGAGAATCTGTTCGCCAACCTGTTCTTCTCGGAAGACCGCTACGATCTTTCGGCCGTCGGCCGCATGAAGTTCAACCGCCGCGTCGGTCGTGATACCGATGAAGGCGAGGGCGTGCTGTCCACGGACGACATCCTCGATGTGCTCAAGGTCCTGATCGATCTCCGCAACGGTAACGGCCGTACCGACGACATCGACCACCTTGGCAATCGTCGCATCCGCTCGGTGGGCGAAATGGCCGAGAATCAGTTCCGCCTGGGGCTGGTCCGCGTCGAGCGCGCGGTAAAGGAACGCCTGACCGTCGCGGAGAGCGAGGGCCTGATGCCGCAGGAGCTGATCAACGCCAAGCCGGTGGCGGCCGCGATCAAGGAATTCTTCGGTTCCAGCCAGCTGTCGCAGTTCATGGACCAGAACAACCCGCTGTCCGAGGTGACCCACAAGCGCCGGATCTCCGCGCTGGGTCCGGGTGGCCTGACGCGCGAGCGCGCGGGCTTTGAAGTGCGGGACGTGCATCCCACGCATTACGGGCGGGTGTGCCCGATCGAGACGCCGGAAGGTCCGAACATCGGTCTGATCAACTCGCTGGCGGTGTATGCGCGGACCAACCGTTACGGCTTCCTCGAGACGCCGTATCGCAAGGTCGAGGACGGGCGGGTGACCGCCGAGATCGCCTATCTCTCGGCCATCGAGGAAAGCCAGTACGTCATCGCGCAGGCGAACGCGGCCATGGACGAGGACGGTCGCCTGACCGATGACCTGGTGTCCTGCCGGCACCAGGAAGAGTTCACGATCTCCTCGCCGGACAAGATCCAGTATATGGATATCTCGCCGAAGCAGATCGTGTCGGTGGCGGCCGCGCTGTTGCCGTTCCTGGAGCATGACGACGCGAACCGCGCGCTGATGGGCGCCAACATGCAGCGCCAGGCGGTTCCGTGCTTGCGCTCGGACAAGCCGCTGGTCGGGACCGGTATCGAACGTACCGTCGCCATCGACTCCGGCTCGGCGATTGTCGCCCGTCGCGGTGGCACCGTGGATTCCGCGGACGCCGGGCGTGTGGTCGTGCGGGTCAATGACGACGAGACCCAGCCGGGCGAGCCGGGCGTGGATATCTACAATCTGACCAAGTATTCGCGCTCGAACCAGAACACCGCGATCAACCAGCGTCCGCTGGTGGCCGTTGGTGACGAAATTGCGCGCGGCGATGTGCTGGCCGACGGTTCCTCCACGGACATGGGCGACCTGGCGCTGGGCCAGAACATGATGGTCGCCTTCATGCCCTGGAACGGCTACAACTTCGAGGACTCGATCCTGATCTCGGAGCGTGCGGTTCACGAGGATCGCTATACCACCATTCACATCGAGGAGCTCAACTGCACCGCGCGTGACACCAAGCTCGGGCAGGAAGAGGTGACGGCCGACATCCCCAATGTCTCCGAATCGCTGCTGTCCAAGCTGGACGAGTCCGGTGTGGTGTACGTGGGTGCCGAGGTGAAGCCGGGCGACATCCTGGTCGGGAAGGTGACGCCCAAGGGCGAGACCCAGCTGACGCCGGAAGAGAAGCTTCTGCGTGCGATCTTCGGCGAAAAGGCGTCGGACGTGAAGGATACGTCCCTGCGCGTCCCGTCGGGTGTCGAGGGAACGGTCATCGACGTTCGGGTGTTCACGCGGGACGGCGTCGAGAAGGACGCCCGGGCCAAGTCGATCGAAGAGGACGACATGGCCGCGGTGCGCAAGGACCTGCGGGATCAGCTGCGGATCTACGAGGACGACATCTTTGCGCGGATGGAGAAGCTCCTGGTCAACAAGACCGCCGCAGGCGGGCCCGACGGGCTGGGAGACGGCTCCAGGGTGACGAAGAAATACCTGCAGGGCCTGTCGCGTGACCAGTGGTTCGAGATCCGCCTGCAGGATGACGACGTGAATGCCCAGCTGGAGGACCTCGGGCGTCAGCTCAAGGACCAGAAAACGGCGTTTGACGAAAAGGTCGAGCACCAGAAGGCGAAGCTGGCCGCGGGGGACGATCTGCCGCCGGGCGTGCAGAAGATGGTCAAAGTCTACGTGGCCGTGAAGCGCCGTCTCCAGCCGGGCGACAAGATGGCCGGTCGGCACGGGAACAAGGGCGTGATCTCGATGATCGTGCCGGAAGAAGACATGCCGTTCCTGGATGACGGGACGCCGGTGGACGTGGTTCTGAACCCGCTGGGTGTGCCTTCGCGCATGAACGTCGGTCAGGTGCTCGAGGTCCATCTTGGCTGGGCCGCGAGGGGGCTGGGCGACAAGATCAACCGCATGCTCGAGGCGCAATCCGAGATCGCGAAGCTCCGCGAGTTCCTGGACCGCATCTACAACCACCGTGATCGCAAGGTCAACCTGGACGAGCTCTCGGACAGCGAGATCCTGACCCTGTGCCGGAACCTGCGGGGCGGCGTGCCGATGGCGACACCGGTGTTCGACGGTGCGGCCGAGGAAGAGATCAAGGAGATGCTGCGGCTCGCCGATCTGCCCGAGACGGGGCAGGCGACCTTGTACGACGGCCGGACCGGGGAGGCCTTCGATCGCCCGGTGACGGTGGGCTACATGCATATGCTGAAGCTCAACCACCTGGTCGACGACAAGATGCACGCGCGCTCCACCGGCCCGTACTCGCTGGTGACCCAGCAGCCGCTGGGTGGCAAGGCGCAGTTCGGTGGCCAGCGCTTCGGCGAGATGGAGGTCTGGGCGCTGGAGGCCTACGGTGCTGCCTACACCCTGCAGGAAATGCTGACGGTGAAGGCGGACGACGTGCAAGGCCGCAACAAGATGTACAAGAACATCGTCGACGGCGAGCACCAGATGGAAGCCAATGTGCCCGAGTCCTTCAACGTGCTGATGAAGGAAATCAAGGCGCTGGGCATCAACATCGAGCTCGAGCAGGACTGACCCGCTCCGTTCGCAACGTGATCCGAAGGGGCGCCGTGCGCCCCTCGAAAACTAGCTGTGAGGCAAGTGAATGAAAGACCTCCTGAATCTGTTCAAGCAGCAGACCCAGCCGGAAGAGTTTGACGCCATCCGGATTGGCCTGGCGTCCTCCGACCAGGTGCGCTCCTGGTCGTTCGGCGAAGTGAAAAAGCCGGAGACGATCAACTACCGGACCTTCAAGCCGGAGCGGGACGGGCTGTTCTGTGCCAAGATCTTCGGCCCGGTGAAGGATTACGAGTGCCTCTGCGGCAAGTACAAGCGCCTGAAGCACCGGGGCGTGGTGTGCGAGAAGTGTGGCGTCGAGGTGACCCAGACCAAGGTGCGCCGCGAGCGCATGGGGCATATCGACCTGGCCTCCCCGGTGGCGCATATCTGGTACCTGAAGAGCCTGCCGTCGCGCATCGGCCTGCTGCTGGACATGACTCTGAAGGACATCGAGAAGGTGCTGTACTTCGAGTCCTTCATCGTGACCGACCCGGGGTTCACCACCCTGGAGAAGCGTCAGCTCCTGACCGACGAGGAGTACCTCGAGGCGATGGAGGAACACGGTGACGACTTCACCGCGATGATGGGTGCGGAAGCGGTCCTGAGCCTTCTGAAGGAGCTGGATCTGCAGTCCGAGGCCGCGCGCATGCGCCAGGAACTGTCGGAGACGGGTTCCGAAACCAAGATCAAGCGGCTCGGCAAGCGCCTGAAGCTGATCGAGTCGTTCCTCGAATCTGGCAACAAGCCGGAATGGATGATCATGGACGTGCTGCCGGTGCTGCCGCCGGACCTGCGCCCGCTGGTGCCGCTGGACGGCGGTCGTTTCGCGACCTCCGACCTGAACGACTTGTACCGCCGGGTGATCAATCGCAACAACCGTCTGCGCCGTCTGCTGGAGCTGAATGCCCCGGACATCATCGTGCGCAACGAAAAGCGCATGCTGCAGGAATCGGTCGACGCCCTGCTGGATAACGGCCGTCGCGGCCGTGCGATCACCGGCACCAACAAGCGCCCGCTGAAGTCTCTGGCCGACATGATCAAGGGCAAGCAGGGTCGCTTCCGCCAGAACCTGCTGGGCAAGCGCGTCGACTACTCCGGCCGCTCCGTGATCGTGGTCGGCCCGACCCTGCGCCTGCACCAGTGCGGCCTGCCCAAGCGCATGGCACTGGAACTGTTCAAGCCGTTCATCTTCGGCAAGCTGCAGCGCCGCGGCCTGGCGACCACCATCAAGGCCGCCAAGAAGGCCGTGGAGAAGGAAGGCCCCGAGGTCTGGGACATCCTCGAAGAGGTGATCCGCGAGCACCCGGTGATGCTGAATCGCGCCCCGACCCTGCACCGCCTGGGCATCCAGGCCTTCGAACCGGTGCTGATCGAGGGCAAGGCGATCCAGCTGCATCCGCTGGTCTGTGCCGCGTTCAACGCCGACTTCGACGGTGACCAGATGGCCGTGCACGTGCCGCTGTCGCTGGAGGCCCAGCTGGAGGCGCGCACGTTGATGCTGTCCTCCAACAACGTTCTGTCCCCGGCCAATGGCGAGCCCATTATCGTGCCGTCGCAGGACATCGTGCTCGGCCTTTATTACCTGTCGCGGGAGAAGGTCAATGCCCGGGGCGAGGGCATGGTGTTCGCGGACGTGGATGAGGTGCATCGCGCCTACGAGAACGGCAAGGTCGATCTGCATGCGCGCGTCACCGTGCGCATGGAGGATCCGCACGCCGAACATGCCGAGAGCGAGGGCGAGCGTCCGCGCGTGCGTCTGGAAACCACGGTCGGGCGGGCGATCCTGTCGCGGGTCATGCCCCGCGGACTGCCCTTCGAGCTGATCGATCAGGAGCTGGACAAGAAGAGCATCTCGCACCTGATCAATGCCTGCTACCGCCGCCTGGGCCTCAAGGACACCGTGGTGTTCGCGGACCAGCTGATGTATGCCGGTTTCTACTACTCGACCCGTGCCGGCGTGTCTTTCTGCGCGGATGACATGGTCATTCCGGAGGAAAAGCAGCCGATCCTGGAGAATGCCGAGGAGCAGGTGAAGGAGATCGAGGAGCAGTACGCCTCGGGCCTGGTCACCAAGGGCGAGCGCTACAACAAGGTCGTGGACATCTGGGCGCACTGTAATGACCAGGTGGCGAAGTCGATGATGGAGCACCTCGGCAAGGAAGAGGTGACGAATCGCGACGGCGAAGTGGTCGAGCAGCGTGCGTTCAATTCCATCTTCATGATGGCCGACTCCGGGGCGCGCGGATCCGCGGCGCAGATTCGCCAGCTGGCGGGCATGCGCGGGCTGATGGCGAAGCCGGACGGGTCCATCATCGAGACACCGATCACCGCGAACTTCCGCGAGGGTCTCAACGTCCTGCAGTACTTCATCTCGACCCACGGCGCCCGCAAGGGCCTGGCGGATACCGCGCTGAAGACTGCCAACTCGGGATACCTCACGCGTCGCCTGGTGGACGTGTCGCAGGACGTGGTGGTGACCGAGCCCGACTGCGGTACCGAACAGGGCCTCTTGATGAAGCCGATCATCGAGGGCGGCGATGTGGTCGAACCGCTGCGCGACCGCGTGCTTGGTCGCACGGTGGCGGTGGACATCCTGCGCCCCGGCACGGACGAGGTGCTGGTGCCGAAGGACACCCTGCTCGACGAGGCGATGGTGGATCAGCTCGACGCCGCGGGCGTCGACGAGGTCCTGGTTCGGTCGGCGATCACTTGCGAGACCCGCCAGGGGATCTGCGCCAAATGCTACGGGCGCGATCTTGCGCGGGGCCACGAGGTCAACTCGGGTGAATCGGTGGGGGTCATCGCGGCCCAGTCGATCGGCGAGCCCGGCACCCAGCTGACCATGCGTACGTTCCACATCGGGGGTGCTGCGTCCCGCGCCGTCACAGTCAGTGCGATCCAGGTCAAGAATGCGGGGCACATTCGTCTCCACAACATCAAGACCGTGGAGCACAAGTCCGGCAACCTGGTGGCGGTGTCGCGTTCCGGCGAACTGGGTGTGGTCGACGAATCGGGTCGCGAGCGCGAGCGCTACAAGGTTCCCTATGGCGCGACGATCATGGTCCACGAGGGCGATGCGGTCGAAGCCGGTCAGGAAATCGCCACCTGGGATCCGCATACCCACCCGATCGTGACCGAAGTGGCGGGTACCGTGAAGCTCGCGGATTTCATCGAAAACGTGACAGTGACGAAGGAGACGGACGAGTTCACCGGCCTGTCCTCCAACGTGGTCCTCGATCCCAAGAGCCGGAGTTCCGCGGGCAAGGATCTGCGGCCCACGGTCAAGCTGCTGGATGACGCCGGGAACGAGGTCTACATCCCGGGGACGGACATGCCCGCGCAGTACATGCTGCCGGCCAACGCGATCTTCAACCTGGAAGACAATGCGCGGGTCGAAGTGGGTGACGTTATTGCGCGGCTGCCGCAGGAGTCCTCGAAGACCCGTGACATCACCGGCGGTCTGCCGCGCGTCGCCGATCTGTTCGAGGCGCGCAAGCCCAAGGAGCCGGCGATTCTGGCGGAGCTGTCCGGTACGGTTTCGTTTGGCAAGGAGACCAAGGGCAAGCAGCGCCTCATCATCACGCCGGACCGGGGCGACGCCCACGAGATGCTGATTGCCAAGCAGCGGACCGTTAATGTGTTCGAGGGCGAACGTGTCGAGCAGGGCGAAGTGATCGTCGATGGCGAACTGGACCCGCACGATATCCTCCGCCTGCGGGGCGTCACCGCACTCGCGGAATATCAGGTGCAGGAGATCCAGGACGTATATCGTCTGCAGGGCGTAAAGATCAACGACAAGCACATCGAAGTCGTCGTCCGCCAGATGCTGCGCAAGGTCAACATCCTGGATCCGGGCGACACCCGGTTCCTGTCCGGTGACCAGGTGGACCGCACTCGGGTCCTCGAGGAGAACGAGAAGCTGTCCGGCGATCAGCAGCCGGCGACCTACGAACGCGTGCTTCTGGGGATTACCAAGGCCTCGCTGGTGACGGAATCGTTCATCTCCGCGGCCTCCTTCCAGGAGACCACGCGGGTGCTGACCGAGGCCTCGACGCGCGGAGCGCGGGATGACCTGCGCGGGCTCAAGGAGAACGTGATCGTGGGTCGCCTGATCCCCGCTGGGACCGGGCTGGCCTATCACAAGGAACGCCGGCGCAGGCGGGCTCTCGAGATGCCCGAATTCGAGGCGGTGGGCGAGAGCGCACCGGAGGCCGAACCGGCCGAAGAGCCGTCGGCCGGGCCGGAGAGCGACCCCGGCGCCGACAGCGGAGCATCGGGCGATTCCGCGCAGTGAGGCGGAATCGAGTTGACAGTCAAGAGGGCGCGCATTAAACTTCCGCTCCCTCGACAGGCCGGTCTCGGCACCGGCCTGTCGTTATTTTTAGGCTAGGAGAAAGGGTTTCATGGCCACGATCAACCAGTTGGTACGAAAGCCGCGCAAGCGGCCGGTCGAGAAGAGCGACGTGCCGGCGCTTCAGGGTTCGCCGCAGAAGCGCGGTGTATGCACCCGTGTCTACACCACCACGCCCAAGAAGCCGAACTCGGCGCTGCGCAAGGTTGCGCGCGTGCGGCTGACCAACGGTTACGAGGTCAGCTCCTATATCGGTGGCGAAGGGCACAACCTGCAGGAACACTCCGTGGTCCTGATTCGTGGTGGTCGTGTTAAGGACCTCCCGGGTGTGCGCTATCACACGGTCCGCGGAAGCCTGGACACCCAGGGCGTGCAGAAGCGCGCGAAGGGTCGTTCCAAGTACGGGACCAAGCGTCCGAAGAAATCCTAACCGTGTTCAAGTCCGGGAACTGAAACAATGTCGAGAAGAGCAGCCGCACCCAAGCGTCACATCCTCCCCGATCCGAAATTCGGGAGCGATCGTCTGGCGAAGTTCATCAATACCGTCATGCGGGATGGCAAGAAGTCCGTCGCCGAGCGGGTCGTCTATGGCGCGCTGGACCAGATCGAGTCCAAGCAGGGTGACGGCCTGGGCGCGCTCGAGCGTGCGCTGGACAACGTGCGGCCGCGGGTCGAGGTGAAGGGCCGCCGGGTCGGCGGTGCCACCTATCAGGTTCCCGTCGAGGTGCGCGCGGTTCGTCAGGACGCGCTGGCGATGCGCTGGGTGGTCGAGGCAGCGCGCAAGCGCGGCGAGCGCACCATGGCCATGAAGCTGGCCGGCGAGCTGATGGATGCGGCCGACAGCAAGGGTTCCGCCGTCAAGAAGCGCGAAGACACTCACCGGATGGCGGATGCCAACAAGGCATTCGCGCACTTCCGCTGGTAAGAACGAAGAGGCACCTCAGTGGCACGCAAGACCCCCATCAAGCGCTATCGCAATATCGGCATCAGCGCGCATATCGACGCCGGCAAGACCACGACGACCGAGCGCATCCTGTTCTACACCGGCCTGTCGCACAAGATCGGTGAGGTGCATGACGGCGCCGCCGTGATGGACTGGATGGATCAGGAGCAGGAGCGCGGTATTACGATCACCTCCGCGGCGACGACCTCGTTCTGGTCCGGCATGGCCAAGCAGTTCCCGGAACACCGCATCAACATCATCGATACCCCGGGGCACGTGGACTTCACGATCGAGGTGGAGCGTTCCATGCGTGTTCTGGACGGTGCTTGCATGGTGTATTGCGCTGTCGGTGGTGTGCAGCCGCAGTCGGAGACCGTGTGGCGCCAGGCCACCAAGTACGAAGTGCCGCGGATCGCGTTCGTCAACAAGATGGACCGCGCCGGTGCCGACTACGAACGCGTCTACAATCAGATGCGCGAGCGCCTGAAGGCCAATCCGGTGCCGATCCAGATCCCGATCGGTTCGGAAGACGCCTTCGCGGGGGTGATCGACCTGGTGAAGATGCAGGCCATCCACTGGCATGATGACAACTATGGCATCAGTTTCGATTACGGCGAGATTCCGGAGGAGCTGAAGGCCGACGCCGAGAAGTGGCGCGAGAATCTGGTCGAGTCCGCCGCCGAGGCCTCGGAAGAGCTGATGGAGAAATACCTCGGCGAGGGCGAGCTGAGCGAGGAAGATATCAAGGCCGCACTGCGCAAGCGCACGCTGGACCTCGAAATCGTGCCGATGATGTGCGGCTCCGCATTCAAGAACAAGGGTGTCCAGGCGATGCTGGACGCCGTGGTCGAATACCTGCCCTCGCCGGAAGAAGTCAAGGCGATCAAGGGCGTCAAGGCCGGTACGGAAGATCCCATCGAAAAGAAGGCAACCGACGAAGAACCGTTCGCGGGTCTGGCCTTCAAACTGATGAGCGATCCCTACGTCGGGAGCCTGACGTTCGTTCGCGTCTACTCGGGGGTGGTTAAGGCCGGTGACACGGTGCTGAACACCCAGAACAACCGTCGCGAACGTATCGGGCGCATTCTGCAGATGCATTCGAACAGCCGCGAGGAGATTCCGGAGCTGCGTGCCGGTGACATCGGTGCGGTGGTCGGCCTGAAGGACCTCTACACCGGGACCACGCTTTGCTCGCCCGATGATCCGGTCGAGCTGGAGCGCATGGAGTTCCCGGATCCGGTGATCTCCATCGCGGTCGAGCCGAAGACGAAGACCGACCAGGAAAAGATGGGCATGGCGCTGAACAAGCTGGCGCAGGAAGACCCGTCGTTCCAGGTGCGGACGGATGAAGAGTCCGGTCAGACCATCATTTCGGGCATGGGCGAGCTGCATCTCGAGGTGCTGGTCGATCGCCTGAAGCGGGAATTCAAGGTCGAGGCCAACGTGGGGCAGCCGCAGGTCGCCTACCGCGAGACCATCACCAAGTCGATCGAACAGGAAGGCAAGTTCGTCAAGCAGTCCGGCGGGCGTGGTCAGTATGGTCACGTCTGGCTGCGGATCGAGCCGCAGGAGCCGGGTGTCGGCTTCGAATTCAAGAACGAGATTGTCGGTGGCGTGGTTCCGAAGGATTACGTGCCGGCGGTGCAGAAGGGTATCGAAGAGCAGATGCGTAATGGCGTGCTCGCTGGCTACCCCATCGAGGATGTCAAGGTGAGTCTCTTCGACGGCTCCTACCACGATGTCGACTCGAACGAGAACGCCTTCAAGGTCGCGGCCTCCATGGCCTTCAAGGAGGGGGCCCTGCGTGCCGGGGCGGTGCTGCTCGAGCCGATGATGAAGGTCGAGGTGGAGACCCCCGAGGAGTACATGGGTGACGTGATGGGCGACCTTAACGGCCGTCGGGGCCTGGTGCGCGGCATGGAAGACGTTGCCGGCCAGAAGCTCCTGCATGCGGAAGTCCCGCTGTCGGAAATGTTCGGGTACTCGACCCAGCTCCGCTCGCTGACCCAGGGCCGCGCGACGTATTCGATGGAATTCGAGAAATACTCGGAGGCGCCGGCCCAGATCGCCGACGCCGTGGCCCGCAAGGCGTCCTGATACCGCCATTCCGTAGAGAACGATTTAAGAGGTCTTAGCTGTGTCCAAGGAAAAGTTCGAACGCAAGAAGCCGCACGTGAATGTGGGGACGATTGGTCATGTGGACCACGGGAAGACGACGCTGACGGCGGCGTTGACGGTGGTTCAGGCGAAGAAGTACGGCAGCGATGCGCGTGCCTTTGACCAGATTGACAACGCGCCGGAAGAGAAGCAGCGCGGTATCACGATTGCGACGGCGCACGTGGAGTACGAGTCGGACACGCGCCACTATGCGCACGTGGACTGCCCGGGTCACGCGGACTACGTGAAGAACATGATCACCGGTGCGGCGCAGATGGACGGTGCCATTCTGGTGGTTTCGGCGGCGGACGGGCCGATGCCGCAGACGCGGGAGCACATCCTGCTGTCGCGCCAGGTGGGCGTGCCGCACATTGTGGTGTTCCTGAACAAGGCGGACATGGTGGACGATCCGGAGCTCCTGGAGCTGGTGGAGATGGAAGTCCGCGATCTGCTGTCGAGCTATGATTTCCCGGGTGACGACACCCCGGTGGTCACCGGTTCGGCGCTGAAGGCGCTGGAAGGTGACGAAAGCGAGATGGGCGCCCAGGCGATCCACAAGCTGGTGGACGAGATGGACCGCTTCATCCCCGAGCCGGAGCGCGCGGTGGACGGTGCGTTCCTGATGCCGGTGGAAGACGTGTTCTCGATTTCCGGTCGTGGCACCGTGGTCACCGGTCGCGTTGAGCGCGGCGTGGTGAAGGTCGGCGAGGAAGTGGAGATCGTGGGTCTGCACGACACGCAGAAGACCACGGTGACCGGCGTGGAGATGTTCCGCAAGCTGCTGGACCAGGGCGAGGC
>NZ_KB900040.1:0-20364 GCF_000378545.1 Thioalkalivibrio sp. ALE23 | reverse complement strand
GTGATGCTGACGGCCGGGCTCCCCGGCCTGGATCAGGTAATCTACCGTCGAGACAAGAATCGGAGTGCCAATGAGCGTCCGGCATTGGCTTGGCTGGCGATCCCGCTCGGACCAGCTTTCGAGCCAGGGAGGCATTTCAGGCGGTTCGATGGATCGCCCGAGGTCGATATCACCCCCCTCCGTTTCGTCATTATCTTCCGACCACTCGTGCGCTTTCTCATCAAAAACCTGACGCGAAAAGCTGTCGCCCACCAGACAGGCGACTTCGTCGTCGGGGATACGCAGTTGCTCGGAGAGCGCAGCGGACGTCTGCAATGTGAGGGACCGGAGGTTCAGGGCTACGGATAGACGGAATGGATCCCCCGGGGCTTGAAGGGATTCGGCAATGCGGACGTTAGCCCTGGTTTTCCCGCTGCCCGTCTCGGCGCAATTCATGACCAGGTGAGGTCCATGATCCGCATACCGTGAGAGGTGATCGCAAGCGATGTCCTGCCATTCGAAACGCCCCGGACCAGAGCGTTCCCGGACGGCTTCCCTGGAGGGGGCCGTCATGCCAGGCAGATTCAGGTTGGCAAAACGGTAAACCCACCGCTGGGCGTCACGGCTGACACCCAACAGGTGAAAATCGAGCGGTTGGTTGAAAACGCGGGAGCCACCGCCGTCATGGGTTGCGGTGTTCGCAAAAACGCCCTCGGGATCCGATGTACGGGGATAACGGACGCTCGACACTTCGTGGTCCGCACCGATAACGGCCGCCCGGGCGATGATGGCGACCCCCTTCCAGAGATCCGGGTCCTGGCCTTCGAATTCCGACAGCCGCTTACGAAACCGTTCGAGCTGACGTTCAACATAGGGGCCAAACCCGTCTTCTCGGTAGCACCGAAACGCATCCTCCGTCTGATCCGCGAACGAATCCCCATGCCGGACATGGCGGCTGGAATCCGGCTCACACAGGGTCCCATTGCATTTAGAGGGGCCGAGCAACCCATGATGCGTGAGTATCCCGAGATCCACAGCTTTGTCGGCGGAATCAATACCTTCATCGTCGTCCAGGATGCTCGGTGCCTTACGGATATGCCGACCCTCGGGCCAGACATCGGCCAGTCGGGTCAGAGACCCCGACTCCGCGCCCTGTTTCTGAGCCTTGCGCCACTCCTCCACAACGCGTGTCGATACCCATTCATGTCGTATCCGGTCACTCACCGACCCCGTTGAATTCTTCCCTTTTACCGAATTCTCCAGCTTCCCCTGGAACCGGAATGTGTTCTTGCCCACATCATGCCCCACGCCCGCCATCCCGGCGACCAGGGATGCCTTGCGGACCCAAGGGGGAACGAACGAGGCGGGAGCCCGTTTCTGATGGGACACCGCGACCGCACCATGCGGCCCAAATGCCCCGGAGCGACCCACCACCCATAAAAGGCTCCAGGTCCTTCGCTTGACCTGGTAACAGGCGACCGCCGTGTTTCGGGTGGCGGTTTTCCGCAGGGCCTTGCGGATTTCGCGTGCGCCTTCCGCACTGATCATCGTCATCCAGGTGTTGTTCCCGGAGCGCACCGCATATCGGTCCATGACGCGGCGTGTTCGCTGGATGGCGCGTTTTTCACATAAGGATACGACGGCAATCTGCACCAAATCTCTCCTGGCAATATTGCGAAATCCAGAATCCCCCTGTAGGGTTTACATCGTACTATTTTTGAAAGGCCTCTGTGAACTGAACGCAGAACCGAGTAGGTGGAGGTGGCATGGAGAGAAAGCCGAAAAACTTCGCTGAGGCGCAGTCCAGCGAGGAAATCGAGGAGTTCATTGACGAACATTTGGTTCACTTCGCTGGAAAAGTGATCAATTCCAACATCAGCCACGCAGTGGGTGTCCGCCTGAAGCAGGAGGACGGGATATCGGATCTGCCGCATGTGTGCGCGCGAACCCTGATGGCCGATCCGTCAGCGGGGCCACTTCGTCTCGATTGGATTGGCATACAGCAATGCGGCATCACCTTCAAACAGATACAAAAGATTGCGGGCGAGAAGGAAGATCCGAAAACAGAGATAACGTTCTCGAAGCCGGCGGCAGACGCCGTACGTTCTCGGTACCTCGAACTTAAAGACGGCAAGGGTGAAAGGAGAGTGGTCAACGGCGACGCGGTCAAAAGCCGCAATCGTCAGCTGCTCGTGCCGGTTCAGGGCATGGAGACGAGCTATGTAAGCGTGACGCCGCTGTATGCCATGGGTGTGTCCGCGGAGATCCAGAGGATCATGAATCAAAGGTTCGAGCAAGAAAAAGAAGAAGGGAGAAGCTCGGAAAAGTCGGCTCTCAGGGCCGTCGACATGGTCAAGGCTTTCAGTATCGGTGGGAGCAGGCCGCGCAATGTCAGCGGTCTTACGGACGAGCCGGGAATCCGACAGGCGCTGGTCTTTGAACAGACGGTCCCAAAAATGGATTCCAATCAGAAACGCCTGATACGGGCCTGCTTCAGCGGTTTTCGGTATCGCATACCGCGCGATCGGATGAAGGCTTACACCGGCTTCCTGTCCCGTACGTTCCCTCCGGGTGGCGACGATTCGGAAGAAGCGCCAAGAATCTGGACAAAACGACTGAAAGAAAAGGAAAAGGAAATCCTGATGCCTCTCATTGAGGCCATCGAGAGCCAGGCACAATCGTTAGCGCGAAAGCTGGAAGATCAATCGAATGAGCTGCCAGAGATCGACGAGGCGGCGCCAGGCTGGCCGTGGGTTTTTCCAGATCGCCGAAGTCGTGAATGGAAAAAACAAGAAGCTTCGAGCCTCGCGAAACAGATTCACAAGATGGACCGGGAAGACAAGGGCGGGACCGGCCAGGTCCGAGGTCAGGATGTTGCACGCATCGCGGATGCGCTGGAGGCCATGCTTTGATGTATCTCCCGATTTCTCACATGAGGGTGCAGGCAGCCAATGCTCTGGTCACCCCATCGATGATTTCCCCCTGCCCTATTATGGCTGCCGTCATGTTCGGGCACGCCCTCGGAGATACGATCGGCTGCGAAACGACCGGGGTTGCGATCATCCACCACGACGCCCAGCTGCGAGGAGAGCGGATGAACCCGCATAAGAGGAAAGAATTCCAGCCCCACCAGATGCGGAGTGCGACTTACATCAACGGCAAAGACTACGCTAATAAAAGTAATGGCCCGACCCTGTCATTGCAGCCGGTCGCTTTGGCGGATCTGGAGTGGTCCATCATTCTGGAGCTGAGTTGCGATGGGGAAGCCGGACTGAATGCGGGCCAGATCAAGAAACTCCGGAAAAGACTCCGAGGCGGGCGATTGGCAGGCGGTCAGATCGTGGGATACAGCGCAGCGGATGAAGCCTTCCCCGCCCTGTTGGGCAAGGAGGGAGCCATCGCGAAGAAAATCGGCGGCGGGCACGCCCTGATCGACCGTTCTGATCGACTTATTCACCCGGAACGCAGTCGCCTTGAGCAACTGATGAAGATCGGAACAGGCGACAGGGATGTTGTGGCAGAGGAATCGGGATTTTTCGTCCCGGCGCCGATGGGGTACGCCATGGTAACGGAGTTCGAGGAGAGAAAAGGGTCCCGAGAGGGGCTGCCTCATGCGTTCGGGGAAATCATGGTAGGCCTGGCGGAATACGCTGGGATCAGAACTCTGGGTGAGCGTGGTTTCGAAGCGCAATCCCTGTTGTGGCGGCATCACTGGGATGTGGACAATGCCGCCTTCATCCTCTCTCAAGAAAGTTATTAAACCAGAACGGAGGCTGTTATGAAGCTGGAGCCAATGAAGAAGTTGCCGGCGGTCCTGAGTTTTCAAAGAGCGACGGTGATCAGTCATGGGGAATTTTTTAATATTCTGGAAGACGGTGCTGAGACGCCATTGACCGTAATCCGGCACGGAATCCGTGGGACGCAGAATGTTAATAAAAAGGAAGAGCACGGCGTCTCGAACATGCAGATTACGGAGTCTGCGATGACAGACCGGAATGCCATCGGGTTCGGTATCCGGTTCGCCCTTCGGTATCTGCCGATCGACGAGGCGCTTCACGCGTGCGCTCCGGGGAAGAAAGACGACGAAGAAAACCTCCGGAACATGCGCAATCATGTGAGAGCGTTCACCAAAGCCGTAAAGGGCAGCAAAGGGCTGAAGGAAGTTTCTGAACGTGTAGCAACGAATATCTTGAATGGTCGGTGGTTGTGGAGGAATCGATCTCTTGCGTCAGATTTGACGATTATCGTCAAAATGACGAATGAAAATGGCGAAAATGTCGGGGAAGTGACGTCAAAGCCTGCCGGGGAAACGAAGCTTTCGTATAACAACTTCGAAAATCGCCCGGGTGAAGTAAAAGAGGTTGGTGAAAAGATCGCGGAAAGCCTGTCGGGCGAAGGGAGTTATAATTTCGAAGTGACCGCGCGCGTGGACCTTGGATTTAAGGGGTCTCTTGAAGTCCACCCGTCTCAGAACTACGTCGAAGGAAAGCCAAGCGGAAAAAAGGGCGGATTTGCAAGGCCGCTTTTCAAGATCGGCCACCCCGAAAAGCCCAATATGGATGAAAGCAGTACGAATCTGAATGACGTGCGAACGATGGGCGTTGCCGCGATCCGTGATCAGAAGATCGGCAATGCACTGCGTACGATCGACACATGGTATCCGGGATTTGAAAAGAATAAAAAGCCAATTCCTGTTGAGCCACAGGGTGCGAACCTGGAGCAGATGACGTGCTTTCGCAAACAAAGGAATTCCAGTGCATTCGATATCGCGAAGGACATGGGCAACTTGGATCCGGACAGTAAGAATGGAATGTTCCTGATCGCGGCCCTGATGCGTGGTGGTGTCTACGGTTCCGAATCGGAGGACTGAGAATGAAACCGAGCGTCAAGCGGACCCTCAAGGTCGATGGCGGGGCTGGGGTGAGTCGGTGGGATGTCGCAACCGTGATCACGAAGATGGTTCACCATGCCAACCGATCCGGTGATGAACCCGTGGCGATCGCGCTCCCCGAGCTTGCCCGGTCGTTCCTTGAGAACGGCCGGGAGAGGGCCGGGCACCCGCTGTCACTGATTGAACTGCATGCGGAGAATCCGGACTTCCTGGAAGAATTTGCCGCAAGGGTCACCGAAAATCCGAAGGTCGGTGAATTCGTGGAAGTTCGCTCCTCAAGGAGAAGAGATGCCTACGACATGGAGTCACTGAAGGAAGAACGGTCACCGGAATCCTTCGTGGCTTATACGCGTCTCAGGATCCCGAACAGGAAAGTGAGTAGCGGGGAATCGGCTGAAAAGCGCGAGAATCATTTCCGACGTCGGGCTAAGCGAATTCAGGAAGCCAATGAGCTCCCATCGATTCCCATGTCGTCCAGTCAGGAACGTGGGGTCATCTACCCCATCCCGATCAAGCCTCGGTGGATCGAGGATATTCAGGGGGTGCCGGTTTCCGGGGTCATCAACAGCTATGGCCTGTCCGGAGGGGAAAACCGCCTGTATCTGCCGCTTCCGTGATGGAGAAGGATCGACGTCCCAACTCGATCCTGGTGAGTCAGCGCGCCAACGTGATGTACCTGGAGCGTTGCCGTGTGATGCAAAAAGACGAAACGGTCGTCTATTACGCGGAAGAAGGAAGCGGAGACGAAGACCGTTTTTTCAACATCCCGGACCGGAACACCCTGTTCGTGCTTTTGGGGCCGGGAACCTCCATCACCAACGCCGCGATGCGCAAGCTGGCGGAATCCAGCGTGGTTGTGGGGTTCTGCGGAACGGGCGGAACCCCACTCCACGGCATCACCGACAGCACCTTCATACTCCCGCAGGACGAGTATCGACCAACGGAGTACATGCAGAGCTGGATGGTCTTGTGGCAGGACGAGCAAACCCGCTTGGAAGCAGGCCGACAGCTTCTTACGAAGCGCGCGGAATGGTGTGAACGCACATACCGCGAACTATCCAGGGAAGGGGTTTCGATTACGCCCGGGGATCGCCTGCTCGACACATTCGAAGATGCCGTCGAAGATGCGTGTTCGACGACCGATCTATTGTCGGCTGAGGCGGAGTGGGCAAAGCAGATTTATGCCCACCTCGCGAAATGCTACGAGGTGGATGGTTTTCGCAGGGTTGCCGGAAACGAAGGGAGAGGAAAGAACGATGCGGTCGAAACCATCAACGGGCTCCTCGATCACGGGAACTATCTCGCATACGGGTATGCCTCGGTTGTTCTGCATACCCTCGGCATCCCGTTCTCGATGCCGATTCTTCACGGCAAGACGCGGCGTGGCGGCTTGGTATTCGACGTCGCGGATCTGATCAAGGATTCCGTCGTGATGCCTCATGCGTTCCGTATAGGGCGCAAGGGATACCAATCCGGATGTCATAAAAGTCTCCGGGATGCGGTGGTTCACCAAGCCCACGAAGATCGGTTTGTCGGTCGAATGTTCGACTTCGTCAAAGAAGTCGCGGCAATACCGGGGAAGTAAGGGGGCCTCTGTCAGAAAAAGAACTTTCGTGTTACACGTCTGCCCCAGACGTCCTTGGGACGTCTGGGGCAGACGTGTAGCAGACTCGAACGAGCCAATGCACTGCATTACGGCTTCTTCCGAATCGCCCGGCGGGCAGTGTACAGAGCAATACCGGCGCCGCAGGCCATCAAGACCGCAACCGTCAACAGGACAAGATACCCGCCCATACCACGCTCTCCGGAAAGATTGACTTATTCGGCCGTCTCCTGTTGATGTATTCAAGAAGGGAGGGGCAGGACGGGGCCATCGCCCCGCCCTGCCCGATCCGGATCAGGCGGCGGCCTGCATCGGTGCCGAGGTGGATTCGGGAGCCATCGACCGCAGGGATTGCCCCAGCAGCTGACCGACGGCCTCGAACGCACAGTGGATCACCGATTGGCCGAGGATTTCGTGCGCCCGGGTCTCGCTCAGTCCGTCCACGAGGTATTCCGGGATCGTTTTCCCTCGTGCGTGTTCGGTCGGCGTGAGCAGACGGGTCAGGCTTTCGTCCGCAGGATGCTGGATCCGAATTTCAGTACTGCGTACTTTCGAATAGCCCCTGCCGATTGTGCCGTATCCATCGAGCGACCCGTCCTGCACCTGCGTCCGAAAGCCCTTGCCGGCGGCCTTGTCCCGCTTCTCCTTGTCATCGAGATACGTGTACGCCTTCCACCGGGGGTCATCCGGCGCGATCGGATCGAGGATGTCCGCCACCTGCGGTTCCCGCTGACGGATCGGGCGCAGTTCCCCGAAATCGAGCGGCACGTTGCCGTTGGTGGCAACCATGCAGAACCGCTTGCGCTTTTCGAGCGACCCCATTTCCCAGCCATCCAGCACCGTCTCATGGAGTTCGTAATCGAGGCTGGAGAGCACGGACCGGATGACCGTCATGCTGACGGTGCTCCCGTATTCGGGGACGTTCTCCAGCACGACCAAAGACGGCTTCAGCGTCTGGATGGCCGTGAGGAACGCCACGAACAGGGCCCCGGCGGTTTCGTGCTCCTCGGCCGCCTTCAGGTTGTTCTTGGAGCGTCCGGATTTCGAGGCCCCGGTGCAGGGAAGGCCCGCGACCAGCATGTCGACCTCCGGCAGCTTCGACCATTCGATGTCCTGCATCGGGCCCTCGATGGCGATGCTGTCCTGGGACCAGATCGGGTTGTTCATCAGGGATGCATCGAGATACTGCCCATCGAACTCGTTGGCGAACGCCAGATGGGTCGGTACCCCTGCACGTTCCAGCCCCTGATGCAGCGCGTGATCCAGTACGCCACCGCCATGGGCCAGCGAACCCATGCGGATCGGAAGCCCCTTCTCGATCCGCTCACCCAGCGTGCGAAGACGATGCCGGGTGGCTGCTTCGTGGTGATGCAGAGTGACGTCGATGCGCCCTTCCCGGACCACCACACGGACCCGTTCAGAGTCGCCCAGAACACGCGAGATATCGTCGTTGGCGATGTCGATGACCGGCAGCTCCCGCTCTCCGCGCTTGCGACGGGAGACCTTCCGGTCACCCTCGTCGGTAAACGAAAGACGAATGCCTTTCGAACCGCCTTCGATTTCGGTGAGGCTGTACTTCAGCCTCGGGGTGATTCCCAGACGCGCCAGCCGCTGACCTTCCAGCCAGAGACGCTTGCGACCGCGGTGTTCCCCGATCTTGCTGTAAATCACAGTGCTCTTCGGCATTGGAGTGCTCCTTCCCGGCTTCGGGCCGGTTTCCGTTGGTTCGATTTCAATTTTACCGGCCGCCAGAGGTCTGTCGATTTTTCCGCAGCGTCCACCAGTCAGACATCGAGATCCTCCGGGGTCACCCAGATCCGCCGCGGCCGACCTTCGTCGAGGACATCCACCTGCGCCGATGGAAGACCGGTGTTGCGATCCTTCCGGACCGGCCCATAGAACCGAATCCGTTGACCGTTTCGCAGGCGAAATTCCGCGCCGCGACGCATGCGCTGGATCTCCTCGTTCACGCAGGACTGCAGCGCCGGGTAGGCCCGAAAAGCATTGAGCACCTCTTCGATAGCCTTCTGCCGTTCGCGCTGATTGATGGCTTTGCGCCGGGCGTGCTGCTCGAGTACCACGGAGGGCGCCTCCAGTCCCACGAACCGGTCACTCAGGGACCGCATGGCGGCGGCCATACCGAACGGCTCCTGGCAGTTTCGCGCCAGCGAAATCCGGTCTCCGCTTCGGTGAACGGTCCAGGTGGTATCGCAACGCTCATCCCGCATCGGCTGTTCGCAAACCACCCGATCGGAGGATGACCAGACGAGGTTCGATTCGCAGCCTGGCGCCTGAAGGTCGGGGAAAGCCGGCAGCAGTGAGAAACAGGCCTCGGGTCCCAGCAGAACACGGGAACACAGGGAACGAACATCCACCGTCGCGTCGACCATCCGCTGCTCCTCCTTCGCGCCAGACGCCCCTTCGACGTAGACCATGGCTCGAATCGGGAACGGCATCGGATCCATGCCGGCGGCGGCCAGCGTCAGGTCCGCCTGCTTTTCCATCTCCGCAATGAAGGCCCCCAGATGCGCCGGCAGCTTTCCGATCAGCCGCTCGAACGCTTCTTCGGAAGTTGAGGTGGCGCCACCGGGAATGGTGTGGACCTGGCGGCCCACGGCCACTTCCGCAACCCATCCGTTTTGATCCGGATCGAACCGGATGCGCCCTTCCGAGGGGATCTCGGCCTTCGTCATTTGGTCAACCCGCCACCGATACTGCTCGGCCTTCATCCCGAGCGGTGCGCGCAGGGCCGGCTGCAGAATCTCATCGAGCTCACAGCCGACGGGATCCAGTGATTCCAGGTCCGCCGGAACTCGGGCGAGCAGTCCGGGGGCGTCCGGCGCTCCGGGGGCCCCGCGGACGATCGCCACCCGCCCGGGCAGCGAGGTAACGCCGCTGACGAATTCAGCGCGGGAGGTCATCTCTTCAGTGAGGGCCACGCTTTCCCAGAACGTCCAGCCCCGAGGGGTGGATCCGGGGTGGGCCAGTCCGATTGCAATCGATTCGCGAAACATCATTTTCATGCTCCTTACGGCTTTGGGCCGCTTCCTGTTCAGTTTGTCGAGAACCGCGGATGTGCGATTCCAGGGTCCGTTCTACCGAAGCGAATGCCGATGCGCAATTTTTGATTCTGATGATCGTCCGTGGCAAATTGGCGGTGATTCGATCCCCCTGCCGAGGGTAAGCGGCGTCAGGCAAGCAGCCTGGAGGGCTCCGAAACGCGAGTCCACTGCATCCACCCTTCGGTGGATCATCCCGCCGTCGCATCACGCGATGGCCGAACCGGTCCATGCCCATGGACCGAACACCCATCGGGGTACGCCAACGCCCCCGATGGGGCGTGCGTGCCTCTTCATTAACGAAGGAGAGCACCATGAGCAAAAGACAAAGCATCATCTCGGTCCATTCTGTCCCGGGCGAACTGATGAATTCGGTTGACCGGGAGATACTGGAACGTATCGGCTTTCGGGGCCAGGAGGATGTTGACGGCTGGAAACTCTATGCCGAGATATCTCCTCTCGGAGAAATCGACCTTGATGTCGAACGTCTGCAGTCACTTCTTAGTTCGATCAGGAAAGAGTACCCGAAAAACGGGTTCTACCCTTCATGGGTTGAAGACCTTGAAGAGGTTCTGGAGAACACCGAGGCTTCCATGGAGGCCGTCGGCGAGAAATACGCCCTGATCTCGGTTCCCGAGTGGGAATCGATCTTCATGGGCATCCTTCAGAAACCCGAAAACTCGGGGGAGCAACGGATCGATTCGATTGCTTTCAAGTTCTCTTCGTGGACGGAAGAAAGCCATCTGCACGATTCGGTCGATTTCGAGGGCGTAACCTGGACAGAGCGAGTTTGGCTGTACGATGCAGACTTCTATGTCGTTCGGATTACACCGAACGGGGTCCAGAAGATTTCGTCCGGAGACATCGTCGCGTTCATGGAGCGCGGAGGAGAAATCGACCCCAGCGGCAAGCTGACGTCGATGCCGGAGCAGGAGAAAACGGAGCGCAAGCCCCAGATTCTCAATGCGCCGAAACCGGGCGATCGCACCTACGAGGCGATCGTAACCCGTGACACGACCGAGTCCGCGGTCGTGCGTGTCTTCGCGGAAGACGAGCAAGAAGCCGCCACGATTATGACCGATCGGGGTCATGCCTCGAAGGCGGTTTTCGAAGTCGACGAAGGAAACCCCGTGGATGAATACTACCTCGGGGATCCGGATGCGATCGAAGACGTCTCGGGGTTTGTGCCCTTCTGACTCGATCGCCCACCATCACCCATCGGGGGTACGTACACGCCCCGATGGGGCCGTGCGTGCCCCTTCGCTAAAAAGAAGGAGGCAACATGACCACGATCCACATGATCACCACGGCTGAGCGCAGCATTCCGATGCGACTCCTGAACCCGGTCGTGGATCGGACGATCCTGGAAAGGATCGGATGGCGGATCAAGACAGAGCGGGATCAGGTCTGGCTGTACCGCGAAGGTCACGAGATGACCGACGTGGTGCTCGACATGACCGATGCTAAAGGGCTTCTGGAGGCGCTCTGGGAGTTCTATCCGCATGATGAAGGCTTCTACCCCGTGTGGGTCGAGGAGCTGGAAATCAAGCTGGATGAGGCAATCCGCTTCATGCGGGAAAACGACCGCAAGCTTGCCAGCGTCTTTTTCCCGTCATCCGAGGAAATCTTCCAGACGGCCATGAGCAAGGTGCAGAACTGCGGCGAAGACCGCCTGGATGAACTGCCGCTGAAGACCGTCAAGATCACCTACAGTTGGGGTTTCCCGGTGCTGGAACAGTGCCGGTGCTCGATGACTGTGGTGACTCGGAACGGTTCGCGCGGCATCGAAGACACCGACGTCCTGCATTTCATGGCCGGCGGAGGTGTCATGAGTACTGTGGCTCCGCAGGAGACGCGGAGCGCCGAAGCGCCGGCGAATTAGCCTCACCGCTTCGATCATCTTCACCCATCGGGGGTACGTACACGCCCCGATGGGGCGGTGCGTGCCCCTTTTCACTGCAAAAGAGGAGTACCCACCATGGACTACGAGCTTGAAGTGACGGCCATGGGCCAGGACGAGATCGGTATGCCCAGCCAGGTCACCGTCGACATCGACGAGAACCTGGCAAAGCGTATTCAGGATATCTCGAAATTGGTCCAGTCCTTGGACCTGAACGAAGCCAACTTCTTCGAGTTCTCTCCGGACTGGCATACCTCGGATGACATCGAGATGCCTCTCTGCGTCATCCGAGGAAATCTGGTCTGCTTTCGGGCTTGCCTGAAAGGTTCCGACCAGTTCTTCGAATCCGAGGATCTGTCCATTCCCGATGTCCTTCGGGATCTCGGGGTGAAGCCCGCGGCGGATGCTTCGTCCTGAGTCGCTATCGCACCAACGCGGGGTAGGCGCTCGTCCGTCAATGGACGGGCCCTGCCTCTTGTTCAATAAGGAGAAATCCTATGTATGAAACCATTAAGGCGATGGAAGTCATTTCGCCGGATCTGTTGGAACCCTCCATCGAGCAGGATTTCCTGAAAAAGATGGGGTGGAAAATCGCTTCTTCGCGTTCGAGATTAAGACTGTGGCGGGAGAAGTGTGGTTACAGCCCGGAAGATTGGGCGCCTCGGATGTGGTACATGGATTCGAAACAAGCCAACCAAATCAGGCAACGGATCCAGTCCGCCTGGCCCGAGGCCGGATCACGGCCCGAGTGGGTTGAAAAGCTGGAACAGGAACTGGCGTCCCAGATCATTGACGTCGAAGCGGGTAGACTACCCTTGGTCACCGTGATGATCGGTGACGACTGGAAAGAAATCATTCAGTCTGCGCTGGCGCGAGCCAAGCATAAGAACCCGTACGCCCACCATCAGATAACATTCCAGTATGTCATGATGGAGCACGGTCCTGAAGAGTCGGTCACTCCGCCGTACATGGCATTTGGAACCATCGTGGTCGAGCCCGATGGATTTCGCCATATCGGCTCAACGGAGAGCCGTCAATTCATGGAGCTCGGCGGAGATATCGATATTCGGGGTTGTGTGAATAATATCCCGGATGTCGAAAAACTCCCACCGCAAGAACCCAGGGGCGCACCCTGTGGCCGCGATCCCCGTCAATTCACGGCGGTGGTATCACGAGTGGTTCGGGAATCCGCTACCGTCTATGTAAATGCATCGGACGCGCAGGAAGCGGAACGGATCATGACCGACCCCGAGTTCACTTCTCAGCTGACATTTGTGCCGGATATCGAAGCGGATTCCGAGGTGCAATATTATGTCAGGCGGGACGGTGACCACGACGGGATCACTGAGGAAACGGTTCCGTTCTGATCTGACGACGGCGAACGATCGAAGTCACACCCGGTACGCGAGGCGTACCGGGTTCTTTCTGGAGATTTCCGATGCAACGAGCACGAATGATCCTGCTTCCCTTCGGCGCGCTGGCGGAGATTGCTCTGCTGGTCGTCGCATGGATTCTGGTGTTGGTCCGCCAGGAGAACCGAGCCCTCGGGCTCGCCGAATGGATCGATCAGAAGTTCCCCTCACTCCCCCTGGTGTGTCTGCATTGGATGCCCGGGGCTCTATTGAACGGAGGTAATACCCCATGGTTACCAATCTGGAAGAAAGGGCCCGTTCCTTCGCGGCCTTGGCCCATATCGAAGTCGGGCAACTCCGGAAGTACACGGATGAGCCATACATCGTTCATCCGGCCGCGGTCGCCGGTATCGTGCGGGGTGTCCCGCACACGCCGCAAATGCTGGCGGCCGCATGGCTGCACGACACGGTGGAAGACACCCGTGTCGAGCTCTCGGACATTCGGGCCGAATTCGGCAGCGAGGTCGAGGAGCTCGTGTACTGGCTGACGGATGTGAGCCGGCCCGAAGACGGGAACCGGGAAACCCGTAAAGCCATCGATCGGGCTCACCTCGCCCGGGCGCCGGCTGCGGCGCAGACCGTCAAGCTGGCGGATCTGATCGATAATAGCCGCTCCATCCTGGAGCATGATCCGGATTTTGCCCGGGTTTACATCCGGGAGAAGGATCGTCTTCTGGACGTGCTGTGTGCCGGTGATAGCCATCTTCACACAAAAGCCCGCAACCAGGTTTGCCAGGCCCGCAACCACCTCGAGACGAGGGATACGGCCTAATTGAAGTCAACCAACACCCCGGAGAACGCGAAAGCGTCTCCGGGGTTTTTTTATGCGCGCCGTCCGCCAGAAGAAATTGCGAAGAAAGAAGAAATCCGGAGGATGGAAAGTCCATCCATTTCGGAGAGAAACGCAATGAACCGAAAGAAGTCCATGATGACGGCCGCAATGCTGGCGGCCATGATGACCACCGGGGGCGCTCAGGCTCAGTGGGGATCCTCGGGCTGGGAGCTGAACTGTGAGATCGACCGGTTCACCGACGAAGGTACCTGCTCGATCGACCAGACCCAGCGTAGCGCCTACGCGTTCATCACACCCGACACCGACAATGAATCACTGACCATCGCCGTCGGTGATACCGAAACGCTGTTCCACCCCTCCATGCTGATGCGGGTGGAGGATGGCGAGGTATGGGATCTTGCTGAGGAAAGCGAGACCGTACAGGCGACTCGGGGATCCGTGCTGGTCACCCTGAACCGGGAAACGGCCATGGAGGTGATCGAGGAGATGCAGCAGGGGCCGGAAACGCTTTTCCGCCTGGAAGAGCACACGGGCGATACCATCGACTTCAAGATGGATGCAACGGAGCTTGACGACGTCTGGCGTCAGTTCCGGGAGAATACCGGGTTCTGACCCTCGCCAAGCTTCACCTCGAAAAGGCGGCCTTCGGCCGCCTGAACAACACGAATTGAAGGAGAATGATGGAATCGGATCATGATCCTGTCCAGATGGCCTTGGCGTATCTCAAGGATGGCGATCCGGAAAACGCGCTGAATGTGCTGGATGAAGCCACCGAGTCAGTCCGTAGTCGTCTCGACTGGTACCTGGCGCGGATCGAAGTCCTTTATGGATTGGGGCGCCATGCAGAGGCCAAAGCCGAACGACGGGCTCTGAAACAGGGGCGAACGGCTGTGGCTGCGAGCGCCTGGCTGGATAAGGCGAGGCATTTCCGGGAAAGAGGACATTGGGCGTTAGCGCGAGCGGCCGGTGGTCGGGGGCTTTGGTTGATGCCCGACCATGCCGAAGGCCTCATGGGGATTTGTAGTGACGCGCTAAGGGAGCAACGTTTCCAGTGGGCCCTACCCTTCGCTCGCTCTTTGCTGGATCGATCCGATGGATCCGCCAAGGCGATGGCCGTCGCCGGATCGGTGTTCATCGGTGTGAATGATCGAAGAAGGGCTTGGGAAGCATTCGAAAAAGCGGTCGCGAAAGACGCCAACGATTTGCGTCTGCACGCGAGAAGGGTTGGTGCCTCGATGGAGATCGCGGAATGGCGAAGCGCATCGCAATCACAGGCGGTGTTGCGCAGCGCCTACAACCGGGGTGAGTTCTCGAGGGCTCAGGAAAACCCGTTTCGATCGCTGGCCTGGTACATAAACGACCTCTGGAATCGACGGATCGCGGAGGTGAGCTGGAAACAGGTCGCAGGCGACATCCATCCCCAGAGCCAGCCTGTCCTCCCGTCTTCGCAGGAGGATCGTCCACTTCGAGTGGGATACCTCTCCAGTAATTGGTTCGATCACCCAACCCTGACACTGGCGATCGGGGTGTTGGAACAACACGATCCGGACGCAGTAGAAGGCATCATCTATTGCCACTCCCCAGAGGATGATTCCGAACTTCGTGAACGGTTGAAAACGGCCGTGCCGAACAACTTTGTGGATCTGAGGTCATTGAACGACGCTGAAGCCGCTGAACGCATTCGGGATGACCATCTGGACGTACTGGTCCACTGCGCAGGATTTACTGAAAACAACCGCGTCCGGATTCTCGCTTATCGGCCCGCGCCGGTACAGGTGAATTGGCTTTCCTTTCCGGGGTCCATGGGAAGCGAAGCCTACGACTACATCATCGGGGATCCGGTTGTGACCCCTCAAGGATCGGAATCTGATTTCAGCGAGGCGGTGTGTCGCCTGCCCGAGAACTATCAGGCGAACGATCATCGCCGACCGGTGGCCGCCCGTACACCGACCCGCAAGGAAGAACGACTGCCGGAGCAAGGGGTCGTATTCTGCTGTTTCAACCAAGCTTACAAGATCGAGCCGGTGCGGTGGGCAACCTTTATGGCGATCCTTCGCGATGTGCCCGACAGCGTGCTCTGGCTGCTGGAATTGAATCCAGAAGCGCGGGAGAACCTGCGAAACCATGCGCAGTCGGCCGGGGTGAACCCGGACCGTCTAATGTTTGCGCCCAGGCGACCGGGCCCGCTCCATCTGGCCCGTTTGGCGAATGCGGATATCGCCCTGGATTCACGGATCTACAACGGCCATACCACGACGGCCGATGCGCTGTGGATGGGGGTGCCGGTACTGACAACCCGAGGCGGTCATTTTGCGTCACGGGTTTCGGGGAGCCTGCTACGTGCTTGCCACCTCCCGGAGCTGGTGTTGGCCGATGAGGAGGCGCTGCATGCGCGAGCGGTGGCGCTGGCGAAGGATCCGAAAGCACTAAAGGAGCTGCGCGAACGGGTAAAGAATCATCGCTTCCAGGCCCCGCTCTTTGACACGGTACGCTACACCCGACACTTGGAGAGCGCCTTTCGGGAAATGGTGAGGCGTGCGGCCAACGGTGAGCCGCCAAGGACTCTGGAGGTGACCCCGCTGCCGGCGAGAACGGTTCCTTTCGCCGAGGCTGCACCGCGCGCAGACGTCGACGTCGAGACCTCACCGGAACCTGTACCAACAAGCGAATACGACCCGAACCAGCAGTGGGCACACGCGGGTTGCCCCGTCTGTAATCATCCTGGGCAAGAGTACCTGGGAACGGTGGCTTGGACTGAAACAGTCACCACCAACGACGGCCAGCCCCTAGAGAACGGTGTGTGGTGCCGATGTACTGGATGCGGCCATACGTACACGCCACACTACTGGGCGCCGGGTCATCCCTGGGCGGGTGCGGCATTGCCTGTGCAGCCGGGCCCGGAGCAGTCGGAACGATGGATCAGGATGTTGCGTGGTGGTGAGCCCAGGGGGCGGCGCGAGATGCGCAGCCAGCAACGTCCGGGTATCTGGCTGGAGGTGCGTCCTCAAGGCCTGGAAATGGCCCTTGCAGCGGCCGAGGCCGATTATACCGTGGCGGTCATGGAAGCCCCGGAACATCTGGTAGAAAATCCGGCGGGGCTGAAAGTCACCGCGCAGCGATTTCTGCATACACGGATCGACGCCGATCTATCCGTGCTTTCCCTGCCGGGCGTACTGGCCTGCACGCCGTTTCCGGAACTCTATCTGCACCGGGCCGCCGGCCTTCTGCCGCCGGGAGCGAAGCTGTTGCTGACGGTGCCCATGGTCGAACCAGGTTCAAGTGTTCCGACGGCACCGCAGTCCCCGGCCCTGCTCCATCGGTTAACGGAGAAGACGCTGCATCGTGTGCTCAAGGAAGCGGGATTGATATGGCAGGAAAGTGGACGCGTTCCGGATGTTCCGGGGCTGCATTGGGTGATTGCGAAACGTTAGCGAAGCCCACGGTTTCCAGCCTGATGACCTGGATAGAAAAGCTAAAAACTCGTAATTCGAAAGAAGCCTGATCTGCCACCGCCAGTAGCGGGCGCGCTCTCAAGAGGGGATGCCCCACTCATCCAGGGGCGGATCCAGTTTCTCGAACTCTTCTTCCCCGATACGCTCCTTCAGATAGGACTCGACATCCTGACGGCGGGGGATACCGTTCAGCGCGGTGTCGTCCTCCGCCGGAGACGCCGCCTTCTCCGGCTTGCGGATGCAGGCCGCCTTGCGGAAGGCCTCGGCATACTGACCGGCGCTGATCGAGAAGGCCTTCTTGGCGCGCTTGCCGTTCGGCTCACGGTAGCGCACCTCGAAAACCGGGCGAAGCACTTCCCGGCTCTGACGTTTCAGGAAGCGTTTGTACAGGCTGAGATGAATGCTGATCGGCCCGGGCGCGGAAGTGCGCTCCGAACGCGAACGCTTCGCGGCCGACAAAGGCGCCGGGCGCTGCCCCCGCTCGGGATCAATCCCAAGCGACCGGTAGGCTTCATCTCGTACCTTGATGGCGTTTTTCAAGGCCTTTTCCTGGCCGCCGGATTGTTCGTCGGAGATCCAGCGGGAAAACACGGTCTTCCCTTTGCGGGCAATCCAGACCTGGTACCCGGGATCACTGTCGTCTCGGCGATAGATGTGACGATAACTCATACCGTACCTCCGGTCGTCGATCGACGATGATTCGGAAGGTCCGAAGCATGGCTCGAGGTCACCACGACCGGCCGGGCCTGATGAATCGATCCTCCGTGTTTTTGCGTGTAATAGTTCATGGCACGATCCAAGCTACCGGAAAAACTCGAAGACGCAATTTCTTTCCGGGAGGCGCTGGCATCCAGGATGCGAGTTGTTCCATTCTCGAAAAAGCACAACAGGAAAGGTAGCTTTCCGCTGCTGGATCGTCTTGCTTTAGCATCGAACGAGACCGAAATTGGCAAAGGGAATTGCAGATGCTGAATAGCACTGGCGGAGGGAATATGGCGCGAAAAATGGGAGGGGCGCTCGAAGCATGGCGCCCCGTACGATTTCGAGCGATCCGGGAAAGCCGAAAAGCACTGGCGAGGGTACGTGAGGAAAGCGACCCGGAAGAAGTCATCCGGCGAATACACGAGGTGCCCGACTCGATTTTTCCGGATTTTGTAATCGAGGTCCTCCTGGGCTATGGATTCTCGGTCCACCGACTTCCCAGGTTTGACGCCATCCGGAAACCGCACGCCGAAGTGGAAATGATGGGCTCGAGGTTTCTGATCCAGATCGAGGAGAATGTCCCGGATCGCATGCGGGGGCGACACCAGGCCGTCACGATCAATGCACTGGCCGAAAACTGCGAGCAGGCCGGGAAGCGAGGGATCTATGTTGCCCAGGACCCAACGCTTTGTCCCAATCTCATCCGGCAGGCAGGAGAAGACAAGGACGGATCATCAATCGCAGGAATCCACAAACCCGAGGTCGCCGATCTGATCCTGGGCCGGTGCGTGAACGATCCAGCGACCGGGAGGACCTTGATCGATCGAAAGGGAGGGGGCCGATAAGGCAGCCCATCACCCCCACCACCACTATTCGCCATGGTTGCAGGCCGGCGCGGATTTCGGACTGTGGAATAGCCGGAGAGAACAAGGCCGCGCCGTGGTGGGGATGGAAGTTGAGGAAGGCGAATCGCGCTAAAGGATCGATTGCCCCCGCACGACTCGTGTCCTCATCGTCGGCGCAGCGACCTTAGCTTGAAGTTAGTTGCTGCCGGAGCTGCTTCAGCTCATCCCGCCGGGATTCAGAAATCGGTTGGTTTTCAGAATCAGAAGCCGGTTCTGTTGAGGCGCCAGGTTCGTCAGGAGAGGTTTTGCGGGTGAGCGAGCGGGATCTCTTCAGACGTTCCGCGACCGTCTTCAGATCCGGCTCACCGGGATGGGCTTGAGCTTCGAGATAAGCACGATCGAACCCGAGAATTCGGCCGTTATGGCCCTTCGACTCACCGGCACCCCCTTTCTTTTGCGTGGGAGTGCGATAGTTGCGATTTTCGAACCGAACGGTGTCCGTTTTCCGGTCAAGAAAAATGCGGTAATCGGGAATGATGTCGGCATCGACCGCTTTCTGTAGCTCGTAACGAAGACGACGAATCTCATATCCAGCGCCGATCTTGATCGACAGCGTATCGAGTCCGACGAACCATTCCTTCTGGCTGCCGCAGTGCTTTCGAGCGATCTCATACAGGCGGCGATCGATGGGGCGACGCAGTCGGAAGTAGTTCTCGTTGATCGTCAGAACATCGAACTGCTCCACCGAACGGCAGAGCCAGGGTGGCAACTGGACTTCGATCATCATTTCACGACCTCGCCCCACTACATCTCCTTCCACGGTGGTGCCGTCCACCAAAAGACCGAAGTTGTTGGTTGTGCGCTTACCTCCGGTTTCCTGGTTGGTTAGGATGCGGGTGCCCATAAGCCGATTGAGGCCGGCTCTCAGTTTTTTGTAATTGTGGCCGCCTGTGGCCCGATTACAGAAGCGCAGGAAATCCGACGCTGAAAAGCGGATGTACGAAGAAGCTTCAGGGTCGTTCCGTTCGAGCGCCCTCACCAAGTGGGAGATCGCGAACAACCAGATGTCCTTGTCGTTGATGGTGGCAAGCCCGTGGATCGACGGCTCGACCGTTATCTCGACGCCATTGTTTTCATAGTGGCGGACATTCTGGTCACCGACCCGCAGAGCAAAATACGGATGCGGCATAGAGGGCATATCGCTCTTGGGCACAACGCAGGGTAGGTCTTCGAGCACGAAAAGATCACCGTTGGGGTGACGATCAGGGTCAAGCAGGTCGGCCATCCGTATTGCCTCGCGTCTGTCCTAGACTGGAGTAAATCTGAGCGGTATCCAATTTAATAGCGACCGGACGGACATGCAAACCCGGAATTATACCTCGTAAGATCAGTGACTTATCTTCGGCATTCTGGAACGCTGCGGCCATGTAGGCTTCGGCATTTGGGAACGGTCAGGCCCGGATCTTCGGCATTTGGGAACACCTGATGGTTGGTTATCGGCATCCAGCAACGCCGGATTCGAGGGGTCAGGGGTCGTCACGGCCGTACATCGGCTTCGGCATTTGGGAACGGTCAGGCCCGAAGCTTCGGCATTTGGGAACACGCCAGGGTATGAGGGCTTCGGCATTTAGGAACGCTTCGGGGGGTGCGAGGACTTCGGCATTTGGGAACACCCGGGGCATGGGGCTTCGGCATTTGGGAACACCCGGGGCATGGGGCTTCGGCATT
>NZ_KB900039.1:0-20961 GCF_000378545.1 Thioalkalivibrio sp. ALE23 | reverse complement strand
ATCGATGAAGAAATTGCGACTCCATCAAAAAACGATAGTCTGAAACTCCATCCAATCGAAAGAAGGAAGAAAAATGGCCGAAACGATGGAGTCCGTGCTGGAAGCGTTCGATCAGTCGATGTGGTTCATCCCGCTGGACAACCTGACGCCGGATGCGCTCTGGCGCCATGCCGAGGAAAACGAGGAACTGAGCGACGCCGATCGGGAAGTGCTGCAGGATCACTCGGTGATGATGGTCGGGACGCCCTGGGAAAACGGTGCCGGTGTATTCGGCCGGTTGGCGTCGCACCGGCTGCCGGTGATCGAGCGCATCCGTCAGGATGGCGTTGCCACCATCCCCTCCGGCATCGAGATTTACCAGGGGCGTCGTTCGGAAGAGAAGGTGCCCACCAAGCGGCGCCAGACGGTCAAGGTCGATGCCGTGCATCCCGGATCGCTCTCGAACGAACTGGAACTGGTGCAGCCGATGGTCGAATGGTCGGGCAGTGGCGGCCGAATCCGCCGGGTGGAGCTGGCCGTACTGGAGCACGCAGAGGTCAACTGATGGCCGCGACCGCGCAAGCAGAAACCGCTGAAGCTGTCGTGACACGTCGGGTTCGCAACGTCGCCAAGGAAGCCGCGGACGAGTACATCGGCCGCGGTTCCCCTTATGGCAATCCGTTCGTGATGCACGATCGCAGTGATTCCGAGCGTCAGCGGGTCATCCGGGCGTTCCGCGAATGGCTGCCGGACCAACCGGCATTGCTGCGATTGATCCGCCGGACGCTGCCGGGGCAGACGCTGGGGTGTCACTGTGCGCCGGAAGCCTGCCACGGGGATGTTCTGGTGGAGATCGCGGACGGCGAATGGGATGATTGGATCCCGCCTGAGCCCGTGTTCGTATTCGGTTCCAACGAAGCCGGCCGGCACGGGAAGGGCGCGGCCCGTCTCGCGCGCGATCACTACGGCGCGGTGAATGGCAAGGGTGAGGGATCGATGGGACAGGCGTACGCCATCCCGACCAAGGACGCAGACCTGAATACCCGGCCGTTGTCGGCCATTCAGGAGTCCGTGGAGCGTTTCCTGGAACACGCCCGCCAGACTCCGGACCAGCGGTTTGCAGTCACGCGCGTTGGTTGCGGGCTGGCGGGGTATGCCGATGTGGACGTGGCGCCGATGTTCGCGCAGGCGCCGGACAACGTCGAACTCCCCGCCGCCTGGCGCCATTGGATACTGGGATCCGACGAGCCGATCCGGGTAGCCGTTGGCGGTGACCTGAATCTGAAGCGTTACGAGGCGGTTCAATCGAAACTGTCGACGATCCTCCGCCAGCAACCCAACGCTCGCCTGATCACCAGCGGTGATCGCGGGGCCTCGATGCTGGCGGAGCGGTTTGCGGTGGAAGCGGGCCATCCTCTAACCCGAATCCCGGTGGAATGGAATCGGTTCGAACATGCCGATCGCGTCCGCGATCTTGCGATCATGCGCGAGGCGACGCATGCCGTCGTCTTCGACAGCGGTGAGGCCGGCAAGGCACAGGCATGGGCGAAAACGGCCCGGGAAGCAGGGCTGCGCGTTCGCACAGTTTCGGTATGATGGGAAAGGTCGCTGAAGTATAATCCGGAAAAAGGTCCGGTCAGTCTTCTGGATCAATGGTCGCCTGGAGGCGAAGAAACGAATCGCAGGGATGCGAACCCGCACCAATGAGACACCGGCATGTCCGCTTTATGTCCGGCACCGTCTCGCATCCCCTGTGATGGAAGCACAATCTTGAATGCCCAGGAGGGGTCGTATATGCAATTTCGAAAGACAATCATCGCCATGGCCGTTGTCGGCACGTTCGGTCTCGCCGGGTGTGAAACCGGCGGCGGTGGCGGCGGTAGCGGAGAGAACGAAAACCGCTTGAGCGTATCGACGGGGGACGACCGATATGTCTCGTCCGGGAGCTCCGTGAGTGTGCAGGGCGAAGCGGAGAACAAGGACAGTTACATCGACCGCATGGAATGGTCCATCGTCGATGGGGAAACCGATGTGCGTTCGGCAGTGGAGTTCCGCGGCGATGGGGCGTGCGATTTTGATGCCGATGACAATGACGGCGAGCGGGATTACGGGGTCGAGGACGAGAAGACCTGCGCGGCAACGCTCGACATTGGCGACATGCACGAGGACGCCCGGATCAAGCTGGAGCTGACCGCGTATGAAACGGGCGGTCTTTCGGACTCGAGCACCATGAACCTCTATATCGAGGGTGATGCCGACGAGGTCAACGTCAATGCCGGTGCCAATCGGACCGTCGAGGCCGAATCGACCCTGGAGCATTCCTGCGTAACCAGTGGCGGGATGTATTACGACGGTGGTGCTCCGACCTTCGAATGGGTCAATCTCAACGACGACGAAATCATTGGCGAGGGCATCAGCCTCAATTACCAGTACAGCAACGAGTCGGGTGAACTCGAAATGGAGGTCCCGGATGCGCCCACCGGTACGGAAGTCGTGATGGGCTGTACGGTAACCGATGATATCGGCCAGTCAGCGACGGATGACGTGACGTTTACCGTGGCGCAGCCGGAAGAGGAAGTGGTTCCCGAACCGGACGACCTCGTGGCCGATGCCGGGCCGGATCTGGAAGTTGCACCCGGCGATTACGTCGATCTGGAAGGGACCGTCACCGTGGACGGTGAGGAATCCACGGGGTACTACTACCAGTGGGTCGAGCTGACCGAGACGTCGATCGACCTCGACAACGAGAATCAGCGTGTGGCGGGATTCCTGGCGCCCAATGAAGCGGTGGAAGGCCTGTTCGAATTCCGGGCCCATCATGAGCCGATTGACGGTGACACCGATTTCGATGAGCTCGCGACGGATCGGATGACCGTCGAGATCATTCCGGACGACGTGGATGGGCGGCTGATCCTGGATACCGGGGAATACCAGATCGCGATTGCCGGTCAGGACGAACCCATCGTGTTTTCCGTGGACGTTCAGGAAGAAGGCGGGGGCGGTGGCCCCTATTACTACTACTGGGAGCACATTTCGGGACCGATGGGCGGAGGCGTCCAGGGCCGGGAAACCGATACGGTCAGCTTCCAGGCTCCGGACGAAGAAGCGGAAATCGTTTTCGAAGTCACGGTGTCCCGGGATCCGATTGGTTCCGGCGGGGATGAGTACACCGCCCTGGCCTACGCTTCCGTGGTCGAGGAAGAAGACTGATACCGGCTCACTTTATTCGGTAATAATGACGGCCGTGGTCGCGATGCGATCGCGGCCGTTTTTGATGGAGTAATGGGTATGGGAAAGGAAGAGCCACGCATCGGGGATCCGCCGCTCGGTGACGAGGAAAAGCCCAAGCATCACCAGCCGAGGACGACCGAACCTTCGCCGGCAAGGTCGGGTGGGAGTATCGTCCGCTGCGAAGAATGCGCACGCATGATCGTGCCCGTTCTGGGTTTCAGGGACGCCGGCGACGGACAGGGGCCCATCCCCATCCGATCCGCATGCCCGTTCTGCGGCGGCATCTGGCGGGAATTCGGGACGCCCCGGAAAAGAGCTCGGAAAGGCTCGATGGCGGGATGGTTTCTGCTGATCAGTCTTTTGGCCGGCGTTGCAGGGGCTGGCTATGCCGTGGTGAGCGGTATCTGGTCGCCATTGGGGGGTTAGGTGTCTTCGCCCCCGTCATTCTGGAGTCGCAGACCCTGGCTGTTGACCTCCGAATCGATCTGGTGGAACTGACGTTTGGCGATCAGGCTGCGTGAGCCTGTGTTCTCGTCACCGGAAAGCCAGAGCATTTCTGCGCGGATCGACAGCCGCCCGGTTCCACGAGTCAGGCGCTGATGGATGACAGCCGACAGACCGTTGGAGAGCATGGAAGAGGCATCTTCCGAGCCAACTTCGATCGCCGCCAATGAATAGAGACGGGTGATGGCACTCGAAACGTTGTGGGAATGGATGGTGGAAATCACCAGATGCCCACTCAGCGACGCGCGAATCGCCTCAACAGCCGATACTGGATCCCGGATCTCCCCGATATACAGAAAATCCGGGCTCATCCGGAGCGAATGGCGCAGGGGGGTTGCGAAGTCCTGGTCCTTCACCGTGACCTGATAACAACGGCCACCGGGGTAGTCGCCCTCCAGAGGCATTTCGGGCGGATCCTCCACCGCAAGACACACACCGGATTCCTTGGTCAGTCGGTCCGCCATCAATGCGGAAGCCGTGGTGGTTTTTCCGGAACCCACGGAGCCGGAAAGGATGATCAGGCCGGTCAGGCGACGCCGGGTAAGGCGCTTGTAGATGTAATCGGGCAGGCCGAGGGAGTCCAGGGAAGGGACTTCCGCGGGAATCCGGCGCATGACGAAAACGCCCTGGTGGTTGCGCGTGCTGATCCGAGAGACGCGAAACGTGAGCGTGTCATAGGAAACCGTGAATTCCTGGCGATCGGCTTCCGCATAGCATGCCTCACATCGCTCGAGAAGGGCTTTCCAGACCTGCTCCGGATTGCACAGATGGCGGTACAGGGTTCGCTCGTAAAGCTGCCTCGGCCCCACCTTGACCTCAAAAACATCGGGGCCCACGAAGAGATCGGAAAATCGCAAAGAATGAAGGTCACAAGGGATCTCTTCATCCGTCAGAGAAACATCCTCGTCTTTGGTGTGGGGCACCATCCGTTGCTCCTTCTGCAAACCAAAGCAATCCTATACAAAAGAAGGGTAACCCGCAAAGGATCGAGAAATTGCGAGATGCCCGGAAAATGGGATACTGGCGCTGAACTTACTAAACGGGTCCGCCCCGAAAGACCGACATGAACCAGGACATTACACTCGATCCGGAACAGGAGCAGGCGGCGGCGCTGACGCAGGGGCCATCGTTGGTGCTGGCGGGGGCCGGAGCCGGGAAAACGGCGACCCTGACCGAACGCATGGCGCGCATGATCGAAGGCGGGGTCGCCTCGGAAAACGTGCTCATGCTGACCTTTTCGCGCAAGGCCGCGCGAGAGATGTATGCCCGCCTGCGCGATCGTCTCGATATCTCGGATCGCAAACAGATGCCTTCCATCGAAAACTTCCATTCGTTCGGATGGAAGCTGCTGCAGGCCAACCCGAAACGCTGTCAGCGGCGATCCGGCGTGAGCCTCATGGATGATGCGGATCGCAAGAAAACGCTCCGGAGACTGCACAAGGAGCTGGCGGACGACGATTTCAAAGAGGAAATCCCGGTCCGCAAGCTGATGACCATTCATGATGTGCTGGCGAACGACGGGATCATCCTGGGGGACCGATACGCGTCTTCGGACGATCAGGAGCGCAAACAGCACATTATTCACCTGCTTCTGAATCAGGGCGTCAAACGGGCGCACTGGGCTCGCCTGAACGACATCCTGCGCCGTTACGAAGAAGAGAAACGGGAAAACAACCTCGTGGATTTCGGGGACCTGATCGTGCTCCCCGGTGCCGGGCTCCGTCGGGAGCCGGAATGGGCCGCCAAGCTGGAGGAGCGGTTTCAGCACATTGCCGTGGATGAGGCACAGGATACGAACAAGGCGCAGTACGACATGCTCCGCCTGTTTTCCTCGCACAACAACGTGATGATGGTCGGGGATGACGACCAGTGCATCTACGAGTGGCGCGGGGCGAACCCGGGGAATCTCAAGGCCTTTCTGGATGAGACGAATGCGGCGATCGTACGCCTGGAACGGAACTACCGGTCCAGCCCGTCCATCGTCTCGGCCGCGGCGGCGCACATCGCGCACAACAACAACCGCATCACGAAATCCCCGTTCGCGAACGAGCGCCCGGACGGCGACGCCCCGGATGGGCAGGCGCACGTCGACGGTGTGGCGATGGCGAACGCGATTGCAGCGGATATCCGGGCGGATCTGGATCGAGGGATCAACCCGAAGCGGATTGCCGTGCTCTACCGCGTCAACAAAATGAGCCGCCTGCTGGAGCCGGCACTGATCTCGCAGGGGATTCCGTATCGCATCGCGCAGGGCATCGACGTGTTCCAGACACCGGAAGCGCAGATGCTCATGGCCGGGGTTCGCCTGATGCTCAACCCCCAGGACGCCATGGCGCTGGAGCGTCTTGCGGGTCTGGTGAAAGGGTTGGGCGAAAAGTCCGTCAACGAACTGGTGGTGCAGTCCCAGATGGATGACACCGGACTGCTGGAGTCGCGGGAGAACGCCCAACTGAACAAGCGCGCCCGCGCGGCCGCCGATCATCTGGCGCACATTCTGGAAGGGCTGAAGGTGTGGCCGCCGCTGTTCATCGCGCAATGGGCCCTGGACGAGGACATGGGTGGTTTCCAGTCCTTCCTCAAGGAGCTGTCGGCCAAGGCGGAGAAGCCGCAGGCCGTGTATGAGCGCCGGCTGGGTACGCTCCTCTCGATCGAGGAGGCCATCCAGTCCCGTTTCGGAACCACGGAGCAGACCCGAGTTGATGCGGAATACAGCCGCGACGAGCAGTGGCGGATTATTCAGGAGATGGCGCTGGCCGCCCCGGATGAAGAATCGGACGAAGACAAGGTCACGCTGGCGACCGTGTTTCGGGTTAAGGGGCTGGAGTATCACACCGTTCATGTCGCGGGTCTGTCCGAAGGGCTGATGCCGATGCAGCGGGCTTCCGTTCGCCCCGGGGTGTTCGGAGAAGAAGACGAAGAAGAGGCTCAGAACATGGAGGAGGAGCGCCGGCTGTCCTACGTCGCGGCGACCCGGGCACGGGAACGGCTGGTTGCTCACCACGCCCGATCCATCCACTGGGGTTACGAGGAGCAGGACTATGAGCCCTCCAGCTTTGCAACGGAGATGGGGATCGAGTGGCGCGAGATGGCGCCCGTGAGTGCAGGGGTGCGCAATGTATCCGAAACCCGGGCGACGCTCCTGTCGGAATTCGCGGAAAACGTGGAGACGTGAAAAACATGGAAAACGCAGAGGGGAAGAAACCCCGAAATCGAAAACCGATGCCGAAAACGCCGCCCAAACGGCCATCGGACGGGAAAGTGATCACGGCGAGCGAGCTGAAGACGGCGGTGTACTGCCCGGAAAGCCTCCGGTTGCAGCGGGAAGGCGCGGATCCTTCGCAGCGGGCACAGGCGCTGCGGGAGGCCGGAGAACGGGCGCACCAGCAAACCGGTGCCCGGGTACAGCAGGCCGCGGTCCAGAACGATCGACGCTGCTATGTCGCATCCCATCTCTACGGACCGGACGACCCGCGGACCGATCATCTGCGCGACTGGAGGGATCGAAACCTGATGCCGTCGGCTGCCGGACGGTGGCTGGTCTCCTGCTACTACCGGCTGTCTCCGATGGTGGTAGCCCTGGCTCGACGTGTACCGGTCATGGATAACGTACTCGGCGCGGTTTTGAATCGGATCGTAAGCCGGACTGGAGGAAACCGTCATGGGTCTTGAGTTCTGGATTGGGGCGGTACTGATGGTTGCCATGGTTCTGGCCGGCCTGGTCGCACTGTACTTTGATGTCGGCGGCACCCCGAAACAACCGCTGCCCGAAGTAGGCGGTGACAAGCTGCTGTATCAGGACACCCAGAATGCGCCAACCCTGATCAACCGCGAGTGGAGCGTAGGTGCGCGTCCCGATTACATCGTGCAGGAGGGCCCGGATGTGGTGCTGGTCGAGCAGAAGAAGCGGACCAAAGGACCGTTCCTGAGTGATCTGGTTCAGGCCTGGGCGGGTGCCCTGGCGGCCCGGGGGGAAGGTTACCCGGTCAACCGGGTCCGTTTCGTGCTGGGTGGAGAAGTCACCACCGAAGACATCCCGCAAAGCAACGCGGACCTGTTCAACCAGTTCCGTTCGAACTATGAGCAGGCGCGAGCGGTACGGGAAAAGCGGTGGGTCCGGTTCACCCCCAAGGCGCACAAATGCCGGAGCTGCAGCTATCGAGAGAACTGCGAACGAAAAGTCGAAGGAGTCCAATAATGGGCACGAAGGAGCGTGAAGAATTGAAGAAACCGTTTGGGCAAGTGGGCGAAAAGGGATCCATGGCGCCTTCCGGAGAAGACAGCGGTGAAGCCACCGGTTATGAAGCCGTGAAGCGGTTGGCGGAAAGTGGAGAAATCTGGGCGATGCGATCCCTGGCGGAAAAGCTGATGACCGGGGATGGGGGTGATTGGGACCCCCGTGCCGGGTTCCAGTGGATGCAGCGGGCCGCGATCAAGGAGGATGACGCCGAAGCCAAGGTTGCGATGGCTCGTTGGCTGATCGAGGGGCAGTACAATGTGCCGGTGGATGTGAACGTTGGACTGACCCATCTCTGGGGCGCAATGGAACAGGGGAAAGCGGAAGCCATCGAGATGTACTCGGATCTGCTGTGGGATGGCAAGGTGGTCGAACGGGATACGCGGCAAGCCTTCTATTGGAGGTTGCAGCTGTTCGAGGAAGGCCGTCTTTCGCCGAGCGGGATGCGGCGCCTGTCCGACATGCTGAAGATCGAGGCGCTGTACCAGGCGACACCCGAGACGCAGCGGCCCATACTCGAGCCAACCTATGTCCCTCTGGACCTCGAGGAGTCACCGCAAGCCATCGAGCAGATTGCGACCGAGTGGATCGAATATGCCGCACGCAATGGGGACCCCGCCGCGCTGAACATCATGGGGCACTGGAAGCTGAATGGCAGTCCTTATGTGATGCAGGATCCGGATGGCGCAACCGCTTACCTCTATAAAGCCTTTGAATCTGGCGATGGCTACGATAAGGCCTATGCGGCTCGGATGATGGTGCGGAATTTCCTGAATTTCGGTGAGGACCGGGAGAATCACGTTCAGGAAATTCTGGCCTGGATTGAGGCGCTCGAAGCCTGTGGGGAGGAATCCTGGGAAGAGCGACAGGCACTGGCCGTCCTTGCCGACCAGAGCCGCACGGCCCAGGAGTCTGATCCCCCGCATCCCCTCGAATGGGAATGGGCGGCGAGCGATTCTCGGTCCGTGAGGGATTGGCTCGACCTGGTGCGCGGTGATCCGGAAGCGGGAAACCCGGAGGCGATCGCAGAGGAGGCGCGAGCCGACGCAATCAAGGGGGACCCGAAGGCGCAAAACAATCTGGGTGGTCTGTACGCCCTCGGGCTGGGGGTGCCACGCAATGACGTACTGGCGCACGCATGGGCGAACCGTTCGGGCGAGAACGGTTCGGAGGCGGGCGAGCGTAACCGGCTCGAATTGGAGAAAAACATGACACCGGAGGATATTCAGGCGTCGTGGGCGAAGGCCATGGAAGCGTGAAGTCCGAAAGGTGTATAGCCTTCGGCTTGGCAATCCCGGGCTCAATGGAGTGAGAAGTATGTCGAAAGGAAAGGCGATCAGTCTGCACGGAGATCAATGGCATGAATGGATCCTGAAAAACCTCGCGCGGGGTGTAAATCCATCGTCCATGTTCGACCAGATGGTAGGGGGTGTCTGGCGCAGGGATGATGCCTGTGAGGCGTTGAATGAAGGTCTGCAGAGGGTGGAGAGCCCGCGGCCATGGGGGGTCGAGTTGCCGAGAATTGATCACCCGCCCCGTGTCGAGAACGGGGCGGGTAAACCCGTCGACGTTTTGTGCGAAATGGAAGACCCACATGCCATCGTCATGGACGGTGTGCTGAGCGAAGAGGAATGTCAGGGGCTGATCTCGTACGCCTACGAGAAGGGCTTGAACCGATCCGGGGTCGTGGACCGTCAAAGCGGAGAGAGGATCTCACATGACTCGCGGACCAGCAGTAGCGTGATGTTCAGCCGCGCCGAGACAGCCTTGATTGACCGGATCGAAAATCGGCTGGCGGCACTGACGAACTGGCCGGTGGAACGGGGTGAGGGACTTCAGCTCCTGCAATACGAGCCGGGGCAGGAATATCGGCCGCATTACGACTGGTTCGACCTCGAAAATCACGGGGCCAGAAAGCACACCCGATCAGCGGGGCAGAGGGTGGCGACGACCGTGATCTATCTTCAGCCGGCCCCTATAGGCGGGGCGACCCGATTCCCCAAGCGGGGGATTGAAGTGAATCCGAAAAAAGGGGGTGCAGTCTTCTTCGCAAACACCACCATGCGGGGGGAGCCCGATCGAAGTACAATGCATGCAGGGACACCGGTAGAGGAAGGGACGAAGATCGTCGTGACCTACTGGCAAAGAGAAAGGGATTTTCAGCGTCAATAACAGGAAGGAGTTGAGTTCATGGAAGAAACAACGGAGCGGGTTCTATACGTACTGGATACCAATGTGCTCATGCACGATCCGGCTGCGCTGTTCCGATTCGAAGAACATGATGTGTATGTCCCGATGGTCGTGCTTGAAGAGCTTGACCGGCACAAGAAAGGGAACACGGAAGTCGCCCGCAACGCTCGCCAGGCCTCGCGCTTCCTTGCCGATATGTCACAGGGGCAGTCGCAGAAAGGGATAGAAGAAGGGATTGCGCTGGGGCAGGTGCCCGAGGGCGGGAACGGCGAAACCCATCCGATTCCCGGAGGGCGGCTTTACTTTCAGACGAATGGCGCCGGCGCCGGTCTCCCGGTCGAGTTGCCGGGGAGCGAACCCGACAACACCATCCTGAAAGCGCTGCTCGCGATCACCTCGGAGACCCGCGATCGCCCGGTTGTCCTGGTGTCGAAAGACATCAACATGCGGATCAAGGCCGCGGCCCTGGGCCTGACGGCCGAGGACTATCGCAACGACGAGGTGCTGAAGGATGTCCGGCTGCTGCATTCCGGTATCCATCGGTACGACGAAACCGTATGGGGCGAATTCGGGGACGATACCCAGTCGTGGAAAAACGGTGACCAGACCTATTACCGCGTGACGGGGGATCCGGTGGCAGAATGGGCGCCTAACGAGATCGTCCATATTGCCAGCGATCACCGCTCGTTCGAAGCGGTGGTCGAGTCGGTGGAAACCGAAGCCACCGCGGCAACGCTGCGCGTGCTGGAGAACTACCGAACAACCGGCGTCTGGGGTATCACCGCCCGCAACGACGAGCAGAACCACACGCTGAACCTGCTGATGGACCCGGAGGTGGATCTGGTCACGCTCATCGGGCAGGCCGGTACCGGGAAGACGCTCCTGGCGCTGGCGGCCGGCCTGGAACAGACGGTGGAACGGGGAAACTACCGCGAGATCCTCATGACCCGGGCGACCCAGCCGGTGGGCGAGGACATTGGATTCCTGCCAGGTACGGAGGAGGAAAAGATGACCCCATGGATGGGGGCGCTCTTCGACAACCTGGAGGTGCTGAATCCGGCGACAGACGAACGCCGTGGGAACAGCTTCGAAGCGGGTGTGACCTCCGAGATGGTCATGCGTCACGTCAAGGTGCGCTCGATGAACTTCATGCGGGGGCGGACGTTCCAGAACCGATACATCATCGTGGACGAGGCGCAGAATCTGACCAGCAAGCAGATAAAGACCCTGGTGACCCGGGCCGGGCCCGGCACGAAGATGGTGATCCTTGGTGATCTGAAGCAGATCGACACGCCTTACCTGACCGAGACCACATCGGGTCTCACCTACCTGGCGCATCGGTTCCGCCCCTGGGAGCATGGCGGCCACCTGGAACTGCCGCAGGGGGAACGGTCACGTCTGTCGAAGTTCGCCGCGCAGGCGCTGTGAACGATCCCGTCGATGACCCGAAAAATTCTTGTGACGGGATCCTCCGGGCTGGTGGGGACGGCGGTTACCGCGGCTCTTCGCGTGCGGGGGATCGAGACCGTGCCATTCGACATCCGGGCAGCCGGAGAGGCCCACCGCGACGTCCGGAACCCGAATCAGGTGCGCCAGGTGATACCTCGTATCGACGGGGTTGTTCACCTGGCGGCGGTTTCGCGTGTGATCTGGGGCGAGCAGGATCCGGAAGGCTGTTGGGAAACGAACGTCGGTGGGCTGCAGAACGTCCTCGATGGGATCACTGAGGCTGGACATAGGCCCTGGATGATCTTTGCCAGCAGTCGGGAGGTGTACGGCCAACCAAGTCGTCTGCCAGCCACGGAGGGGAGCCCGAAAGCGCCGGTCAACGTCTACGGTCGCGCCAAAGTTCGCGGTGAAGAACTAATTGAGAACGCCCGCACCGCAGGACTGCGTGCCTGCACGGTTCGCCTGTCCAACGTATTCGGATCGAACACGGATCACGCCGACCGCGTAGTACCGGCATTCGCCCGGGCCGCGGCCATGGGTGAGACGCTACGGGTTGACGGAGCGGATCAGACGTTCGACTTCACGCATGTCGAGGACGTCACCCGAGGCATCACAACCCTGGCAGAGATGCTTGCCGATGGAGAGACACCCCCTCCGCCGATCCATCTGGTGACCGGCCGGCCAACCACGCTCGGTGAGCTGGCCGAGCTCGCGATCCGATTGGGACGGTCGGGTTCAAGCATCCGATACGCACCGCCACGCGACTTTGATGTCGCGCAGTTCTTTGGAGCGCCGGATCGGGCTCGATCCCTGTTGGGATGGAGGCCATCCGTATCCGTGGAGGAGGGTATGACTCGGTTGATCCATGCGTTCGAATTCGATCAGGCGGAAGAGGTGGAACCGTGAAGGTTCTGAAGGTGATCCACGGTTATCCCATGCGGTACAACGCCGGCTCCGAAGTTTACAGCCAGGCGTTGTGCCAGGGGCTGGCGGGCCGGAACGAGGTCGAGGTATTCACGCGGGAGGAAGACCCGTTTGCCCCGGACTTTGCCATGCGAATGGAGCCGGATGCGGACGACCCGCGGATCACCGTGAACGTGGTCAACAACCCCCGGATGCGGGACCGCTATCGGGTCGAGGGGATGGACCGGCAATTCGCCGAGGTCCTGGATCGTTTCGATCCCGAGATCGTCCATGTCGGCCACCTGAACCACCTTTCCACCTCGCTGCTGCAGGAGGCCGCACGACGGGGTATCCCGATCGTGTTCACGCTGCACGACTACTGGCTCATGTGCCCGCGTGGTCAGTTCATGCAGATGTTTCCCAAGGACCCCGGCGATCCGTGGGCAGTGTGCGACGGCCAGGACGACCGAAAATGCGCCGAACGCTGCTATGCGCGCTACTTCAGTGGAGCGCCGGACGAGTACGAAGCCGACGTCGGATACTGGACCGACTGGGTGAACCGGCGGATGGCGCATGTCCGGGGCATGGTCGACCTTGTCGATGTCTTCATCGCGCCGTCGCGGTACCTGCGGGATCGCTTTCGGGATGAATTCGGGATTCCGGCGCACAAGCTGGTGTACCTGGACTACGGGTTCGACCGTAGCCGACTGGCTGGGCGCCGTCGTGTCCAGGGGGAACCGTTCACCTTCGGCTACATCGGTACCCACATCCCCGCCAAGGGGGTGCAGGACCTGATTCGGGCTTTCGGGATGCTGGAGGGCAATGCCCGGCTTCGTATCTGGGGGCGACCCCGTGGGCAGGACACTGAATCCCTGCAGCGCATCGCAAACACCCTGCCGGCGGAAGTTGCCGGGCGGATCGAATGGTTCCACGAATATCGGAATCAGGCCATCGTTCGAGAGGTATTCGATCATTGCGACGCGATCGTGGTCCCGTCGGTCTGGGTCGAGAATTCACCGCTGGTGATCCACGAGGCGCAGCAGGCCCGTGTACCGGTCGTGACCGCCGATGCCGGAGGTATGGCGGAATATGTTCACCACGAGGCCAACGGACTGCTGTTCGAGCACCGTTCCATCGACTCGCTCGCCACGCAGATGCAGCGGCTGGCGGACCATCCCGAATGGGCAACCCGCCTCGGGGCGCGGGGCTATCTCAACGATGAAACGGGCAACGTGCCCTCGATGGAAGACCATGTAAGGGAGGTGGAGTCGATTTACGGGTCTGTGCTTGAGCGATCCTCGTCCGCTCGGGTCGAGCATCGGAAGGGGCCCTGGCGGATCACGTTCGACGCGAACCCGGATACCTGCAACCTCCAGTGCATCATGTGCGAGGAGCATTCGGTGTACAGCCCGCTTCAGGAGCTTCGTCGGCAGAAGCGCCGTCCGCACCGACTAATGCCGTTCGACATGATCGAGCGCGTGGTCGCGGAAGCCGCACCGCACGGGCTCCGCGAGATCATCCCCTCCACGATGGGGGAGCCGCTGCTGTATAAGGAGTTCGAAGACATCCTGGATCTCTGTCGTCGCTACGGCGTCCAGATGAACCTGACCACGAACGGAACGTTCCCCGGGATGGGGGCCTCGGCCTGGGCCGAGCGGATCGTCCCGGTGACCTCGGACGTGAAGATTTCCTGGAATGGGGCTACCCGGGCGACGCAGGAAAACATCATGGCGGGCATCCGTTGGGAGCAGGCCATCGAGAACGTGCGTGCCTTCATCGCGGTGCGGGACCGGCAGGCGGCCGAGGGTGGTAACCGTTGCCGCGTCACGTTCCAGATGACATTCCTCGAAGACAACGTGGACGAGCTCGCGGATATCGTGAACCTGGCGATCGACCTGGGGGTGGATCGTGTGAAGGGTCACCATCTCTGGGCGCACTTCCCGGAGATCGAGGAACAGTCCATGCGGCGCGGACCGGAGGCCATCGAGCGATGGAACCGGGCCGTGCATGAGGCGCGGGGCGTGGCTTCGAGACGGCGGTTGCCGAACGGTCAGCCGATCCTTCTGGAGAACATCGACGTACTGGATGACACAGCCACGGAGGATCTGGCGCCCGGTGGGCCGTGCCCCTTTCTCGGGCAGGAAGCATGGGTGAGTGCCGCCGGGCGTTTCGATCCATGCTGCGCTCCGGATGCGCAGCGCCGGACTCTGGGGGAATTCGGGAACCTCCACGAACAGGGCATCATGGAAATATGGAACGGCGATGCCTACCGCGAACTGGAGCGAACCTACCATCACCGATCCCTCTGCCGCGGATGCAACATGCGAACGACTGAGGGGAACGAGCGAAATGGATAACGGCGCGCACCTTCGGGTTTCGGACTGCGGCACGCATCATGTCGATGATGATGGACGGCCGGCGTACGCACGCCGGTTCGTGCGCGTGTTCGGGTTCTATGAAGGACGGGCGGCGGTCGCGGCCCGGGACGGATGGTTTCACATTACCCCGGAAGGCTGGGAGGCCTACGAGGCGCGTCACGCCTGGTGCGGAAACTTTCAGGAAGGGCGATGCACCGTGCGCGAAAAGGATGGCACTTACCGGCACATCGACCCCAGAGGAGTCCCGGTCTACCCGGAACGGTGGCGCTATGCCGGAGACTTCAGCGAAGGGTTTGCCGTGGTCCAGGCGGGCGACGGACATTCCACGCATATCGATGCCGAAGGGAAGTTCGTCCATGACCGCCGGTTCCCGGACCTGGACGTGTTCCACAAAGGGTATGCGCGGGCCCGCGACGGCGACGGGTGGATGCATATTGATGGATCGGGCGCCCCCATTTACGAGCGGCGTTTCCAGACCGTCGAGCCGTTCTATAACGGGCAGGCCCGCGTGGAACGCTTTGATGGGGCGCTGGAGGTGATCGACGAAACCGGCGTGGCAACAACCACGTTGCGCCCGCCGCGGCGTTCGGAGCTGGCGGCATTATCCGAAGACCTTGTGGGGTTCTGGCGAACCCAGACGCTCGGGGCCGCGGTCCGACTCGGGGTGTTCGAGGCGCTGCCGGACTCGGAAGCGGCGATCGCCGAGCGGTGCGGACTGACCCCGGAAGGAACCCAGCGGTTGCTTCGGTCACTGGGGGAGCTGGCGGTCGTGACTCGGTATATGGGTCGATGGGAGTTGACGGCGCGCGGGGTCTTGCTGCAGAAGGATCACCACCTGACGCTGGCGGACGCGGCGCTGGAATATGCGGGACCGTTCGCCCGAATGTGGGAAACCCTGCCGGACGCTCTTCGGAGCAATTCCGGATGGAAGCCGCCCGACATCTTCGCGGATGTTGCGAAAGACAGCGAACGTTGCGCCGGCCATCATCGAATGCTGCGCAGCTACGCGCGACACGACTACGCCCAAGTCGCATCGGCTCTGGATCTGCAGGGAACGGAATGCGTCGTGGATGCGGGGGGAGGTGTCGGGGTCCTGGCCCAGCGGCTCGTGGACGCATACCCACAGATCGAGGTGACGGTGCTGGATCGTCCGGAGGTGGTGGCAATGGGGGAAGCATCAAGCCCTCGGGTGCATTGGCACGGCGCCGATCTTTTCGATGTCTGGGGTGTTCGGGGCGATGCGGTCATTCTCGCGCGGGTTTTGCACGACTGGGACGATTCGGATGCCATCCGGATTCTGAAGCAGGCGCGTACGGCGCTTCCCCGAGGAGGGAAGGTTTATCTGGTGGAAATGCTGCTTGAGGAAGGTGGTTTGGCGGGCGGACTGTGCGACCTGCACCTGCTGATGGCGACCGGTGGGCGGGAACGTTCCCTGGGACAATACGGGCGGCTTCTGGAAGAGGCAGGGTTCATTCAATCCGCTGCTCGAAGGCTCTCATCCCTCTCATCCATTGTTGAGGGAGTTGCTCAATGAGCTTGTGTGCAAGTACGCAAGGAAAAGCAGTGCGCAAAAAAAGGCCGCCCATCGGGCGGCCTTTTTCGTTGCGTCGGCGTTCTGATCGAGAGTCAGAAGTGGTAGTTCATGCCGACCGAAATGGCGTCCACGTCATAGTCGCTCTCGTCCATGTAGCGCATCCACTCGACGCTCAGGCCGAGGTCATTGGCGACATTGAATTCCGCTCCCACGCCATAGGAAGGACCAGTATCGTCGTCGGTTACCGAAACGCCCCCGCCCGATGCGGTCGCTTCAGCATGCGTAACACCTGCCATTCCATACAGTGAAACGACATTTGAAACGGGCAGGTTACCTCGGGCATAGCCGCCGATCATATAGTCCAGTTCGACATCGACACCGTTGTCGGTATCGTCACTGAGACCGGTGCCGGCGCGACCTTCGACGGCGAAGTATTCATTGAAGAAGTAGCCGCCGCGTGCCACCAGCGCATCCGGGTTCCAGCTGCCACTGACACCTGAAACGTCGGCGTCGAGGTGCGAATACTGCCCACCCACGTAGGGAGTACCGGCGGACGGCTGCGCCAGCGCCAGGGCCGGGGCCAGAAAGCCGAACGAAACCAGGGCGAGAGCTGTTTTGCGCATACAGTGATCCTTGCGTCTGTTGGTGAAAGGAAAGCCCGAAAAAAGGAGGGGCCTGTTTTGACAACCACAAAACCTACAAGGGAGGGAGTTTTGCAGCGACACGGAGGCCAGGCCCCTCCTTTTTCGGGCTTACTGAAAGCACCAGGAAGGAAGCAAAGATGGACTTGACGAAGCGAACGCGAGGAGACAGGAGACTCACACAAGATCCGTCTTGTCGTTTCCTTCCTGATGCGGATGCTAGGGTGCCCCGTCTTTTCCCCGGTGTCAACGATCAATGAAATTGGAGGATTTCATGGAATCGCATGCGGTCCTCCTCACTGCGCGGCGGTTTCTGGCGGTAGTTCACGTAGGCAGGCGGCCGAAACCGAATATCGGATGACCGGAGGTCTTCCGGTTTTTGGATGTCGCCACCATCGATGCAGTTTTCCACGAAATCACTCCACGCCCGCTGAGCCGCTGGATTGCTCCAGTGCGGACTCAGCCAGATTTTGATTCGCGTGGGCTCGGGTTCAACCAGTCGGGGTGTTGGGTCCTCTTCTTCTTCATCGGGAGGCGGAGTTTCCAGATAAGGAAGCTCCCGCACACGGCAGTCGAGCGTTACGCACGAAACCCCCTTCTTCGTCTGCGTCACTTGCCAGGTCATGGCTTCCACCGTACCTCGGCGTTCGGTGTAAAGGACGTCTTTCGAAGCCGCCGCCGACGGACGGATTGCCCCCATAGTGGCGGTCAGCGGCTCGGTACAGTGCGTGCAAAAGGCATCATAGGCGGAATTGAGTTCGCCGCAGGCCGGGCATTCCTTGGACGACCATCGGTGCGTGCAGCGACGGAGAAGACCGGTTTCGTCCGATGGAACATAACCCTGGCACTGCTGGCCGTGGTGCCCCGCCAGCTGCTCCCCCTTGTGGTTCACTACCGGTTCTTGTTTTTCCACGGTGTAGAGATAACCGTATTCATCCGCTTCGAGGCTGGTTGGGAGCGCGGCTTTGATGAACGCGTTGACGTGGTCACACTGCGGGCAGCGCACGAGCAGTTTTTCCCGATCGACGGAGTGCCCGGGTCGGGCCGCCTGAATGTCCGGGGCGAACGGATCCCCGCTGCCGCTGAAACGCGACAGGTTGTTGGCGTAATCGAGGATCAGGCAATGCGTTTTCCCTGTTTTGGGGGACAGTCGCATACCTCGTCCAAGGATCTGCTGAAAAAGCGAAACGGAATCGGTTGCCCGCAGTATCGCGATCATGTCGACGTGTTCCACATCGAAGCCGGTGGTCAGAACACTGACATTGATCAGGTAACGCAGTTTGTGACGTTTCCGGAACTTCTCCAGAGAGTTCTTTCGTTCGGTGTCCTCCGTATGGTGAGTAATCAGGGCCGCCTGTCGCTGGCCTTCCTTCGTTTCGTGAAAGATATCCAGGATCATTCGGGCATGATCGACATTGTGAGCGAAGATCAGGCATGAGTGATAACCCTGCGTCTTCATCTTCCTTTTGATGTCCTGGACAATCCTCTTTGTCGTCTTGCGCGCCCCGGTGCTGGTGAAAACCTTCTTCTCGGACTCGGAGGTCCATTTGAGCGTCTTGTCGCGGCGGAGTTGGCTGGTGTCGTACTGGTCGACGATATCGCCGAAAACCGGCGGGACGATATAACCCCGGTCGATCAGGTAGTGGGGCGAAACGGAGTAGACGAGTGTGGAGAACCAGGGGTCGCGACAGTACATATCGCTCAGCGTAATACCCTTGGTCGCGTCATGGCGGTAAATGTAGCCTTCGCCGAGACGGTAGGGCGTCGCTGTTACACCAACGACTCGGAGCTGGGGGTTTTTTTCGCGGATCGCCTCGATAATCCGTAGCACCATCGGAGACAGGCGATGGCACTCATCCAGGAATACGCCCGCGAAATCGTATTCGAGGATTTCCTGAAGCCGATCCTTGGAGTTGATGGTTTCCGGATTCGCGAAGATGAAATCCTCGCCATGATCCCGGTATCCCGCGCCCGCACAGAAGATGCTCGCCGGATACCCGTAGTGGACCATCTTCTCCTGGTTTTGTTCGACCAGTTCCGAGCCGGGTGCAATGAGAAGGATCTTTTTCCGGACCCCGGAGTTCTTGAGCGCCATTTCCTGAAGCGCCGCGGCGAGGCCGGCCAGGACATGGCTTTTGCCGGCGCCCGTCGGAAGCTGAAGAAGGATGGGCTCCTTGGATTTTCGAAGGTGGTCCGCCCCCGCAAGAATCGCCTGACCCTGATAATCACGCAGGCCGTCGAACGTGTGTTCGAGCAGGCGCAATACCGCCGAAACCGTTTCGGGGGGATGGGTGCGTTTAGAGGCAGCCTGAGACATGCCAGCGTCCTTGCTTGCTGCAAAGCGAATCTTAAAAAGTGTATCACCGCTCTCTAAAAAAACGGGAGCCCGAAGGCTCCCGTTATGGTCAGCGGGTTTGAGGCGATCAGTCTTCGTTGGAGGGAAGACTGCCATCTTCCGTCGCCGGGACCGCCAGGAGGTTCGTCACCGAGCCCTGGCGGATGATCGAGGATCCGGCCGTTGCACGACCGTTCTTCGGGACGGCGGATCCCGCTACGCGATTGGCGCCGCCTTCGTCCGTGAACAGGACCACGTCGACACCGGGGCCGATCACCGCTGCGGCGACCATTTCCCCCGACTTCTTGTTCGGGGCGTGCGCCGTGACCCCCTGACCGCCCCGGCTCTGCAGGCGGAAATCGGTCAGTGGTGTCGCTTTGCCAACCCCCTTGCGGGTGACCACCATCAGGTGCGAGGTGTCCAGTGAATCCTGGTGGACGATCTCGGCGGACAGCACGGATTCCCCGTCCTTGAGTCGGATGCCGCGCACCCCCTGGCTGGTTCGACCGATGGCCCGGGCCTCGTCCAGCGGATAGCGGATGGCGCGAGACCCGCTGGCGGTCATCACGATCTCCTCGGATTCGGGATCGGACGAGATCCGGGCGCAGACGATGAGATCGTCATCGTTCAGCCGAATACCCTGGACGCCACCACGGCGTTTCGCCCCGGAGAACGCGGACAGTGCCGTGCGCTTCACATATCCCCCGGCGGTGAAGATGACGAGGCTGGCCTGTTCGCTGTCGAGGTCAGGGACCGTCAGCATTGCGACAACATCGCCCTCAAGACCCTCATAGATGTTTCGATAATGCCGGCCCCGGTTCCCCAGTCCGGTGTCAGGCACGTCGTAGGCCTTCACCGCATGGACCTGGCCCTGATCGGTCAGCGCAAGCAGGTAGTCGTGGGAATTGCCGGAGTGGAACGTCGTCACGACATCATCATCGTCCAGGGCGATGATCGAGCGCCCTTTCGTCCCGCGATTCTGACGGCTCATTGCATCGGCGGGCAGGCGTTTGAGGTAACCGTTACGCGTACCAATCAGCATCACCTGCTCCTCGGGGATCAGGTCCGCAGCCGAAACTTTCGAAAGCGAGTTGTCGATCTCGCTTCCGCGTGCGGTTGCGTGCTGATCGGAGAGATTCAGCAGTTCGTCCCGCATGATCGAGGTCTGGCGCTCGGGGCGGGCGAGGATGTCGCGCAGATCCTCGACCTTGGCGGTCAGATCCCCGTGCTCGTCCCGAATGTCCTGGATCTGCATGCCGGTCAGGCGCTGCAGTTTCAGATCGAGAATCGCCTGTGCCTGCGTCGCATCAATCGACAGCAGTTGTTCCAGAGCCCCGCGCGCCTCTTCGGTATCCTTGCTGCCCCGGATCGTGGCAATCGTTTCGTCCAGACGATCCAGAGCGGCCAGGTAGCCTTCGAGGATGTGGAGGCGTTCCAGTGCTCGGTCCAGATCGTACTGGGTCCGCCGCTGGATGACCTCGATGCGGTGAGCGCGGAAGTGCTCGAAGACATCGCGAATACCCAGCTGCATCGGCCGCTGGCCGTCGAGGGCCATCACGTTGTAGGAAACCGAGACCTCGAGG
>NZ_KB900038.1:0-24865 GCF_000378545.1 Thioalkalivibrio sp. ALE23 | reverse complement strand
ACACCGTACACGCCGGAGCAGAACGGTCTGATCGAGCGGTTCTTCCGCTCACTGAAAGAGGAGTGCATCTGGCAGCACCGCTTCGAGTCCCTGGGCCACGCACGGGCGGTGATCGGCGACTGGATCCGGTACTACAACGAACAACGGCCGCATCAGGCACTGGGCTATGCGGCACCACGGGCCCACCCCGCGTTAAGCGCGTAGGGTGAGCAAAAACCGGGGGTCATTACACACCAAGAAAAACTATGAATAGAAGTGCGCTCGTTATGAAAAAAAAATTTACCCATGCGTTTGTAGCTATTGTCTTCCATTGGAACTCCTGCATTGACAAATAAAAGGGCTCCAGCGAGAGAGAGTACACTAAGGTCTTCCATGCATGCGCCAAACACGAGGAGACCGATGAAAAATGTAATTCCTAATAGTGTCGATGGTCGAATGCTTAACATGTGGATGGAGGTCAAAACGTGGGTGGAAGAGAAAAAATGGTTTGGTCTGGTATGGTTTAGGTCATAAAGCAAAAAGTTTTTAGTTTAAATTGGTTTATCTCTCGGAAAAGGTGTTGGTTTCCAGTGTTGCGCGAATTATTTTAGTGTAGGCTCCAGTTTTGTGCAATCTCACGTTTATTGTTAAATTTTTTTCATATATTTTCTTCCGCAATGGCGAGGGAAATTACTAGCTGCACAGCGTACGGGCCAAGTGAGACGGCCTTCTGAGCGTCGGGATGGAAGGTGACGATGACTTCGCCTCGGGCCGCGGTGGCTTCCCGGGATGGATGGGCGGTCGGGCGATGCTCGATGGATAGAAGGTGGCCAGCCGCATGACGCCAATGCTGCAACTGCTTGGACGGATTTGCGGCCCGGGAGCCGGGTTTCGCGGTGTGATACCCGACGAACAGCTCCTGAATCTCCAGATGGTCCAGCAGACGGACCCAGCGTTTGAGGTCGGGTACGCTCGGGAACTGGAGCGTCAGTAATGGAGCGTTGGGGATGATCGCCCGAGTGAAAGTTTCAAGCAGTTTCTTTCGGTCACGTGACGTCATTGCGGGCGTCTGGTCGTCTCCATAGAGGTACGACCAAGTCGCGCGGAAGTTTGGATACTCGTTCACATGCGGCGGCTCGAGCAACCGCCTGGACTCATACGGGCGGCTGCGACGCAGGCGCAGCTCCTGGGGAAGGGTGCGAAGTGTAGCCGCGTAACGCTCGAGGGTAGGCCTGTCCCACGGAAAAGCGAATCGTCTGGAAATGGCCTCCGTGGAGTACTCAGTGCTGTTGATGGCCCGGATCAGGAGGAATGCCCGGTCCAGTGGGTCCGCCGGTTCCTCCATCGGTATGGGAGTGCCGCAGTGGGTGCCGGCCGCCGTCCGCTCCCGCAGTTTCGTCAGGGACGATCCCGAGGGCAGTAGACCGTCGGTGATGCGGTCCATGGTCTCCGCCGGGGTGCCGAAGTTCGTCTCCCGACGAACTTCACGGATCCGCGGCGCGCTCCGTCCGGTGATCGCCTCGATCTGTCGGGTGTCGAGTCCGTCGATCATGCGCCGGACGGCACGTCCGAGAAGATCGTCCAGAGTGTGGACGTAATGCTCGATGGTGATCTGGGTGTCGGAATGGCCCATAAGCCGCGAGACCAGACGCAGCGTCCGACGCTGCGTGGGGCTTTGGTCGCCAATGAGTTCGCGGCGAAGCTTTCGGGGATCGGTCGGGGCCGCCATCGAACGGGCCTGTGACCAGGGAGGAAGCGGTTCCTCGCCTTCGCCTTCCAGTTCCCAGAAGTGCAGCAGCGTTCGGGATGCGAACGAGTGGCGCAGATGGTGAAAGCGGATATCGGGATCGCCCGTCACCTGGGTCATGGCCCGGGTGGCCGCATCCAGAAGCTGATCGTTGGGGCGTATCGGCCCGCGGTCTGGCAGCGCGAACAGTGGCGCAGCTTCGGACCCATCCGGCTCGGCCCGTCGATGCTCCTGCCATCTCGTCAGCCGTTCCAGTAACGCCTCCGGCAACATGGCGTGAAGGGGTAGGACGCGCTGTGCGTTGCCGCTCTTGAGCAGACGCAGGCCGTTCGGCCGCACCAGCAGCGAGTATTCCGGTGGGCCTTCGAGGTCGCCAATCAGGATGCCCGCGGCCTCACTGCGACGTAGACCGCCGTAAAATCCCAAAGCCATGATCAGGGTGAGCACGGTGCCGACCGCGGGGTTGTCACGGTACAGCTCGTCCACCCAGTCGAGGGTGCGCTGAAACAGGGCCTCGTCCAAGTAGTTGGCGTCGGGCGGGCCGTGGGTCACAACATGCTGCGGCGACTCCAACGTCTCCAGCGGGAGTGGCGACCGGGAGTGCGCTTCCATCAGAAATTGATGGAAGCTGCGAAGGCCTCGGGCCACGCGTTTGCGGCTGCGCGCGTTCGGCGTGTCCTCAAGGGCGCTGGTGTAGAGTTCGATGAGGTCGTCCGCCGTGAGGTCTGCCGGATCCGTATCGCCAAGCTGACCGGCGATGCGGCCGGCTACGGCGTTGTAGAGTTCATAGACGGTACGGCGCCGCGGCTTGCGGCCCGCTCGTGCGGGTGTGCACAGCCGGTTTGCGACCCAGTCGGCGAGCCGCCGGACACTCGGGAGCAAGGGTAGGGGAGTCCGGCCCCCTGTCGGGTTGGCGGTTGGGTGCGCCTCGATCCAGTCGCGAATGGGCTGTGGATCCGGGGGATCGTTTTTTCGGATCAGACGGGTGAGATCGTGCAGTTGCGCGGGCCAGGCTTCATGGCCGTGCGGGTCGGCGTCTTCCTCCGTCGTGGCGCTTTGTGCAGGAGCAGAGCCGTTCTCCGAGACTTCGGACCGATGGCCCGGCTCCGTGGCCCGTGGGGGCAATGAAGTCCGGATCCGATCCGGTGGAAAGATCAGTCGTTCATGCACGCTGACCGGTAGTGACGTGGCCACCCGCTCACCCGCGGCGTGGGCGAGGAGATACGGCGGGACGTAAAGCGCCAGATGAAGGCGGGCGACCTTCTGCAGTTGACTCCAGTTGCGCGGGAGCTGGTCGGAGAAGCCCAGCGTCTCGGCGCATTCTCTGATCCAGCGGTAGAGGAGCGGGCCGTCTGCCCGCGTCTCCGGAAGGCCGGCAGGCAGGCCTTTGTTTCCATCGCGGACGAGCAGATGGCGCGTGATCGGATCCGGATACCAGCGCAGGTGCAGTGGCATCGTTTCGTCCTTGACCTGGTGATACAGCTCCATCCAGTGGTGGTGTGCGGGAGCCTGATGGAGAGAGTGGCCGAGAGCCCAGAGCCACCGCGGGCGCAGAAGGCCGCCGAAGAGCAGGGCGCTCAGGAAAATCCGGCCCCACCGGGCCTGAATCCGTTCCGGGTCGATCGGTGAGGCGAGCTGGTTCCGGAAGGTGTCCACCAGGTCCTGATGGCGGACCATGTCGAGAAAGTCATGGTGCTGGAACGGCGAGGAAGGCGCCGGCGGTAAAGGGACGGGCAGGTCCGGAATGACGATCCGCCACCGACCGACGCGGTTGCCGGTATCGAGGATTTCGGCGACGCGTCGCTGGGCGACGAAGCTGCGGCCCGCAGGCGCCTCGGCGCGGACCTGTAACATCAGTGTGCGCGTGTCGCTTTTCGTCCACTTGAGGTCTTCGGGCGGCTCGACCGAGGTGAGCCTCGGGTATTGCTCTTTGAGGATGCGCCAGACGGACAGGAACTCGTCACCATCCTGTGGTTCCTCCCGGGTCGCTTCGGTGGGGTCGGGCTGGCGTTCCCCGATCGGGTTCCAGAGGTGCGTCCAGCCGACCCAGATCGCGCGAGGGTCGTCGTCGAGCCCGCCGTCGCCCGGTTCGCCAGACGTATCGCTCATGGCGCCACAACCCTGTAGCCGATGTCCTGCATGAGTCTGTCCAGATACGGACGGATCGCCTTTCGGTAACGGACCGGATCGAACGCGGAGGGAGCACCCCAGGGCTCCTCGCCGTAGCTCCAGTGGCCGAGATGCGTGTTGATGATCGTGGCGGGACAGCCCTGAGCGGTGAGATAGCTGCGCAAAAGGTGACGGCCGGCGTTGTCGAGTGGCCAGGCGGCGGGGAGCACGCGATTGCATTCCTCACGCAGACGTCTGCCCGTCAGTTCCACGGGGACCCAGGTCGTCGGATCACCGGGATCCCCGGCGTCCAGGAAAAAACAGGTGGAGCGAAGCGCCAGTTCATACTGATCGCTCTGATATGCGCTCCGATCCCGGTGCTTGGTGGCGGGGCAGGTGAGGCTCGTGGGCAGCCCCGGAAACGTGGTGAAAAGGACGACCAGGTGCTCCATGTAGGCCTCGATCTGCTGGATCACCTCGGGCGGTAGCACCACGAGTCGGGCATGGGACCCATCCGACCGGTCCTTCTCCTGCAGGGCGATGGTCCCGGTGGCGTGGTGCCGGGCCGAAAGGTCCGGAACCGGCGTCCGGATGGCGCGACCGCCCACCGCCAGGGTCAGTCCGAGGGCGGTGTACGCCGTCATCAGGTTGTGCGCGTTCAACCAACCCGCCGCATCGCGACGGTGGGGCGGGCTTTGGCTGTGGAGTCTGCCGCTGAGTTCAGCAATCAGATCCGAAATGGATTCGGCCCGAGGTAACCGATCATTCCCTGTCCAGCTCTCCGGGATGGCGGTGCCTGGCGCGCGGTAGTTCCAGAGTCTTTCGTAGGAGTGGTCGCGTTCTTCATCCAGTCCGCTACCCGCGAGCGCCGTTTCCAGATGCTCATGGTAGATACGCGCCAGCTCCCCACGTTCCCACGCCGTGTAGAAATGGTGGGTCCGGGCGAGCGGGTCATCGGTCCCGAATAGCAGGGCCGGCGCAAGATGCTGACCTTCCTCGGCCCAGGCGAACCAGCTTGGCATGATGGTGGCCAGATTTTTGAACTGACACCATCGTCGTTCCACCCCGGCCTGTTCCAGACGCGGGACGATGTGACTGTCCCACAGTTTTTCGTACGTGCTTTCGTTGTGGGTGAAGTGCCGTTGGGTCTTTCGATCGTAGGGCATGCGGTTGAGGTGCTGGCCCACCCCGAGGATGTCCTCGAAGACAACGCGGGGCCAGTGTTCGATCGCCTGCTTTCGCTCTTCCTGAGCGAGTGGATGTCGGGGCGGAGGGTTGTAGGGCCGCATCCACATCCGGTAACCGGGGTTGTACGCCAGCTTGAACTCCGCCGGCAGTTGGCTTATGCCGTCGACGCACTGGGTTCTCCTGACGGTATCGGGCGGGGACCCGGTGACTAGGGCGATCGCCGCGAGCAACACCGTTTCGCGACGTTTGTTCCGCTCTTCGCGTCGGCTTGCCGGCTCGTCATGCGGCCCATCAACGGAGGCCTCGGAAAAAACTGCTTCGAGGGTTTGCAGAATGCGGTGGAGCTGGGTAAGCCGGATCCGTCGGAGCTCAACACGAAAGCGCTGGCTTTCCATCGCGATGCGCCGACCTATGCTCCGCGCCCGGGCATAGATCGATCCCAGAGGCGGCAGATCCTTCAGATCGAGCGGTGCCCGATCCTCACCCGGTTCATGGCGGAGTATGGCCTCGAACGTGATCTCGGCGGCGTCATCGACTTCATACTCTTCGGGCGCCAGGCCGCTGGTGAGCAGCTCGTTCTGGTGTTCTTCGCTTGGAACGTGGCGGTTTGCCCGGTATTCGTCGGTGCCCCAGCTCGCCTGGAGCAACCGATTGTCTTGGTGGTGCTGGAATCCATGATGGTCCGGCTCCATGGCGTCGACGTCCCGACCGCGTGGCGAGCCGGTTCTTTGGCCCCCAGATCTGCCGGTCCGGGTCCTTTCCGCGATGCCTCGGAAGGGCAGGTCGTGCGCCAAAGCCATGATCTCGGCCAGGTACCCGCCGTACTGCGTTATGAGAGTTTGGCGCTTGTCGGCGGCCGGTTGGCTGTCGGATGGCGACGCCTGTTCCTTGATCTCGAGGAGCGTTTCCGCAAGCCTTCTGGGGTCCTCCCGCACGGGACCGACCTTGAGGATCAGCCAGCGGAACTTCGGCTCATGGGCCCAACGGACCACCATGCTTGCATTGTATGGGTGCTGATCATGACGAGGGCGCAAGCCTCTCAGGTACAGCAGGATATGGGCAGTCAGCAGATGGGCCTGTAGCCATTTATAGGTGTCGGGCTCAGGACCTTCTGCATCGTGATGAACGAACCAAAGGGCGCACCAGATCGGATGGGTCGTCAATATCCCTGTGAAAGGGTGCTGCACTTTTTTTCGAGGCTCGTCTTCCCGATACAGGTGCGTAGCCCCCGACCACAGGGGGTCCCCGCGCGGAATGGCGCTTAGGGCGTCATGCCATTCGCGTAAGACGTCCACCGCGCCGCCCCCTTCTTCCCCTGGAAGGAGCTTCTGGACCCGGGGAAGAAGGTGACCGAGGTTCTGCGCGATTGGACACACTCCGGCCAATGAATCGGGCATTTGTAGAAGGGGGCGGACTCGTTCGACCAGGTTCTCCGGGGCGGGGTGGTTGATACGTCGCAGCGCCCCGTAGAGGTTCTCCACCTGGGAGTCGGAGAGAAGGACCTTTTCACTTCCCGCCATGGCCGTACCGATCTCTGCAGTGGCTTTTGTAGGTGGACAGCGATACACCGAGGAAGCGCGCGATCTCGGGTTGGGTCGGCTGCCTACCCAACATGATCGGGAGTACTCCATCCGTATGTGCGGTCTGCCACCGTTTCGGTAGCTCCGCGCTACCTGAATGTTCGACGGTCGGGACGAGTAGATCGTCGACCGCATGCCTCAGATCGCTATCGGAGTCGGGAGCACTCAGGACAGGGATTTGTTCGTCCGCCGACAGGCACGCTTTCGCGACGCTGAGGCTTGGTATGCCGGCGACCGGACGGTAGACACTCTTCCCGTGGGCGGTGTCCGGCACGGCGATGATGGGGCGCTGAATGAGGAGTTCCTTCACCGCGTCGGCCGTGAGGCTGGGCGCAACCGGTATGGGAGGGCGCATCGTCACCGGGTCGTCCAGCAGCTCGCCTACAGGCACTCGGATCCATCGTGGCAGGGAGCTTGGCATAGCGCCCTCGTAGCGATCAGGTGGTGCTCAGTCTGTCAGGTCAGGATTCGGCTAGCAATGCGATGGCTCTAGAGCCTTTTCGAAAACAGAATTGTGGATTCCTGTGTGACCCAGGATGACCCTAAATTCCAATAAAGTCGATTATGGCGGGCTTTTTGGGGCTTGTGGGGCGGGGGAGTCAGGGGGCGTCCCGGACCATGTCAAGGTGGTGCAACTGAGCTACGCGCCTGTCGTGTCCGAGACGCGTATTCTACAGCGTCTTTAGGGTGTGTCAAAGGATGCTGTAAGCCGATGATTCCTTGAGCTCCTTCGTGCGGCACATGTCGCGTTGACCACGGACGTCGGGTTGCGGTCCGGTCATTGATCGCTCAGCTTTTGCGGCTGCCGTAGGTGACGACGGACTCGATGCGTTCAGCGCGTTCGGGGTCGAGGACGTCGGTCCGGGCGAGGGTGGCGGCGTCGGCGTTGATCACGTCGCGCACGCTGCCAACGTGGCGCAGCAGGTCGCGGGCTTCGTCCGCGGCGACCCCGGGCAGGCCGCTGAGGATGAATTCGGCGACCTTGCGCCGATTGTCGGACTCGGCCTCACGGTCGACGGGATCCGGCTCGATCTGTGCGTTCAGGCCGGTCAGGTAGATGAGCATGCCGCTGTTGTCGGCATCCGGGCTGGGCAGCACGCTGATGCCGAGGGCGATGGTCAGGTGGGCCAGGGCGCGGTGGATGTCCAGCGCCTGCTGGTAGAAGCGCGGCTCGTACAGGTCCCCTTCGACGATGTAGATCACCTGCCGGTAGTTGGCCTTCAGCTTCGCGGCGTTCTCCCACAGGCTCTTGTCAACCACGCTCAGGACCATGTCGGCCGCGGATTTGCGTTCGATCACGACGCCGTTGGGCAAGACGTAATCGCCCACGTCCAGATCGGTGAATTCCAGTTCCACGCCCTCCAGCTCTTCGATGCGCTGGATGATCTTGCCCTTTTCGCGCTTGTCGACGCGGATCGGCAGATGAAGATTTTCCATTGGGGACTCCGGTTGTGTGACCCGCACGCAGTCTAGGCGGAGCGCAGGGGGTAACTCGCAATCCCTCATGCAGTCTCGGATACCACCGGGAGGGCGCCGGTTCGTCGCCCTCCCCGGTGTTCCTGCCCGAGCTGCCCGAGCGGTTCTGTCCGGGACACCGATCGGATCCTCACCCCGGTTACGCGGGGTCGTCGGGCTCGTCGTCCAGCGATGCGCCGCCCTGTTCGAGGAAGCGGCGCACTTGCTCTTGCCGGCGGAAGGCGCCCTGGCCCGATCTGCGCGTTCGCGTGAGGGGGATGGATTCCCCGGATTTCAGATAGATGACCGGCCTGTGGGCGGGTTTGCTATGGCCGGAACGCTGTGACCTCGACCAGGTCGTCTCTACGGCCACCCGGCTGATGTCCTGCAAGGGGATGTCGCGGATCTTGCCGGGGCTCCCCGGCTGCCACCAGCGCCGTTCGGCGACCTGTAGCTGGTCAACCCCGGGCGGCAGCCACAGGGCTACTACATTGCGCTGGAACAGCAGCAGGTAGAGACCCAGTACGCTCATCGCCAGGGGCATCCACAGGCCGAACGTGACCTGGTGGCTCATGTGGAAGTCTCCGCCCTGACGGACATCGTCGAGGCCGGTGTTGACCTCGTCCACGATGGATTGAACGCCCGATCGGCCGCTCCGGCTGTAGCCCAGGATATCCACCGAGCTGTCGTCCAGCTGCAGGTTGGCGGAGTAGGTGCGGTCGCCGTCGCTGTTCCGACTCTCGCCCAGTGTGGCCTGCTGGATCTCTTCCAGGGGGTAGCGGCCCTCGGTGGATTCATGGATGCCGAACGGGGCCGATCGGGTGAGTTCGCAGTAGCGCTCCTCCGCCCCGCAGGCGAGATGCGTGCTGCGGCCGAACGTGGTCAGGAAGATCACGCTCATCACGAGCACGAAGAGCCCCATGAGCGGGGTGCCCCAGTTCTTGAATACCAGTTGGTTACCCACGGTTTCGCTTCTCCTTGTGGCTGGCCTGAATATGTGCGTCGGGGCGTGGCGTGAACCGCACCATCGACCGACCAATGAAACCGGATGTCTGCCGGGCCGAGACACCTCCGTTTGGAGGGGGCGATGAGGCTGGACGTTGTCCTGCGAAAGCCGGACCCGGGGAAGGCGGTGCCACCGGCAGGGGATGGAGCCCCGGGTTCGGGTTGCACGGCGCCCGTGGCATGCTGGCTCCATGTGCGGACGAATGACGCGATACAGCGCGACCAGCGAGCTGGCCATGCGCTATTTCCAGGTACCGGTCGATGCGGGTTTCGACGCACCGCGGTACAACGTCGCGCCGGGGACGGAGCTGGAAGGGTTCCGGGCGGGCGACGATGCGGCGGTTGCGTTCCAGCCGATGTTCTGGGGCTTTCGGCCCGAACGGGTGGAGGAAGGCCCGCGGCCCATCAACGCGCGGGCCGAGAAGGTGGCCACCAGCCCGTATTTCCGCTCGGCGTTCGCGCATCGCCGTTGCATCGTGCTGGCCGATGGCTGGTACGAATGGCGCAGGACGGAGCAGGGCAAGCAGCCGTACTACATCACCCTGGCTGAAGACGCGCCGCAGGACGTGCTGATGATGGCGGGGATCTGGGAACCCACCACCGACGGCGGCGCCTGCTGCGCGATCATCACCGAACCCGCATCGGACCGTCTGGCGCATATCCACGAGCGCAAGCCCCTGGTACTGGATGCCGCCTGCCGCTGGGAGTGGCTGGACCCGACACTCACCGAACGGGACACGATCCGGGCGCGGACGCAGCGCCTGAACCCGGAAGCGCTTCGGTATCACCCGGTGTCGACGCGGGTGAACCGGCCGGCCGAGGACGACCCGTCGCTGATTGAGGCCATCGCCTGACGGGTCGTGGTGAACGGGCTGCGGCGGGAAAGCCCGCGGCTGACTAGCCCCGCGCGCGGGCTGCCTCGATGCGCTCCATCACGGTCTTCTGGAGCCGTTTGGGGTTCGACACACCCTGCATGTGGAACTCCCCCTCGTCCCCGCCGCCGGTGGAGGACACCTCCAGCGATCCCACGATCAGTAGCCGGTCGATGATGCCCCGCCGTATCGTCGGGATCCGCGCGTTTTCGTAGTACATGGCGCGTTCCTTGTTCGCCACCAGGCCGATGGACGCATGCATGTACTCGGGGTGCAGTGTCCAGGTGTAGTAATACCGGGACAGCGTGATCCACAAGGCGATCAACAGTGCCACGAGGATGCCGGTGGCCATGCCCAGCGCCCCGAGGTCGGCCTCTCCCAGGGCGGGCAATTCAAGGCTTGTGGCGGCCATGCGCTGCAGGAGTTCGTGTTCCTGACGGGCCAGCCAGGCGGCCCCTGTCGGCGCGGACAGCCCGCCCGCCAGGACAAGGACGAGCATGAGCAGACGGCCATGGAACGCACGGATGGCCGGCCGGATGACGATACTGCCGGACTCATCACTCACGGGCCTGTTCCTCCTGTTTCCGGATCCGCGTGGTCTGCGTCCCGCGCTGTGGCGAAAACGGCCAGGGCGCCATGCGGCATCTGATCCCGCGGCAGTTCCCCCGGGGTGCCCGCAAATGACACCATCCGGGCAACGACGCGGCCTCGACCTTCACCAAAATGCCTCAATGCCACCGCGCCGTCGAGACCAGCAGCCGGACACCGGAACGCAGCGCCCGATGCAGGCAGAGGCGGGCGTTCATGGCGGGTTGGGTACCGGCCCGATACCATGAGGCGCCATTGGTGCGACGGCCGTTGTCGCGGTGAGCGGCGAGAGTGGCCGGTCGGAGCCGTTGACGCCAGACACCCCTGACTCGTTTGAAGGACCAACACCCTCCATGATCCTGACCCTGAACCAGCTTGAGCGCCACCTGTTCGCGGCGGCGGACATTCTTCGCGGGCGCATGGACGCCTCGGAGTTCAAGGAGTACATCTTCGGCATGCTGTTCCTGAAGCGCTGCTCGGACGTCTTCGAGCAGCGGCGGGAAGAGGTGCGCGACAACCTGCGCGCCAGCGGCAAGAGCGAGGAAGAGATCGCCAGGCTCGTCGAGATGCCCAGTTGGTACAAGTCGGACTTCTACGTGCCGCCCAAGGCGCGCTGGGAGTACCTGCTGAACGAGGCTCACCAGGGCGTGGGCAACGAGCTGAACAAGGCCCTGGCCGGTTTGGAAGAGCACAACCCCAGCCTGGCCGGGGTGCTGGAGCACATCGACTTCACCCGCAAGGTGGGTTCCACCACGCTGCCGGACAAGAAGCTGCGCGACCTGATTGTCCACTTCAGCGAGTACCGCCTGCGCAACGAGGACTTCGAGTTCCCCGACCTGCTGGGGGCTGCCTACGAGTACCTGATCCGCGACTTCGCCGACTCCGCCGGCAAGAAGGGCGGCGAGTTCTACACCCCGCGCCCGGTGGTTCGCATGATGGTGCGGCTGATGGATCCGCAGGAGGGCCACAGCGTCTACGACCCGTGCATGGGGTCGGGCGGGATGCTGATCCTGTCCAAGGAGAACCTGGAAGAGCAGGGCGGCGACACGCGCAAGCTCAACCTGTTCGGGCAGGAGGCCTCCGGCTCGGTCTGGGCCATCGCCAAGATGAACATGCTGCTGCACGGGATCAGCAGCGCCGATCTGCAAAACGAGGACACCCTCACTGACCCGCAGCACGTCGAGGGCGGCGAGCTCAAGCGCTTCGACCGCATCCTCACCAACCCGCCGTTCTCCATCGGCTACACGCCCAGCCCGCACTTCCCCGAGCGCTTCCACTACGGCAGCGTGCCCGAGGGCGCCAAGAAGGCCGACCTGATGTTCCTGCAGCACATGGTCGCCAGCCTGAACGCCAACGGCCGCCTGGCCACCGTCATGCCGCATGGCGTGCTGTTCCGCGGCGGCGACGAGAAGCGCATCCGCGCCGGCCTGCTGGAAGACGACCTGGTGGAGGCGGTGATCGGCCTGGCGCCCAACCTGTTCTACGGCACCGGCATCCCGGCCAGCATCCTGGTGCTGCGCGCCAAGGGCGCCAAGCCCGAGGAGCGCCGGGGCCGCGTGCTGTTCATCAACGCCGACCGCGAATACCACGAGGGCCGTGCCCAGAACCACCTGCTGCCGGAACACCTCGAGAAGATCGTCAGCACCTGGGATGCCTTCGAGGACGTGCCCGGCTTCGCCCGGGTGGTGCCACTCGAGGAGCTGCGCGAGAACGACTACAACCTGAACATCCGCCGCTACGCCGACAACACCCCGCCGCCCGAGCCCCAGGACGTGCGTGCCCACCTCAAGGGTGGCGTGCCGGTGAAGGAGATCGAGGCCCGGCGCCCGCTGTTCGACGCCCAGGGCCTCGACCCGATGCACCTGTTCACGCCCCGGACGGACGATCCCGACTACGTGGACTTCGCCGAACACCTGAGCGAGAAGCGCGACCTCAAGCCGGCCATCGAGGCCGACACCGGCCTGCAGGAACGCGAGGCCCGCGTGCTGGCCGCCTTCGAGGCCTGGTGGGCCGAGCACGGCGCCAGCATCACCGCACTCTCCGGCAACGGCGGCCGCCTGACCCAGCTGCGCGACGAGCTGCTGGGCAGCTTCTCCGCCGCCCTGGAGCCCACCGGCATGCTCGACCGCTTTGCGGTGCGCGGGATCATTGCCGGCTTCTGGTTCGACAACAAGAACGAGTTCCGCACCCTGCAGACCCGTGGCTGCCTCGGCGTGGTGGACGCCTGGCGCACCACCATCATCAGCCAACTGGAAGACGACCAGAACAAGGCCAACCCGCTGGACCACCGCCTGGTGCACTTCCTGCTGCAGGACTACGTGGCCGAACTCGAAGAACTGGCCGCCCGCAAGGCCGAGCTGGACGCCCGCATCAAGGCCGCCGAGGCCAGACCCGAAGGCGACGAAGACGGCGAGGGCGAAGCCACCAGCGAGGACGAAGACGCCCCGACCCCGGCCGAGATCAAGGCCTGGAAGAGCGAACGCACCCAGGTGAAAAAGCAGCACAAGGCGAAGGTTGCCAGCTTCGAGGCGCACCTGAACACCGCCGTGGACACCCTGGACGAGCCAGCGGCCGCCGAGCTCGTGGGCACCATCCTGCACAACGACCTCAAGGGCATCCTCGAACGCCCCATTCGCCAGCAGCGCCAGCAGGTGATCGCTGCCTTCGAGACCTGGTGGGACAAGTACCTGGTGACGCTGGCCGACATTGAGGAAGAGCGCGATGCTGCCGCCCGGGAGCTGAAGCAGTATCTGGAGGGGTTGGGGTATGTCTGAAACGACAACACTTCGGCCCGGCTACGAGAAGCCAGAAAATAAATCTTTTCCGCAGGACTGGAAGGTCTCGCAGCTATATGAAGCATGCACTTTTCATCAAGGCGGAAAGCTGGGGATTACCAAGAGCGCTGGTTATGTTGCCAGCGGGGTTCCTGCTTACAGTGCTGCCGGACAGGATGGTTATGTTGGCCAAGTAGAGTTTTCCAATACCGATGGTGTCGTATTGTCCGCGATTGGTGCAAATTGCGGAAGGTGCTTTTTTGCTTCGGGTAACTGGACTACGCTGGCGAATGTACAGGCCATCATTCCTTCACCAAGCCAGTTGGATGCTAAGTACCTTTATTACAGGGTGAATCGCGAAAGTTACTGGCCTCGATCTGGCTCCGCGCAACCCTTTATAAAACCAAGTGACGTTCGGAACTGCTGGGTTGCACATCCCCCGATTGACCAGCAGAAGATCATCGCCAGCATCCTCGACACCCTCAACACCCAGATCCAGAAGACCGAGGCGCTGATCGCCAAGCTGGAGAAGGTCAAGGAGGGCCTGCTCCACGACCTGCTGACCCGCGGCATCGACGAGAACGGCCAGCTCCGTCCCAGCCCCGAGCAGGCGCCGGAACTCTACAAGGACTCGCCGCTGGGGCTCATTCCGAGGGAGTGGGTATGTGATCAGCTGAAATGGTTTGTGCCAACAGCTGATTATGGGATTTCATCCAGCTTGAGTGATTCAGGAGAGGTTCCTGTACTTAGGATGAATAACTTTCAGGACGGAGAAGCCTCTCTTGGAAGCCTCAAGTTCTCACCAGCATCCTCAATCAGTGGTCTGACCCTTCAGTATGGTGACGTGCTCTTCAACAGAACCAACAGTATAGATCATGTTGGGAGAACAGGAATATGGCGAGGCCAGCTTCCCAGAGTGAGCTTTGCCTCTTACTTGGTTCGACTAAACCCTGATCAAGAAAAGCTAAGTCCGGAGTATCTCAATTTTTGGCTTAATCTTAACAGCACAAAGAATATGGTCAAGAGATATGCCACGCCCGGGGTTCATCAAGTCAATGTCAATCCTACCAATCTCAGAAAGGTCTATATGGCTGCGCCAAGCAGCATGAAAGAGCAGGTCAAGGTTGTTGATGCATTGCTCGGTTTGAATAAAAAAATAAAGAAAGAACAGCATGCGGTAGCAAAGCTCAAATCTGAGAAAACTGCACTGATGGACGACCTCCTTACCGGCCGCGTCCGCGTCACGCCATTGCTCGAGCACGCCGAGACCGGCACGCCGGCGTAGACGGGGCCGCCACAACACCCGCACCACAGCGCACAGGGAACCGCCATGACCACCTTCGACAGCACCAAACGCTCGCTGCCCGAGCTCCTCAAGGACATCACCAGCGGCAAGATCCAGTTGCCGGACTTCCAGCGCGGCTGGGTGTGGGACGACGACCACGTCCAGAGCCTGCTCGTCAGCATTGCGCGCTCGTTTCCGGTGGGGGCGGTGATGCTGATGGAAACCGGGGGCGAGGTGCAGTTCCAGACGCGCCCGGTGGAAGGGATCGATCCGAAGAAGTTGGGCGGCGAGCCCGACCAGTTGATCCTGGACGGTCAGCAGCGGTTGACGAGTCTGACCCAGGCGGTGGGGCTGGAGACCCCGGTGGATACCCGGACCTCCAAGGGCAAGCCGATCAAGCGTCACTACTACTTCGATGTGCGCATGGCGCTGGAAGGCGAAGACCGGCTGGAAGACGCGGTGTTCGCGGTCGACGAGAACCGCCAGACGCGCACCAACTTCGGGCGTGACGTGGAAATCGATCTGTCCACGCGGCAGCTGGAGTGCGAACGGCTGTGCTTCCCCTGTGACCGGATCCTCGACGACTCCGGCTGGCTGCAGGATCTGTTCCGCTACAACCAGGAGGCCATGGGCGAGTTCCTGGAGTTCCAGAAGAAGATCCTCAGCGCGTTCTCCGCCTACCAGCTCCCGGTGATCGAGCTGAAGAAGGAGACCTCCAAGGAAGCGGTCTGCCTGGTGTTCGAGAAGGTGAACACCGGCGGGGTGCAGCTCTCGGTGTTCGAGCTGATCACCGCCAGCTACGCCGCCGAGGGCTACAACCTGCGCGACGACTGGTTCGGCTCCGATATCCGCAATGTCGCCTCCCGGCAGGCTCGGCTCGCGCAGCACGAACTGCTGGCCGATGTGGAGAACACGGATCTGCTGCAGGCGATCACGTTACTGCACACGCGCGAGCGCAAGCAGGAGGACATCGCCGCCGGAAAGCAGGGCAAGCAGGTGCGGCCGGTGAGCGCGAAGCGCGCCTCGGTGCTGGATCTGCCACTGGAGGCCTACCAGCGCTGGGCCGATGCGGTGGAGCAGGGCTTTGTCGAGGCGGCCTATTTCCTCAAGGGCGAGTGCTTCTACAGCCGGCGCGAGCTGCCCTACGCCACGCAACTGGTGCCGCTGGCCGCGGTGATGACCCTGCTGGGCAACCGCTGGCGCGAGCCGCGCATCCACAACAAGCTCTCCCGCTGGTTCTGGAGCGGCGTGCTGGGCGAACTCTACGGCGGCGCCGTGGAGACCCGCATCGCCCTGGACCTGGAGGAGCTGATGTACTGGTTCGAGGACGACGATGCGCTGCCACGCACCGTGGTGGATGCCTCGTTCGACCCGGCGCGCCTCGATACCCTGCGTACCCGCCTGAGTGCGGCCTACAAGGGCATCAACGTGCTGATCCTGCGCGAAGGGGCCAGGGACTTCTTCTGGAAGGGGGATATCCAGGCCCTCGATCAACAGGGTGTTGAACTGGACATCCACCACATCTTCCCCCGCGCCTGGTGCGACGCCCGGGACATCCCGCCCCGGGTGTACGACTCGATCGTCAACAAGACCCCGATCTCGTACAAGGCCAACCGGATGATCGGCGGCGACGCGCCCTCGGAGTACCTGCAGCGCCTGCAAAACCACGAGCAGGTCCAGCTCGACAACGCGGAGATGGACGCCATCCTCGAAGGCCACCGCATCCCGGTGGAGGCCCTGCGCGCGGACGACTTCGACGCCTTCTACCAGCAGCGCAAGCGCCGGCTGCTGGAGATTATCGAAAAGGCGATGGGCAAGGGGGTACTCATGGGTATTGACGAAATCCGGACGCCTGACGGTGCCGTCGCCACGCAGTCGTCATCATAACGCCGGTGCCGTCGGCCCAAAGTCGGCTCCATAGGCTCATGCATCACATTGAGGCCCATCCCAAATACCGTCAGAAGCTACGGTCAGAGAACGCCGCCGAAGCGCGCTGCGCGACGCAATCCAGAATCCGAATAGCATCGGCCCCGGCCAAGATAGCTTGGCACGCATTCGGCATTTTCGACCACCTCTCGGACCAAAAACGGCGCGGTGTCGCCCACCTTGCGATATATAGGGAGGCGCCACACGAACCGTGTGGCACCCAGAGCACGTACCAACGCAACGCCCGGCCACCGACCAAACCTTCTTCTGATAGGATTAAGGACGGGAACATCGTGCGAGGTGGCCATAGGCGGCTGTTAATAACCTGCCCCATGTCATTCGTTGACGAATGAGCCAAAGAAGCTTCTTGATTCTCTAGCGTGACAATGCAGATCTTGTGGAACTGTTGGGCGGGGGATGGGCAAGTAGCCGACCGACACCACTTACGCTAAGTTAAATACATCCTGTCTGGGATCTTTATGATGGATACGCCCGACCATTTTATAACCGTCCGAGTCCACGATCAGGAGATATCGCCACAGCTTGTTGGTCTTTGTGTTGGGTATGAGCTAGGTGAATGGCGGGCAGAACAGTTTGCCGATCATGTGATGGAGTGGCTGCCGGAATTCGCACTCACGCAAAAAGAGCTCGAAAGCATTCAGTCGGGTAACGTGGTCAGTCTGATGCGGCGCGCCGCAAAGAATGTATACGCCACGAAAAAGTTTGAAAGCCGAGGAGAATTCGGTGAGCTTTTTTTGCACGCCGCAATCCGCCAGGTATTCGGCTCAATGCCCGCGATTAGCAAGATATATTACAAAACCGCACGCAATGAGACCGTTAAGGGGTTTGATGCTGTTCATGTGGTAGATGGAAACGACGGTTTGGAGTTGTGGCTAGGAGAAGTTAAGTTATACAAAGACATCGGCCGCGCTATCTCAGACGTAGTGGAAGAGCTTCACGCGCACACGCAGCGGGACTATTTAAGAGATGAGTTTCTCCTTATACGAGGCAAGGTGGATGATGACTGGCCCCACGCTGAGGCATTAAAAAGCCTTATCTCACCCAATACATCGCTCGATCAAGTTTTTGCGAAAGCTGTGATCCCAGTGCTGCTAACTTACGATAGCAGTTGCGTCAAGACGCACGATCGATGCTCTCAGGATTACTGCGAACAGTTCGAGGCAGAGGTCCGCAAACACTACCATAATTTTGCCACACGAAATCTGCCTTCGCTCGACATTCATTTGTTCCTTCTGCCACTAAAGAGTAAGGACGAGCTCGTCGGTCTCCTACACCAGAAACTAGAGGCTTGGCAAAACCTATGACTTTCAGGGAACTAGTGCAAGCTCTGTCGAATGAAGAATATCTGCGGTCAAACGCCTTTGAGATCTTGCATCAAATTAGTGCATATGTGAATAGCCCCTCAGATGAGGTGGCTGCACGGGAGCTTGTGCTGCGTGCCCTAGACAAGAGGGAAGCGCTCTACGGGTTTTGGGAAGTTCTTGACGCATTTACCCGTGAGGTGGGGCTATACCCATACCTCGAGGAGGAAGAGCTTTGCCTCCGTGATCTGTTAGCGTATGAGGCGCACCGTCCGACGAGTGACTCAGATATCGTATTCACTCGAGTGCAAGGTGAGGTGTTTCGCCGTCTAGATGCGGGAGAGAATGTTATTCTAAGTGCACCTACAAGTTTCGGTAAGAGCCGAATCATAGACGCTGTCGTCTCTACTGGGAGGCACACAAATATCGTCTTGATAGTGCCTACTATTGCGCTTATTGATGAAACGCGTAGGCGCCTTACCGACGGTGGGCATAATAAGAAAATTATAACGCAAGTTGCGCAAAGGCCTGCAGACTCGAATATTTTTGTATTCACCGCAGAGAGACTTTTGGCATACAAAGAGCTTCCAAAGATCGATTTCTTTGTGGTGGATGAGTTCTACAAAATTGGGGAGTTAGGAGGTGATGACGCTCGGACGGTGGCGTTAAATAAAGCGTTTTATCGGTTGTTCAAAAATGGTGGCCAGTTTTATCTTCTGGGGCCAGCGATTCGCCAGATACCGAGTGGAGTGGAAAGGGATTTCAAATGTTCGTTTATTAGTACTGAGTTCGCCACGGTCGTTACGGAAGTGCACCATGTAAAAGGAGATGGGGACGACCTTGGCCGCCTGTGTGATTTGGTCGAGAATATAGAGGGACAAACTTTAATTTATTGCCAATCTCCCCGGCGCGCCAACGAAGTGGCTCAGCGTTTGGTGGAGCATGGGATCGACAATGCTTCAAGGAGCTTTGAGGATGAGGTGCGGTGGTTATCCGATGAATTTCATCCTGACTGGACGTTCCAAAAGGCACTTGTCAGTGGTGTCGGCCTCCATCACGGGCGATTGCCCCGCTCGTTAGGGCAGTATGCGGTGCGTGCGTTTAACCGAGGTGATCTCAAGTTTCTGGTTTGCACATCAACTCTTATTGAGGGTGTTAATACGTCCGCGAAGAATGTTGTAGTGCTTGATGCAAACGTTGGGAGTAGGCCTTACTCCTATTTCACGTTCAATAATATTCGTGGGCGGTCGGGGCGAATGTTTCATCATTTTATTGGGAACGTGTATGTGTTTGGTAAGGTGCCGCAAGAAGAGTTGCCGTTCGTGGATTTCCCTCTTATTACGCAAGGCGAAGATGTCCCGAATAGCCTGTTAATGCAGATTGAGGAGGACGATCTGAAGCCTAGATCTAGAGATAGAATAGCAGAGTATTTAGAGCACGACGGTCTTCCCGTCCAGATTATAAAGAAGAACGAAACACTCGATCCAGGTAAGCAGGTCGCGCTTGCTGAATATTTGGAAGTGTTAGACGAGGCTTCTGCGTTTAAATTAATGTGGCGAGGGCGTCCGGGCTATCCAGAACTTGAAGCGGCGTGCAGGTTGGCATGGGACTACTTTACCCTCGGGCAGCCAAAAAGTGGCGTATACTCGGCTAAGCAGCTGTCTTACAAGGCGTGGGATCTGATGAAGGGGTTGAGTGTTCGACGTCGGGTTGAAAATGAGCTGCGTGCAGGCCGGTTTGCGGCAGACACTGCGGATGAGGCGATTGAGCGTGTTTTTTCATTCGATAGAAATTGGGCAGGATTCGAGCTTCCGCGACTATTGATGGCGGTGTCAACGATACAAGAGTATGTCTTTGAGAAGAGGTTTGGGCGATGCGGAGATTACAGCTACTTCGCCTATCAATTAGAGTGCTTATTTCGCAACCCGGCGGTAGTTGCAATGGAGGAGTACGGGCTGCCCTTGCAAATAGGGGAAAAGGTGGCGAGGGCGATGGGTTTAAGCGAAGACTTAGATGAGGCGCTTGAGCAAGTCCGGCAAGTGGACGTGTCGAAGCTATCGAATTTGGCGACGTTTGAACGGTGTATGTTATCGGATCTGCAAGGCGGTTTGTAGGGTTGTTGGTGCCGGGGGTGTGATGCGATCGCGCGCAACGGATGATGGGTCTCGCCCCGCGAGCGAATGGTATGAATGGGATGGTAAAAGATTAGCTCGCAAGTTCGAGTTTTATCGATGCGAGGCGGGAACGCAGGAGGGCCTTTGCGGCCTTGCAGTTTGCCTGTTGCTTGGGCCGTGGAGGACGCGTTTGATTTATGTGGGCGCGGTTATTCTCGCCGAGCTTCGTTTCACCAGGGGGCCGGGAGGGCCTTCTCCATGGGGCGCGCAACGTGCCTGCGGAGCTGTTTTGGCGCTAGGCCGACTGGGAGAATTGCTATGCTGATCCCACAGACCACTGGAGCGCGGTATGGCCGGGCCGGAATACACGGACGTTGAGAAGCCGCTGATCGATCAGCTGGTCGGGTTGGGGTGGACGCACCTGGCCGGGTCGGTCGAGGATCCGGGCGTCACCCGCCGCGAGGGGTTCGCGCAGGTGGTAATGGAGCCGGTGCTGCGCGAGCGGGTGCGGGCGATCAACTTACGCGGGGGCGAGCCCTGGCTGGACGAGAAGCGCCTGGACCAGGCGGTGTCGGCGGTTACGCGCATCCCGGCCAGCAAGGTGATGGAGGCGAACCGGCAGGCGACCGAGCTGTTGCTGGGCGGCCTGACCGTGGAGGGGCTGCCGGACTGGGACGGCGGCCGGGGTCAGACGATCCGGCTGATCGACTGGGACGAACCGGCGAACAACCAGTTTCTGGTGGTGAACCAGTTCAAGGTGAAGTGCCCGCCCGGGTTCGATGTCGGCAAGGGCCACATCATCCCGGATCTGGTGCTGTTCGTGAACGGCATTCCGCTGGTGGTGGTGGAGTGCAAGAGCCGCACGGTGCCGGAGGGCATCAGCCAGGCGGTGGACCAGCTGCGGCGTTACCACGACCAGCGCTTCCAGGATTTCGAGGTCGAGGAGCACGAGGGCGCGCCGGCGCTGTTCGCGACCAGTCAGCTGCTGGTCGCCAGCAACTTCGACGAGGCGCGTGCGGGCACCGTGGGGGCGGCGTTTGCCCATTACCTGAGCTGGAAGACGGTGGTGCCGCGGCGCGAGTGGGAGGTGGCCGAGGCGCTGGGCGTGGCGGAGCTCTCCGCCCAGCAGCGCCTGGCGGCGGGGATGCTGGCGCCGGATATGCTGCTGGATATCGTGCGCCATTACACGCTGTTCATGAACGCGGGCGGGCAGACGATCAAGCTGGTCTGTCGCTATCAGCAGTATCGCGGGGTGACCCGTGCGATCGAACGGCTGAAGACCGGGGCGACCCGGCGCGAAGACGGGGAGGTAGACCGGCGCGGCGGGATCATCTGGCACACCCAGGGCAGCGGCAAGAGCCTGTCGATGGTGTTTCTGGTGCGCAAGCTGCGCACCGACCCGGAGCTGCGCCGCTTCAAGGTGGTGGTGATCACCGACCGCAAGGACCTGCAGGCCCAGCTCTCGGAGACGGCCGCGCTGACCGGTGAGACGGTGGCGACCGCGCCGAATACCACGCGCCTGAAACAGCTGCTGGCCCGGGAGGGGCCGGGGCTGGTGTTCGGCACCATCCAGAAATATCGCGACCCCGACACCGAGGGGGAGGGCGGCGCCGGCGAGGCGCCGGGGGACGCGGCGCAGGACGACCTGCGCGAGGTGGCGGAACCACCCGGCGAGTACGCGACCCCGGCGGCGCCGAAGCGCAGCGAGCCCTTCGAGGTGCTGAACACCAGCGAGGACATCCTGGTGCTGGTGGACGAGGCGCACCGGACCCAGGCCGGCGACCTGCACGCCAACATGATGCGCGCGCTGCCCAACGCGGCCCGTATCGGCTTCACCGGTACGCCCATCATCATGGGCGAGAAGAAGCGCACGCACGACATCTTCGGCGACTACATCGACCGCTACACCATCAAGGAAGCGGAGCAGGACGGCGCCACCGTGCCGATCCTGTACGAGGGGCGCACGGTGAAGGGCGCGATCAAGGACGGGGCCAGCCTGGACGGCCTGTTCGAGGACCTGTTCCGCAGCTACAGCAAGGAGGAGCTGGAGGCGATCAAGAAGAAATACGCCACCAAGGGGCAGATCTTCGAGGCGCCGCAGCTCGTCCGCGAGAAGGCCGCGGACATGCTGCGCCACTACGTGACCCACATCCTGCCGAACGGCTACAAGGCCCAGCTGGTCGCCTACAGCCGGCGGGCGGCGGTGCGCTATTTCGAGGCACTGAACGAGGCCCGGGACGAGCTGCTGGAGGAGGCGATGGCGCTGCCCGTGGAGGACAAGCAGCTCGACGATGCGCAGCTGGTGGCCCGGCCGGAGCGGGTGAAGGCGGCGATCCAGGCCTGGCGCTATCGCGACGTGCTCCGGCGCCTGGAGTTTGCCGTGGTGATCAGCGGCGGCAACAACGACGATGCGGCGTGGGCGCGCTGGACCGACCGCGGCGCGGTTGAGAACCACATCCAGCGCTTCAAGAAGCCGCTGACGCACGACGACCCCGAGAAGGCCGACCCGCTGGCCTTCCTGATCGTGAAATCCATGCTGCTCACCGGCTTCGATGCGCCCATCGAGGGGGTGATGTACCTGGACCGTTCGATCCGCGAGGCGGAGTTGCTGCAGGCGATCGCCCGGGTCAATCGCACCGGTCACCGCAAGACCCACGGCATTGTGGTGGACTACTTCGGCGTGGCCAATCACCTCAAGGAAGCCCTGGCGGCCTACAGCGAGGAGGACATCGAGGGCGCCCTGCAAAGCCTGAAGGACGAGATCCCGTTGCTGCGCGATCGTCATCTGCGTACGGTGGACGTGCTGCGCCAGCAGGGCGTAGAGCGCTTGGAGGACGTGGAAGAGGCCGTGCAGGCCCTGGCCGACGAGCGGGTGCGGGCCGAGTTCACCGTCAAGCTGAAGGAATTCAGCCAGAGCCTGGATGACGTGCTGCCACGCCCGGAAGGGCTGGAGTTCGTCAACGATGCCAAGCAGCTGGCCCATATCCACGCCCTGGCCCGCAACCGCTACAAGGACGTGCCGTCGCTGGGGCAGGATGTGGGCAACAAGGTGCGCAAGCTGATCGACGACTACGTGATCTCGCTCGGCATGGACCCGCGCATTCCGCCGGTGCAACTCACCGATGCCGACTTCGAGCGGCACCTGAACCGTCAGGTGGGCGATCGCGCCAAGGCCTCCGAGATGGAGCACGCGGTCCGTTCTCACATCCGCAAGCACCTCGACGAAGACCCGGTGAAGTACGGTCGGCTGAGCGAGCGGCTGGAGGAACTGCTGCAGCAACTGGATGGCCAGTGGGCGGAGCAGGTGGATGCGCTGGATGGCCTGATCCGACAGCTGCGGGAGGATGAGCCCGTGGACGGCGAGGCGCTGCCCGATCTGCCGGCCCACGCGGTCCCGTTTTGGCGTGAACTGGCGCAGAGCACCGCTGCGGACGGCGCTCCGGCCGGGGAGACCGAAGCGAACCGCCTGATCGAAGTCACCGAGGAGCTGCTCGGGGTGATCCAGGACGAGATCGACGTGCCCGATTTCTGGAAACCGTCCCATATCCCGGACCAGGAGCGGCTGAAGGGCCAGCTGTTCCAGCAGCTGGTGCAGCGGGACGTGGTGCCGGTGGAGGAAGTCGAGCCGCTGGTGGAGCGGCTGTTCGATCTGGCGCGGGCCAACCACGACCGCCTGGTCAGCGCATGACAGAGCTACAGGTAGAAGACCTGACCTTCCGGGTGCGGGAGAGCCGGCGCCGCAAGACACTGGAGATCACCGTGGACCGCGATGGCGAGCTGGCCATCGCGGCCCCGGCGGGGACCGATCCGGAGCAGATCCGTGCCTTCGTGGTCGAGAAACGCGGCTGGATCTACCGCAAACTGGCGGAAAAGGCCCGGCGCCACCGTCCACTGCCGAGAAAGGAATACGTGGACGGCGAGGGGTTCCTGTACCTCGGACGCAGCCATCGCCTGAAGATGGTCCCGGCGGCCGAGCAGGCCGTTCCCCTGAAGCTCGATGGCGGGCGTTTCCGGATCCGCGAGGATGCCCTGAGCGATGCCCGGCGGCATTTCATCCAGTGGTACACCGCGCGCGCGAACGACTGGCTGGGCCGCCAGGTGGATGCCCACGCGCGGCGCCTCGGCCTCTCGCCCGCAGGCGTCAAGGTGCAGGACCTGGGGTTCCGCTGGGGCTCCTGCGGTCGGGGCGACTGGCTCTACTTCCACTGGAAGACGATCCTGCTGCCCCGCAACATCGCCGAATACGTCGCGGTGCACGAGCTGATCCACCTGCACGAGCCCCACCACACCCCCGAGTTCTGGCGCCGCCTCGAACGCGCCATGCCCGACTACGACCAGCGCAAGCGCTGGCTCGCCGAACACGGCATCGAGGTGGAGGGGATCTGAGTGCCGACCGGCATCAACGACGGCTAGAAGCGCGGGTTTGGTCGCGATCAGGCCGGATGACAGCGGGATGCTCGGGTGGGAGCAGCGCCGAGGGCGTCTAACGCACGGAAATCGACCCTGCAGGCATTACCGAGTCGGGAGTGCGCCGATCGATATGCTTGAAATCGACGTCCATCCGGGCGCCTGGATCGCTTACGGGGACGGCACGGACGGTCAACTGCACCTTGTTGCCGAGTTCGATGGTCAGCCGTCTGGGCCGCTCGCTCTGGAAACACTCCTGCTCGGGGAAGAACAGACCCACCTCGCGGCACCCGTATGCCGCGGCATAGGTGCTGATTTGATAGAGGTCCGAGTTGGGCAAATCGCGGAGAGGGTCCTCGCCGGCGAGGATTTTCCATTTGGTGTCGAGGATGGACACGACGGTGTTTTGCCGGTTCAACAGGGCGATGTCGGGCCGCATTCGCAGTCGAGGTGAACCACGCTCCTCGGTGACCAAGTGTTGGATCGGGCCTTGTTCTTGCAGCCTGAGGCCGGC
>NZ_KB900037.1:32402-46798 GCF_000378545.1 Thioalkalivibrio sp. ALE23 | reverse complement strand
ATCGTCCAGCGACAGCAGGGCGATCTCCCGGACCTGGACCACGATCGCCTCCTGTTCCGCTGTGAGCGTCGTGTGCATCGTCTTCGGACGATGGGTCCGGTCTTCCACCTCGGTGCGCCGGCGGCGCCACTTGCGCACCGTCATGCGACTGATGCCGTAGCGCCGGGCCAGTTCCGGGTCGCTGACGCCGGCCGGCGCCTCCTGCAGTTCCTGCCGGATCCGGGGTGTGGTGCGGGCGTTGGAATGGATCGTACTCGCCATGCGGTCAGCCTCCCGTTCGCTCATCGGGCACAATACTCATCCACTCCCGGGCATGAAACAGGGGTGCCTTCTCTCGCGGTATGCAATCAGACGAGACCTGACATTTAGATATTCCGGGTTGTTGCACTTTCCACGTATTGTTCGAGGGTGCAGGTTCGATAGAAATTCGTACTGGCTAACGCGGTTTATTATCGCCTGTTCGAGTCCATAACCCGTCGCTGGTGTACGGTCGAACCATTCGTTTACAACAAGCTCTGTCGAAGCTTTTCTCCATCCGTTCGAGGGCTTGAAATGTTCAATGTGTTTTAAAAAATCGCTGTCCAGTGGCGTTACTGACCGGGAATAGGGAGTTTTCTGTGGCTTGACCTCGGTCAGCCCATAACTCGCACCAGCACCTAAGATGTATAGGGTCTCAATGTCTTTTCTATTTGCTTCCTGCTTCATTGTTAACTATTGAGTCCGTGAACTAATTGAGTAGTAGCTACATATAGCGTTGCGTTGGTGGCATTGGGGGCGCCGATTGCATAGATTTGCCACTTTGAGGGAAGCACTGAGGGCCGCTCCCGCAGGATAAGTGGGCGGTTATGAGGCATCGGGAAGCGGGTCATGTCAGGCGCCAGTGGTCGTTGTCGGTGGTGGCCTGGCCGAGGATTTGGAGGGCGGCGAGGACCTGGGTGATCGACTTGGTGGGTTTGCGCTTGAAGTGGCTGGCCAGGGCTTCCGGGGTTTGGGGGCCGATAGCGAGGAGGCGGCGGACGGCTTCGACCTGGTCTGGCATGGATTTGGGCCATGTGGGCTTTTTGGCCGGTTCGGTCGGGGTGTCGGCGGCGTCCTCGGTTTTGGCTTCCAGTGTGGCGGTGGTCTGGGTGGCTTCGGGGGCCTGGTAGTCGGGGCGCAGCCAGCGGATGTGGCCCTGGGCTTCTTCGGCGGCGCGTTCGGCGTTGAGCGCGACGAGGCGGCTGAGGAGTTCTTCTTCGGCTTCGGCCTGGTCGGCGGGCTTGTCCGGCAGCGGGGTGGTGGCGCCGGGGCGGCCGACGAGGCGGTCGGCGAGGTCGTTCCAGCCGTAGGCGTCGAAGACGGCGCGGTCGAGGTCGTCGTGCAGTTCGCGCAGCAGGGAGACGAGGCCCTGTTCGTGGATGGTGCGTTCCTTGGCGGTCAGCGGTTCTTCGGCGCGCAGTTTTTCCAGCACGTTGTACATGCCGGTGAGGGTGAGGTCCGGGTGTTCGGCCTGGCGCGCCTTGCGGTGGGCGTCGATGCGTTCGGCGAGGCCGCCGATGCTGGTGGCCTGCTGGTCGTCGAGTTCCGGGAAGGGGAAGGTCTCGAAGCAGCGGGTCTTGTTGTAGCGCGGACGGTCTTCCAGGGTCCCGCCCATCGCCAGGGCCCAGGAAACATGAATTCGGCTGGAGAGGACACCCAAGCTTGAAGGCCGGTCGATGGCGATGTTCACCAGCATGTTGTCGGGCAGGATGTCCGCGTCGAGGAACTGGAAGACGCGATGCTTGGTGGTTTCGACGGTGGCGATGTAGCGGGGAAGACCGGCAGCATATGCACGCCATTCAGGACGCGGACGACCGTGTAACCACCAGTTTTCGCGGATACCACGATCACGATTCTGATCGCGTTCGGGCTTCACTCGCTCGGTGAGCCATTGGTAGATCGTCGGATATTCGCGCTTTACTTCTTCGATCTGAAGGCCAAACAGGTCGATGACCATGACACCCCGGGGTGTCTGGGTGAGGTCCCGGCCATTGCGATACTGGCGGATTACGTTATCCAGCCCCGGCCGGGTGCCGAGGCCCAGCATCTTCGCTTCATCGCTGTTCACGATGAAACCAGCGCCGAACAACATCACACCTCGGCTGGTCAGGTCAGCATTCGCCTGTAGAGTGTTGGCACCGGCCACATTCGCGCCCACGGCCAAATTGGCGAATAGTTTGCCCGTTCGGTGAGTGAGCTCCACTGCACGGGCATCGTCATTCGCATCGCGTTCGTTGACGACATGGCGCAGTGTGCCGGACTGGTCTCCGGGTACGCCGACGGTCATTGCGATACGCACGGCGGCGCCGTCGGTACTGTCCACCCAGGGGTGGTCGGGTATGGCGAAGGAGAGCGACAGGGGCTTTTTGGTGTCGTTCAGGTGCGGTTCGAGCACGCGGCGGTTGAAGGTCTGGCGCAGGCTGTTGGTGGTGATGAAGCCGAAGCGTCGGGCCTCGCCCTGGCGCACCTTCTCGGCGGCGATGTGCCACCAGTACATGACGAAGTCGGCGGAGTCCGGGACGATTCCCTTGAAGACGTTGCGCACGGCGTCCACGTAGCCGTCGCCCAGTGCGCGGCGCATGGTGGCGGCGCCGATAAACGGCGGGTTACCAACGATGTAGTCGGCTTCGGGCCATTCGGTGCGGCGCGGGTTGCTGTAGTGGTAGACGGGGGTGCGGCCGGTTTCGTCGGGGATGAGTTCGCCGGTGACGGGGCTTTTCTTGTAGCTGATGCCGTCCCAGATGGTCACGGGCTGGCCGTGGTCGTCGGTCATGGGTTCGCGGCTGTCATATTCGATCAGCGCGTCGCGGCATTCGATGTTGTGGAAGTCGCGCAGGATGGGTTCGGGCAGGCTGAGGCGGCCGTGCAGGCGGTAGTGCCATTGCAGGTAGCCGATCCACAGCACGATCTCGGCGATGGCGGCGGCGCGCGGGTTGATCTCGAGCCCGAGGAACTGGTGCGGGTCGACGGTGAGGCCTTCGGTGTCGAAGGTGGACTGGCCGGCACTCAGGTCGCGGATGAGGTTGAGCACTTCGCCTTCGAGGCGCTTGAGGTGTTCCAGCGCCACGTAGAGGAAGTTGCCCGAGCCGCAGGCGGGGTCGAGCACGCGCACTTCGCACAGCCGGTGGTGGAAGCGGTGCAACTCGTCCAGGGCCTTGTCGGGTTTGTTCTGTTGCAGCCAGGCCTCGGCGGCGACCTGGACGGTGTTCCATTCGGCGCGCAGGGGCTCGATGAGCGTGGGCATGACCAGGCGTTCCACGTAGGCGCGCGGGGTGTAGTGGGCGCCGAGCTTGTGGCGTTCGCGCGGGTCCAGCGCGCGTTCCAGCAGGGTGCCGAAGATGGCGGGTTCGACGAAGCGCCAGTCGGCCTTGCCGGCCTGGATGAGCAGGCCGATCTGGTCGGCGTTGAGCGGGATGGGGTCGACGTTCTGGAACAGGCCGCCGTTGAAGCGCTGCAGCTTGTGCATCAGCTGGCCTTCATAGCCGCCGGTGTTCATCGTCTCCCACAGCGAGCGCATCGCGTCGGGGAAGTGTTCGGGGTTTTGCTGCAGGCGTTCCAGCAGCGTGGTGAAGCTGCCCCTGGGCAGGAGTTCCACGTCTTCGCTGAACATGGTGAACAGGCAGCGCTTGAGGAAGTGGGCGACGCGCTCGACATCAAAGCCCTGTTGTTCCAGGGATTTGGCGAGTTCGGCCAGGCGCGCACTGACCTCGCGGGTGACGCGGGCGGCGTGCTTGCTGGCGTCGAGCTGGTCCGGCGCGAGCCACAGGTGGTGCAGGCGCTGCTGGATCTCGGGGTCGCGCAGGTCTTCCAGGCGGATGCGGTGGCGGCTCGGGTCCGGGTAGGGGACGTAGGTGCCGCCGGAGCGGGAGAATTCGGAGTAGAGCTCCAGGCTGCGGCCGACATCGGTGACCACGATGAACGGCGGGCGGCCTTCGTCTTCCGGCAGGGCGCGCACGTACTGGTCGGCCTGGTTTTGCGCGGCGAGCATGGCCTTGTCCCATCCCTGGGTGTGCAGGCCCTTGCCGGTCTGCTTGGCCTCCAGCACGAAGCAGCCGCGGCGGTAGAGGTCGATGTAGCCGCGGTTTTCGCTGCCGTCCGGATTGCGGATGGTGACGCGGCGTTCGAACACGTAGGCGTTGTCGGCGGTGTCGTCGCTGGCCGGGTCGGGCTGGGGCAGGTCCAGCAGCGCGCACAGCTCGGTGAGGAAGAGCTGGTAGTTGGCGCGCTCGCTGCCGCCGGTGTCGCGCCAGCGGTCGAGGAAGGCCTCGACCTGTTCGGGCGCGGCAATGGCTGCGGCGGGTTCTTCGTCGGCGTGTGCCGGCGCCTCGGCGGTTGCGTCCATCGGCCGTATTTCCTTTGATCTTTCCGGGGAAACGATACCGATTCAGATCGCCGTTGTCCTGTGTCCGGCGCCGGTTCGGCCAACGCCCGATCGGCCAGGGGGCTGGCCTCCTACAAGGGTGGACGGCAGGAGGCCGGCCCTCCGGCCGATTCGCCCGGGTGGATTGTCGGGAGCCCATCGGCCAGAGGGCTGGCCTCCCACGAGCGGGCGGCAAACGGTAGGCCGCGCCGGAACCACCCGCACGTGGCAGAATCCAACCCTCGGTTTCCGACACCTACAGGGAGAGAGACATGCAGCACCGCACCACCCGCTGGATTTTTGGGCTGGCCCTCGTGGCATGCGCCGGCACGGCTGCGGCCAACCCGTATGCAGATCTGCAGGAACGCGAGATCAAGGCGCTTTCCGCAGCCGAGAAGCAGGGCCTGCTCGAGGGTCAGGGTCTGGGCACCGCCCTGCCCGCCGAACTGCATGGCTTCCCGGGCCCGATGCACGTGCTGGAGGTCGTCGATCATCTGGATCTCACGTCGGATCAGCGCGCGGAGACCGAACGGCTGTACGAGGAGATGCGCGCGGAGGCGATCGAGCTGGGCGAACGCATCGTGGAACTCGAGCGCGAGCTGGATGAAGGGTTTGCCTCCCGGGAGATCACCGAAGACCGGATCGAGGCGCTGTCCGTGGAGATCGGCAAGCTGCGCGGCCAGCTCCGTTCCACGCATCTGGCGTATCACCTGAAGATGGATGCGCTGATGGACGAGGACCAGAAGGCGGCCTATGCACGCGCCCGCGGCTACGAAGGCTCCGACGACGAGCATCACCACGGCGGGCATCATGGCCATGATCACGGCCACGGACACCATCACGGCCACTGATACGATACGACCCGGCGCCCGCCGGTTCGGCGTCAGAAGCCGCCTCCTCCGCCGGCGCCTCCCCCGCCTCCGCCACCACCACCGCCGAATCCGCCGCCGAAGCCACCACCGGCCGATCCCGAGCGCGCTCCGGGTGGCGGGGCCGCGGGAGGCGGCATGTACCGGTAGACGCCCCAGGCGGCGAGCAGAGCGAGCGCGACCCAGAAAAGCGCTCCCACCACGATCAGGCCCGCCCCGATCTTGCTCAGTGCGGCCCGATTGCGTGGCAGAACTGCCGCCAGCAGCAGGCACAGCACACCGGGCACCACGAACCACAGGACGGTACCCAGCGCGAACGGCGTGGTGACCCAGGGGGACACGTGCAGGCGTTCATGCCAGACGCCCACGGCCCGCGGCGGTTCGCCTTCGGGGCCGATGGCGGCCGTGGCGATGAGTTCTTCCAGACCGGCGCGCAGGCCTGTCTCAAAGGCCCCGCGGGCGAATTCCGGGAGGACGCGCACGTCCATGATCTGCTGCAGATGGGGGCTCCAGAGGTCGTCGTTCCAGGCGCGGTCGGCCTGAACCCAGGCCTTGCGATCGTCCCGGCTGACCATCAGCAGCATGTCCCGGCCTTCGGTACGCCGGTCGGGGTGCAGCGCCGGGCGCCAGATGGCGAGCCACAACCGGGTAAAACCTTCGATGCCCAGCGAATCGCGGGCCTCGTAGTGCGCCATGGATTCCACCGTCACCACCGCGATGTGGGTCCCGTGGCGGCGCAGTGCCCGCTCCTGCAAATCCTCGACGGCCTCGCGCCCGGAAGCGCTCAACAACTCGGCACGGTCATCGAGAAAGGGCTGCTGCTCCGGCGGATCGGGGATTTCCACCGCAGACGCCGGTGCCGGCACCACCAGCAACAGGGCGAGGAACAGGAACCCGTGAAGGCATGTACGCAGGCTCATGGCCCCATATCTAATATGGCCATGCCATATGGTGGTGTGATGCAGGTCACCCCCGCTCAATGCACGGCATGCCAAAGGGATCCCGAGCCCGGCGTCAGTCCCGGATTCCGATCATTCGGGGGCCGCACCCGGATGATCGATGACGACGCGGTCGCGGCCTTCGCTCTTGGCCCGATAGAGGGCGTTGTCGGCCTTGCAGATGAGTCCGTCGATGTCCCGCTCGCCGTCGCTGATGGCCACGCCGATGCTGACGGTCACGCGGATGGTCTCGCCTTCGTGCTCGATGGCCATCGCGGCCACGGCCCGGCGCAGCCGTTCGGCGATCTCGCAGGCCTCTTCGGCATCGACTCCAGGTAACAGGACCAGGAACTCCTCCCCGCCGAACCGCCCGCTCAGATCCAGCGGCCGCAGGGAATCACGCAGGGTATCGGCCAGGCCATGCAGGACCCGGTCCCCCACCGGGTGCCCCCAGGTATCGTTGACCCGTTTGAAGTGGTCCAGGTCCAGCATCAGCAGGGAGACCGAACTGTCGTTCGCGGCACGGCGGCGCAGTTCGCGTTCGGCCACCTCCAGGAAATACCAGCGGTTGGCGATGCCGGTCAGCGGATCGGTGGACGCAATGCGTTCCAGCCGCTGGTTGGCCTCCTGCAGCGCGGCGGTGCGTTCGGCGACGCGCCGTTCCAGTTCCTCTTCCGCGCGCTTGAGCTCGGTCAGGTCGCGCTGCACGCCCACGTAGTGGGTCACCCGTTTGTGTGCATCGCATACGGGGGCCAGGCTCAGCTGGATCCACAGCGGTTCGCCGTCGCAGCGGTAGTTGCGCACCAGGGTCTGCACGGGCTCCTCGCGCCGCAACGCCCCGCGGACCTCCCGCACGCCCTCCTGCTCGCTCTCGTCATTCTGCAGGAACCGGCAGTTGCGGCCCAGGACCTCTTCACGCGGGTAACCAAAGAGCTTCTCGAAGGTATCGTTCACCCAGATGATCGGGTTATCGCGGCGCCGGGCGTCGGTGATGATGACCGCATCGTTGATGGCCTTCATCGCCCGTTCGAACAACCTGAGCCGCATGCGCTGGGACTCGATCTCGCGCATCAAAAGGCCGACCCCGATGCCGGTGATGGCGGTAACGGCCAGGAATTCCTGCATCGCGAGGATGGCCCCTTCGGGGTCCACGCCGTACATCGGCCAGGATACGTGCACCATCCAGACGATGGCGGTGGCTGCCACCACCGCCACCAGCAGCGCCGCGCCGACCACACCGAATCGCGCCGCGGCCCACAGCACCGGCGGCAGCAACAGCACCAGCGCCAGCGGATGCCCGCCGTCCTCGGCTCGCCCGGTCGTCAGCAGCACCGTGGCCATGGCCGCCAGCAACACCAGCAGGGCACCCGCCTCCAGCACCCGGCCACCGGTCCACCCGCGGAGCAGCTCGCGGTGCTGGCGGATCAGGATGACCAGCAGCGGCGTCAGCAGCAGCAGGCCCAGCGCGTCGCCGAACCACCACATCTGCCAGTGCGCGAAGTAACCGCCCTCCTCGCCCAGCAGCCCGCGATAAACCCCGGCGCCGAACAGGGCGGCCAGCCCGGCCGCCAGCAACGGCCCGAACAGCAGGAAATAGCCGCCCCGGGCGAGGCTGTCGAAGTCGAAGCGCGGACCGGTGAACCAGCGGATGAGCGACGCGGCCAGGAAGACCTCGAACAGGTTCACCATGCCGAAGGACACCGCGGCCCACAGCGGGAAGGTCGGCAGGTCGGCGGCGATCTCCGCCGCCATCACGGCCGGCACCACCCAGGCCCAGCGGCGCACCGGCAGCAACAGCAGGGCCGCCAGCGCCACGGCGTTGGGGGGCCAGATGATGGCTTTTCCATCGGGGGACACGGTCTGCGTCACCCCCAGCCAGGCCCCGGCGAAATAGCCCAGTCCGACCACCGCCATGATGCCCATGCCGATCAACCATTCCGGGCTTGCCCTTGTTACCTTTTGCTCGTCCATGCGATGAATGCCTGACTGGACCATTCAGCGAAAAACGCGGAACTATATCACATTTTGGTTATATACCCTTCCACCCAAACCCCTGCGTTGATGCGGGGCACGGCGAGCGTGCCGTGCCTATACTCGGGCTGAATGCACAGCCCTCCGCAATCCAGGAAGGAGATCAGCATGGCCAGGCGTGGTTACGGGCCGGCGGCCCGATGGCAACCGAACGAACCCTCCCCGAGCGCCGCTAGCGGGGTTGCCGAAGCCCCCTCGGGCCCCGGGTCCCCGCCGCCGGGAGAGGAAAGCCCGGTGGAAGGCCAGCTGGAGTTCGTGAAGATCTCCCCGCTCAAGCGGCTGCCGTTTTTCGGCGAAAAGACCAGCAGCATCGCGGAACTGCGCCAGGCCGGGACGCCAGTGGCCCGCCTGCGCCGCCCTTCGGGCGGGCTCGCGGCCTGGTTCGGCAGGCCGGAGCTGCATTTCGCCACCACGCGCATGCGCCTGGCCGATCCGCCGGACGCGGGGTTCTTCGAGCAGCTGCAGCGCAATGTCGGCTTCTTCGGGATGCCGCAGCGCCAGGAGGTCTGGCGTGCCGGCGCGGGCACGGTCACGCAGATCGAGGAGACCAGCACCGACCGCAAGACGCTCAGCGGGCTGTTCAGCTATCGCGACGATGACTACCAGCTCAACGGCGAACGCACCGACCGGCGCGGGCTGTTCAGCTATACCCTGCGCGACAACCGCGACATGGTCGCCACGCTCCGGCCCAAGCAGGAAACCGGCCTGACCGGCGGCTGGTTCGTCGAGGTCATCCATCCGCGTCCGGTCGGGGCCATCGCCATTGCCTGCCATATGGCCATGTGGCTGGAACAAAGCACCGGCGACTCGAGCGTCGCCGCCGGAGGGGCCGCAGGAGGCGGTGGTGGCGGTGGTGGCGGCTGCTGACCCCGCGCCGATCAGCCGGTCGCCCTGTTCGGAAACCGCTCCGGGTGCTCAATGATCTCCTGCGTCAGGTCGACATCAATATCGGGCCAGTAGAAATGTCCCGGGGATGGTTCTTCGACATTCACGATGGCCCTGACCGGCTGGTCACGGAACCAGGGGAATTCGTCGTAGGGCATGAACAGTTCCTGGCCTCGCACGAGCAGCCAGAGACCATGCCCCGAAATGTTCGTGACCTCAACTTCCGAAATAGCGTTGCCATGCGCTGACAAGCTCATGATGGTGCTCCTCGATCAGCCACTCGATCTCTTTCAGCTGCGCCCGGTTGTATCGCCATGACTGCGCCAGCTGTAGTTCCGGTTCCAGCCAGAATTTTGCTTCGCCCTCCGCCGAAACCACATGGACGTGCTTGCGCGTTTCTTCTCGCGAGAAGAAAAAGAATCGATACCCCTTCTCTCTGAATACGGTTGGACTCATCGTTGGTATCAGACCTGGCTTCGAGGGTAGCAGTATAGTCGAGACACGTCCCTTTCAGCCGCGGCGCACGGAGGCCTGGTGGAGTTCGTCACGGGCGATGCCGACGAAGTCCTGCATGAAGGCGAGGCCTTCGTCTTCGCGGCGGATGGCCAGGCGCAGGGTGCTCCACAGGCCATCGGGGCCCATGCGCAGACGCGAGATGGCGGAACGCCCTGGGCCACGCGAGCCGGTGCCCGCGCCCTGCATCTGCGCCTCCAGTTCCGGCAGGGCCCATTCCGGTAGCGAGGCCACGCCGCGCCCGCTGGCGACCAGCTGCAGCAGCATGGCCGTCACCTCGGTGGTGCGTCGGGGCAACGAGATGCCCGCCGGGTGCAGGAAGTGCCGGCAGATATCCAGGCGCTCCTCCTCCACCGGGTAGGTGATCAGGGTCTCGCCCTGGAGGTCGGCGGGCTCCACGTAGCTGGCCCCCTCCAGACGATGCCCGCGCGGCACGATCAGCAGGTTCTCGTACTCCAGCAGGTCCAGCGCGATCAGCTCCGGGTCTTCCACCGGATCGGGCGATACCGCCGCATCGACCTCGCGTTCGCGCAGGGCATTCAGGGCATCGAAGCCATGGCTCAGGCTCAGGTCCAGCTCCACCTCGGGCCAGTGTTCGCGGAAGGCCGCCAGCGAAGGCATCAGCCACTGGAAGCAGCTGTGGCATTCCAGCGCGAGGTACAGCCGCCCGCCGCGGCCGTCGCGGATGCGGGCGATGTCGCGCTCGGCCGCGGCCACCTCCGGCAGCACGCGCTCGGCCGCCTGCAGCAGGCGCGTTCCGGCCGGTGACAGGCGCACCGGCGTACTGCGCCGTTCGAACAGCACCACGTCCATGCGCTCTTCCAGCTGCCGCAGCTGATGCGACAGCGCCGACTGGGTGACGCACAGCGACTCGGCCGCCGCCGTCACGCTGCCCAGGCGCACGATCTCGTGCAGTGCCCGCAAATGCCGGATCTCCAGCATGCCGCCCTCCCTCATGAGTCCGATTCACATACTACGTGACAAAAACTTGTTTTACTCATGCGTGGACAGAGTGGAAACTAAGCCTCGTGCTCACCCGCCGTGGTGCCTTCATCGAGGCCCCGGGGCGGCAGAGCCTGCCACGCGGCTGACATGCTGCTGTATCTGCGTGACATCTCCGTTGGACCGGCACGTCGGGGTGGTGTCCCGACACGCCGCGGGAAGGGAGTCCCCCGCCGCATCGACGCTTTTTCTTGGCTGGGTGTCGATGCGGCTTTTTTGTGCGCGCTCTCCCCCCGGCACCGCTGCCCCGTGGGAGCGCAGCCCTCTGCGCGATCCGGCGCCGGGGCTGGCCCGATCGGCCATAGGGCTGGCCTCCTACGGTCGGGGGAGGTCTCGTAGGAGCGCAGCCCTCTGCGCGATCCGGCGCCGGGGCTGGCCCGATCGGCCAGAGGGCTGGCCTCCTGCGGCCGGGGGGGTCTCGTAGGAGCGCAGCCCTCTGCGCGATCCGGCGTTTCTATTCGGGGCCGGGCTGGCCGGTGAGGCGGCGGTAGAGGGCGAAGCCGGCGTCGCGATCCGCGCTGCGCAAGATGGCGGATCGGCCCGGGGTTGAGGGATCGGGCTTCAGGTCGACGCCGGCGTCTTCGGCGGCGCGAAAATCGGCATCGGTCAGTTCGACCTCGCCGAAGACCGAGATGATGTAGCCACCGGGGATCGGCGGGGGTGGCGTGAACGACTCGCCGTCCGCCAGCGCGACCCAGGCCGGGATGAAGGCCGGGCCGTAGAAGTCGAAGAAGCCGTTGGAGCCGCGCAGATGGGCCTCGATCGGCCGCCCGCCGATCAGCTCGATGTTGCAGATGCCGCTGTAGCCGACCAGGTTGCGCCGCACCCAGTCGGCGATCCACGGTTCCACCTCGGGCACGGCGGCACCCACCTCCCAGTAGATCGGGCGCGCGGCGTCCTTTTCGTCCGAGCCGCGGGTGTGGGCGAACCAGCGCACCTCGCCGTTCTCCACCAGGCAGTCGGTGCTGGTGTGGGCTCCCTCCAGGCGCTGGCACCAGAAACTGCCGGGCTCGGCCGGCACCTCGCCAGCGGACAGGGCGCGGGCATCCAGCCCCATGCCGGCGAGGTTGGTGATCGGCTTCACGAACACAGTGTCCGCCGCGTCCAGCCCCAGGTCCGTGGGCGCGACCCCGCAGGGCGCGGCGGTCAGGCCCGCATCCAGGGCCAGGCGCAGCTTGTCGTAGACGTGTCGATGCCCGGGGTTCAGGCGCCAGGCGGCCGCGTCCGACACCGCCACCTCGCGCCGCGGCTCGGGCCGGAAGATGTGCCGGCGCTCGGGGAGGACGCCAACGAACGGCAAGGTCAGCCCGCCTCCGGCAGGCGTTGTCCGTGCCCGGCGTGCAGGCGTTCCACCTCGCACAGCAGCGACTTGAATGCGGGGAAGCCGCTGATCGGGTCGAGGTTGCGGTCGTCGGTCAGCTCGTTGATGTTGGCGTGGTTCCAGCCGTGCTGGCAGTGCGCCACGCCGGGCTTGATGCGGTCGGTGACCTTCGCCACGAAGGCGACCCGCCCGCGCGGCGAGCGCACCTCCACGGTGTCGCCATCGGCGATGCCGCGCGCCGCGGCGTCCTGCGGGTGCAGCTCGACCAGCGGCTCGGGCATCGCCCGGCGCATGCGCTCCAGGTACTGGTGCTGCGAGTGGGTGGCGTGCTTGTGGCGCGCGCCGCTGGTCAGCACCAGCGGATAGTCGCGCGCCAGCTCCGGCGTGGACAGCGGACTCTCGGCCGGCTCGCGCCAGAGCGGCAGGCCGTCGTGCCCGGCCTCGCGCAGCTCGGCGGCGTCGAATTCCACCTTGCCGCTGACCGTGCGGAAGCCGTGCAGCCGGTACTGGCGGTCACCCTCCTCGAAGCCGTGCTCGACCAGATCATCCAGCGCCTTCGCGAACACGGTCACGCCGTCCGGGTCGTTGTACACCTGCTCTCGGATGGTCTCGGGGATGCCGTCGGCGGCCTCGGCCCAACTGGCCTCCAGGTCGCCGTTCCAGAACTGCTCCGCCATCCCGAGGCGCACGCCCAGCTCGAGGAACACCTCGGCGTCGGCGCGTGCCTCGCCGCGCGGGGCCACCGCCTGATGCCGGTAACGCAGCTCGCCACGGAAGTTGCAGCCGGGATAGGCGATCAGCGCCGGGCGCTCGAGGCTGGTGGCGGCCGGCAGCACGATGTCCGCCATATGCGTGGCCGGGTTGTGGAAGAAGTCCGACACGGCGAAGAAATCCAGCGCGCCCAGCGCCTGTTCCATGCGCTTCGAGTTCGGCCACATCGCGGTGTTGATACCCATCGCCAGCAGCGAGCGCACCTGCTGCGGCCGGCCGTCGAGGATCGCGTCCGGCAGCAGCATGCTCTGCGCCGCCGGCCAGTGCGCCGTCCACACCGGGAAGGTCTCGTCGCCGATGCGCGGCGGTAGGTTTTCCTTGCAGTGGTCGAACAGGTCGATCGGCTTCGGCGTGACCTTGTCGTTGAAGAAGCGGTTGCCGCCCTCGCGGTCGATATTGCCGGTGACCGCCGCCAGCAGGGTCACCGCGCGGTGATTCTGGAAGCCGTTGGAGTGCTGCACGGTGGCGGTGGGCGAGAGCATGATCTGCGCCGGGCTACGGGTCGCGTAGAGCTCGGCGGCGCGCTGCAGGTCGGCCTCCTCGATGCCGCAGATCGCCGCCACCCGCTCCGGCGGGAATTCGGCCACGTATTCGCGGAACGCCTCCACCCCGTTGCCCCATTCGTCGAGGAAGGCCTGGTCCTGCCAGCCGTTCTCGAAGATCAGGTGGTGCATGCCCAGCGCCAGCGCCCCGTCGGTGCCCGGACGGATCTGCAGGTGCACCTCGGCCTGCTCCGCCAGCGGCGTCACCCGCGGGTCGACCACCACGGTGGCGCAGCCGGGGCGCGCCGCGGCCAGCGCATGCTGATGGAACAGCGGGATGGAGCCGCGCGGGTTGGTCGACCACACCAGCAGGCAGCGGGTCGCATCCGAGGCCACGGTGGAGGAGGTCTTGATCTTGGTGCCGAAGGTCACTTCCTCCGCCACCTTGGTGGAGGAGAAGCAGCAACCGCTCTCGGTCAGGTAATTGGGCGAGCCGAAGGCATGCGCCAGGCGCTGCAGCTGCGGCCGAGCCTCCTTGGTGTAGCCGGCGAAGAAGGCGGCCGCCGGGGCGCCGTGCTCCTCGCGGGTCGCGCGCAGGCGCTCGGCGATGGTGTCCAGTGCCTCGTCCCAGGAGATGCGCTCGAACTCGCCGCTGCCGCGCGGTCCGGTGCGCCGCAGCGGGTACAGCAGGCGTTCCGGGTGGTTGCGGCGATCCAGCTGGACGTAACAGCGCGGACAGTCAGGGCCGTCGATCTTCACCGGCTCGCCGGCGTTGTCCAGGGTCACGTCGATCGCGCAGTTGGCGTCGCATTCATAGCAGGTGCTTTTCACGGTCGCCATGGGGTCGGCTTACCTCGCGCGGACATTCGGTCGATGTATCCCGATTATGCGCACGGAGCCCGCCGCCCTCGAACAACGTCATGCGCCCCGGGGCATTGCCCCCGCGTAGGAGGCCAGCCCCCTGGCCGATCCAGCGTCGAACATGATCGGCCGGAGGGCCGGCCTCCTACGGGCGGGTTACCGGGATTCGTCGTCGGGATCGGGGAAATCGAATTCCCAGTCATCCTCGTCCTTTTCCGAGGCCTGCGGGATTTCCGCCTCGTCGGAGGAATCGTCGAACGCCGGTTCTTCGTCCGAGCCGGGTTCCGGCTCGGGTTCCGGCTCGGGTTCCGGCTCGGGTTCCGGCTCGGGTTCCGGCTCGGGTTC
>NZ_KB900037.1:0-32302 GCF_000378545.1 Thioalkalivibrio sp. ALE23 | reverse complement strand
GGCTCGGGTTCGGGTTCGGGCTCGGGCTCGGGCTCGGGCTCGGGCTCCGGCTCGGGCTCGGGCTCGGGCTCAGGTTCAGGCTCGGGCTCGGGTTCGGGTTCAGGCTCGGGTTCGGGTTCGGGTTCGGGTTCGGGTTCGGGTTCGGGTTCGGGCTCGGGTTCGGGCTCGGGTTCGGGCTCGGGTTCGGGTTCGGGTTCGGGTTCGGGTTCGGGCTCGGGTTCGGGCTCGGGCTCGGGCTCGGGCTCGGCGCCCGCAGCCACACCCGCTGCAGCTGCGGCGCCGCCGGCGGCTCCGGCGGCCGCGGCGGCCGCGGCGCCGGAGCCTTCTTCAGCCGGAATTTGCGGTTCGGCTTCGTCCCCGCGGGGCGACCGGCCCTTGCCCGACTTCGCCTGCGCGCTTCCCTTTTTGCCGCCGGAAGCGGACTTGCCCCCGCCCCCGGTCTGACGGCGCCCCAGCATGATGCCGGCCACCAGGAACAGACCCAGACCCAGCGCCATGGACCCCAGTGCAACCAGCACCGGCGGACGGGTCAGCTGTTCGGTCAGCGGCACCTCGTCCGGGCCCGGCCGGCTTTCCACCTCGACCAGGCGTTCCTCGACTTCGACCAGGCGGTCGCGCAGCTGATCACGCTCGGTGCGCAGGGTGTCCAGGTCCTGTTCCATCTGCTGGCGCAGTTCTTCGGCCGCGGCGTCGGTCCCCGCATCCAGACGCTCCGACTCCAGCAGGAACCGCAGCTCTTCCACGGCCTCGCGCAGTTCGTCGATCTCGGCATCGCGCGACGCCAGACGTTCTTCGATCGCGGCACGCGACATGCCTTCGCGGCCCTCGTCCACCGCTTCGAAGCGGTCCTCCACGCGCACGGCGCCGGGGTCCCAGTTCTCGATGTGGCGCAGGACCTCGGCACGGGCACTGTCCCGATCACGCCGGGCGAATGCCGACTCCGGCGGCAGCTCCAGTACCGTCCCGGCCCGCAGCGTATTCACGTTCTGTTCGGCGAAGGCCTCGGGATTGGCCTCGAGGAAGGCAAGCATGGCTTCGTTGACCGACACGCCCGGGGGCAGATCAAAGGTCTGCACGATGCTGTACAGGGTGTCGCCGCGCTGAACCTCGTGCGTCGGCCGGTCGGGCGATTCGGCCAGCACCGGCGTCACGCCCGCGGCGGCCAGGCCGAGCGCCAGGGTCAGGCCGCGCACGGTGCCCGCCAGTCCGGAGCCATTGCGGCTGTGTTCCACCCGTCGATCCAAACCTGAACCCTCTGTCGAAATCCACTGACCACGAAGCGTGGCCTCGAGGAGGGTAACGGCCCGTGCAAGCCGTGCTGAAGGGATCCCCCCGCCGGCAGGGTGCAAGCCGACCCCGTTTGACTCACAATCCCGGCTTGCGAACAAAAACATGCAGGAGGAGAAGATGCAGAAACGTTTTGCCCCCGGACTGGCCCTGGCCGGCCTGTTCACCCTGGGCCTTGCCGGGCCTGCTTCGGCGCTGGAAGTCGGCATCACCCCGGACCTGCAGTCGCTGGAGGTCCCGCACGGTGACGAGACCGTCACCATCCAGCGCATCCAGGACACCGAGAACCGGCTGGACAACGAATTCGCGAAGACCTCGCGCCCCTGCCCGCCGTTCTGCGTCCAGCCCATGGAGCTGGGCCGCGGCGTGGAAACCCTCGGCGAGGCGGAGTTCCTCGAGTATCTCGGCCAGCTTGGCGAGCGCGACGACCTGCTGATCATCGATTCGCGCGGCCCCGACTCCTACGCCCGCGGCACCATCCCCGGGGCCATCAACATCCCGTGGCAGGAGCTGAACATCGACGGCGACGCCGAGCCCGCGGACGTACGCGACATCATGCTCGACCAGTTCAGCGTGATGGATCACTGGGACCTGCTGGACTTCTCCAACGCGAAGACCCTGGTGCTGTTCTGCAACGGCCCGTGGTGCGGCCAGTCGCCCACCAACATCCGCACGCTGACCAACCTCGGGTACCCGGGCCACAAGATCAAGTGGTACCGCGGCGGCATGCAGATGTGGCACACCTTGGGCCTGACCACCGTCGAAGGCCGGTAGGAGGCCGGCCCTCCGGCCGATTTTCGCGCCGATTCGGCCAGAGGCTGGCCTCCCACGGTTACATCCGGCCGGTGGGAGGCCGGGCCTCAGGCCGTACACCCCCGATTGCGCCCGCCCCGCTTGGCGCGATAAAGCGCCTGATCGGCGCGCTCCTCGAGCCGCCGCAGGCTCTCGCCCCGCTCCGCACCAGCCACCCCGAGACTGACCGTTACCCCGCCCACGGTTTCGAACGGCTTGTCCTCGACCACCCGACGGATGCGTTCGGCCAGGGTCCAGGCACCCTCGGCGTCGGTATGCGTCGCCAGCACCAGGAACTCTTCCCCGCCCCAGCGCGCGAAGTGATCGGTGGAACGCAGTACCGTGCGCACCCGGTCAGCCAGCTCGCGCAGCACGCTGTCCCCGGCCAGATGCCCCCAGGTGTCGTTGACCGATTTGAAATGGTCGACGTCGAACATGATCAGGGAGAACGCCGTTTCGTAGCGCTCCCGCTCGGCATGAGCCTGCTCCAGCAGCGCGTGCAGCTTGGCCCGATTGTAGATCTCGGTCAGGCGATCGTGGGTGGCGAAGCGCTCCAGCTCCGCCTCCAGGCGTTTCTGTTCGGTAATCTCATGGAACACCGCCACGTAGTGCTCCAGCTCGCCCGCGTCGTTGTACACCGCGGTGATGGACTCCCACTGCGGATACACCTCGCCGTTGCGCCGCCGGTTCCATACCTCGCCCTGCCAGCGGCCCTCGGCCTGCAGGCGGGTCCACATCTCGCGGTAGAACTCGGCGTCGTGCCGCCCGGACGAGAGGATCGCCGGAGTCGCCCCGATGACCTCCTCCGGGGCATAACCGGTGGTCTCGGTGAAGGCCGGGTTGACCCGCTCGATGCGCCCGTCCGGGTCGCAGATCAGCAGCGCATGGGTGGTGTGGAAGGCGGTGGCCAGCAGCCGCTGCTCGGCCTCCAGCGCGCGGCGCTCGGCGCGGTCGCTGATGTCGGCCAGGACCATGCTGACCATGTGCGGCGTATCCCCCGCCTCGCGGAAGACCGACGCCGCGACCTCCACCCACTGTTCGCGATCTTTCCGCGTCGGATGTTCCAGCCGCAGCTCCAGGCGCAGCTCCTCGTCGTTGCCGGCCTGCAGTTCATCCAGGGCGCGGTACAGCGCCGGCTGCCCGGGAAGATAGTCGGCCAGCGGGCAGCCGATCAGGGCCAGCGGATCGCGTCCCAGCAGGCGGCCGACCATGGGGTTGGCATCTTGGATGACGCCCGTCGAGTCGAGGATCAGCAGCCCCACCGGCGCGCGTTTGCGCACTTCCTCGAAGCGGCGTTCCTGACGCCGCGCCAGGCGCAGCTCATCGCGGGCCTGACGCAGGGCCTCGCCCAGCTCCTCCAGCAGCCGCGACTGGGTGGACGCCAGCAGCTCGGCGAATCCCACCAGTCCGAGCACCTCGCCGGACTCCGGATCGGTGATCCCCAGGCGGCGGATGCCGTGCTCCAGCATCATCTGGCGCGCACGGAACAGGCTTTCCTCGGTATCCACCGTCAGCAGCGGCCGACTGGCGACCTCCGCCACCGACGGATCCGCCGCCGCGCGCGTCAGCTGACGGACCACGTCGCGCTCGGTCAGGATGCCCGGCGGCCCGCCGTCGACCCAGGACACCACCGCCGCCGCCACCCCGGCCCGCGACATCGCGCGGGTCGCATCGGACAACGGCTGTTCGGCCTCCAGCCGCAGCGGACGGCCCCCCAGTGCCGTGCCCACTTCGCGCAAACGCAGGTAGGCCTCGGCCCCGTGGCTGAGCGCCAGATCGGTCTGCGAGATGATGCCGAAAGGCCGGCCGTCGTCATCGATCACCAGCAGGTGGCGAATGCCCGCCTCGGTCATGATGCCGTGGGCCTCGGTCGCCGACACCGAGCCGGGGATGCTGCGCACCGGCGAGGTCATCACCGAGGCCATGGGGCGGTCGCGTTCTTCCATCCGCGCGGGATCCAGGCGCAGGGCGTCGCGCTCGGTCCAGATGCCCTGCGGGCGGTCATCCTCGCCCACGACCACCACCGAGCTGCAGCGCGCCCGGTGCATGCGCCGCGCCGCCTCGGCGACGCTCTCATCCGGGGCACAGCGCACCAGATCGCGCTGGGCGATCTCGCCCACCGGCACGGACGAAGACCCGGCGAAGGTCGCGGGGAGTACGGGCTGTCCTTCTGTATCGTTCACGGTATTCCATTCCCGGCTGGCGTTCGGCGTGCATGGCGGCACGCGGATCCCAGTATAGACACGGAAAACGCCCGCACGTTATGAGGTGACCACTACCATGAAAAGAACCGGGCCCCCGGTTTGCAGGAGACATCCATGAAGCGTCGTCTGCGGCTGACCCTGCTGATGCTGATCGCCCTGCCCCTGTTCGCTCTGGGGGTCTGGACGCTCTGGGGCGAATTTCAGCCCGAGCAGGAGCGGGAACTGCGCGTGGAGGTCCACGACCGCCTGGAGGAGTGGTTCCCCGAGGCCATGGAACTGCCCGACGAACTGCTCGGTTGGGTCCCGCGCTCGCAACGCTACCCGGACTCCGCGGCTCCGGATGCCATCCTGCTGCACGGACTGGACGAGCCCGGCAACATCTGGGACGAACTGGCCACCGCCATGGACACCGCCAGTTTCAATCCCGTCGAATTCCGTTACCCCAACGATCAGGCGATCGACCGCAGCACCGACCTGCTGGCAGAACACTGGGAAGACCTGGACGCCGATCATCCGGTCATCCTGATCGGCCATTCCATGGGTGGTCTGGTGATCCGCGATTTCATCACCCGCTGGCGGCACCCGGACGACGGCGAGCCGCGCATCGGGGGGCCGCCGGTGGACGGCGTGATCCTGATCGCCACGCCCAACCACGGCTCGGAATGGGCCCGGCTGCGCATGTGGCTGGAGCTGCGCGAATGGTTCGCCGATATCCGCGAGGAGCGGTTCTCGCTGTTCGCCGGACTGCGCGACGGAACCGGCGCGGCCAAGATCGACCTGCGACCGGACAGCCGGTTCCTGGCCGAGCTCAACGCCCGCCCGTGGCCCGACGACATTCCGGTACGCATCATCGGCGGCGTGCTGGCCGAACCCACGCCCGAAATGGAACGCGGCCTGCAGCAGATGGGGGAACAGCTGGACGCCCCCGAGCTGCCGCGCCGCATCGCCGACTGGCTGGACCAGACCGGCGAAGGCCTGGGCGACGGCGTGGTCCCGGTCGACTCCCTGGCCCTGGAGGGGCACCCGGAACCGCTGGTCGTGGAAGGCTCGCACCGCGGCCTGCTGGTACCCACACCACTGACGGACACCCCGCCGGCGATCGAGCCCGTGCTGGAGATCCTGGAGCAGTGGCGCGGAGAACCGGATGATGCCCGCGCGCTGACGGGCCTGGACGAGGCCCGCATGGTCTGGGACATCACCAACGAGCGCCCGGAGCACCTGATCGCGCGCATCAGCATTATCGAGAAGACTCTGGAGTCCGTGCGTGCGCAGGACGTGCGCGCGGACATGATCCTGAGCTTTCGCGATGCGGCCACCGCCCTGCTGGTCACGCGCGACGACCACCTCCCGCTGGAAGACGCCACCGCGGCCGGCCACGTGCGCGACCGCCTGGCGCGGCTGGCCGCGCAGGACGGCGTACGGCTGAAGGCCGATGCCGCGAGCCTGCGCCGCCTGGACCTGGCCCCGGAGGACCTGCCGGACTTCATACGGCCGGTGGAACAGGCCCCGATCGCCATGCTGCGCTGGCGCGCCGAGGGCTACACCATCCTCGACGCCACCTATTGATAGAACGAACCTAGCCCGGCAGGTCCGCCTGGTTGTGGCGCAGGAGGGAACGCCAGTAGCGGTTGGCGTCGGACAGGATGTGCGTCGCCGCGCCCACCAGCTCGCGCAGTTCCTCGGTGCGCATCCAGCGGGTCTGCTCCACGGCGTAGTCCTCCTGCACCTGCTTGTGCAGGGCGAAGGCCTCCTCGAGGGTACGAAGCTGGCGCCACACCTGGCCGGACATCGCCGACATGCGCACGACCTCGTTCTGCGCGAGGATGCCGTGGATCGCCGCACCCCAGGCGGGGAAGAACGCGGTAAAGAACAGGCTCCACGGAAAGTGGAAAAAGAAGTGCAGCGTGACCACCAGGAAGGTCGCGAAGAACAGCGTGAACGCAAGCCGGTGCAGGTACTTGTGGTTCATCTCCAGGTTGTGGGCCGAGCGCCGGTAATACTCGCGGTGCTCGTCCAGCACGTCGTGGATGTAATCCAGTGCCGCCTCGTTGTGCTCGCTCATCCGGTAGGGCACGCGGCCACGGCGGTCCTGCGGCATGCCCTCGGCCACCAGCAGGCGCTGCAGCACCCACAGTTCGGCGCTCTCCAGCTCCGAATGCAGTTCCATGGGGCGACCTTCGGGGCGGCGGTTCTCCGGCCGCCAGTACGGTGCGGAAAACGTCCTCGGGAGCACCAGTAACGGATACCCCAGACGCAGATAACGCAGCTGCTCGGCGAGGAAGCGAAAGCGGATCCAGTGTCCGTGGTGATCGCGGTAGCGGGCCTTCAGCACGCGCCGCACGATGAAATGCAGCAGCACGAACTCCACCGCGATCCAGAAATAAGGCACCTCGCCGGGCGTCGCCGGCCACACCTGCAGAGCCCCGGCCACCGCGGCGAACACCGCCATCGCCGCCGCGTAGTAGATCATCCAGGTGTCGTCCTGGTGGCGCGTGGCAAAGATGCCCGCCTGCTCGTCGGACCAGTTGAAGAAGTGCTCGAACGCCGGTTCGCGGATCGGGTGCTCGGCCTCGCGCTCGGGACTCGGACGCACCGCGTTGTAGCGGTTGCCGCGGGACGGCGCCGGGCGCAGGGCGCGCAGTGCCCCGCGGAGGTCGAGCATGGCCAGCGCGGAGGATGCCGCATGCAGACGGTTCACCACCCAGTGGCGGCGCACTTCGTCACGGGCATCGGTCTGCAGCAGTTCCACCACACGCGAGGGCTGGCTGCGCGCCGGGGGCTCCAGCATCGCGTGCAGCCACATCCAGCTGCCGGTCACCCAGTTCCATAACCCCGGCGGACGCCGGCGACGTCGGGCCAGCCCCACCAGGCCCAGCAGCCACAGCCCCCACCAGACCACGTAGTGCCCCACCCCCACCTGGTCATCGATCCGCCGGATCAGGCGATTCTCGGTGGTGGTCTCGTCGAGGGCCGGGGTGAACGGACACAGGATGCGTTCCAGCCACTCGTCGATCCGGCGGGAGTCGAGCGCTACCGGGTCGAACAGCGACAGCAGCGCCGCCGGGGTCACTTCCATCACGTCCAGGCGGGTCAGCGCCGCGTCGGTCACCCGCGCCGCCGTCAGCATCATCAGCTGCGGGGTGTCCTGCTCCGGGTCCAGATACAGCAGCAGGACGCCCTGTCGGCGCATCACCGCGTCACGGATCATCTGCCCCGCGCCGCTGGTGACCTCGTGGGGTTCCTGACCGTCCCACACGGCCACCAGCATGTCCGAAAACGTCAGCGCCAGGTCATCCCGCAGGCGGTGCACCGACTCGGGCGGGTCCTCCGCACCATGAACGGGCTCGGCCCCCAGCACCACGCCACGGCGGGCATGCGCTCCCGGCTCGCCGGCCGTCTCGGGGCTGGTGGACATCAGATGCAGGTCCACATCCAGGCGCGCGGCCGCGGACCGCGCCAGCTCGTTGGTCCCGGTGGCACGCCCGGTGATCAGCCGCATCACCGGCGATACGTCCGCGTACACCGCATCGGTACTGGCGAAACGTTCCGCGGCCGCGCCGTACAGCCGCCGCAGCACCCGCTCCAGGGTGGCCTGCAGACTGGCCCGGCGGGCTTCGGTATCTCCGTGCGACAGCCAGTTGCGCTCCAGCCGCTGCCCGCGGTGCCCCCCCACCAGTACGGAGAACGCCGGGGTCAGCCGGACCTTGTACGGGTCTTCCCCGCCCCCTGTTTCCGCTGCCAACGCATATCCTCCGGGACGAAAACTGTGAAACCATATCACCGTGGCCGTCAGCCGACTGCCCCGCCCCGCCGGAATCTGCTATACGGCTGGAAGGTCGGGCGGGCCGACCGAACCGTTAAGGAAACAACCATGTTTGAACGAATCATGATCCCGGTGGATCTCGAACACACCGACAAGCTGCAGAACAGCCTCGAAATCGCGGCCAGGATGGCACGGGAGTACGACGCCACGGTGTACTACGTGACGGTTTCGGGGAGCCTGGCCAACCGTGCCGCCCGGACCCCGGAGGAAATGGAAAGGCATCTGGCGGACTTCGCCCGCGAACAGGGCGAGAAATACGGCATTCGCACCGATTCGAAGCTGATGCACAGCAACGACGTGGCGGTGGAGCTGGATGACAAGCTGGCTCAGGCGCAGAAGGAACTGGATGCCAACCTGGTGGTGATGGCCTCGCACATCCCGGGCGTGGCCGACCGATTGCATCTGATCAGTTCGAATGCGGGTGAGCTCGCCCGGCGCCTCCCGGTTTCGGTCTTCGTGCTGCGCTGATGATGTTTATCGCCTTTGTGCTGATGATCGGCTTTCTGATCATCGCCGCCGTTCTGCTGGTATGGCAGGTGAGCATCCTCTTCAGCGTGGTGATCGAAGAAGACGGCAGCGTGCACACCACCCGCGGGGATCCGCCGCGCAATTTCCTGCACGCGGTGCGCGAGGTGGTCAGCCGCCACGGGCTGCAGGGCGGCAGGATCACCGCGGTGCGTGGCCGCGACGGCGTTCGCGTGCGCTGTTCGCACCGGGTGCCGGAAGAGGCCCGTGCGCATCTGCAGGCGGCGGCGGAGCGGGTCAAGGTCGGCCGCCGCCGGCGCGGGCGCAAGAAGCGCCGCTGAAACCGGCCCTCCCCGGAACGGGCAGGGCCGGGTGATGCACCGTCAGAGCAGATCGTCCTGGATGGCGTCGATCGCATCCATGGCGCACTGGTGGTCGACATCGCCGCTGGGACTGCCCGACACCCCGATGCCCGCGACGATGCGCCCGTCGGAGGTGACCTGAGCGCCGCCGCCGAGGATGGTGACGTTGGGCAGGTGCTGGATGCCGTAGCTGACCTCGCCCGGGAAGGCATCATCGCGCAGCTCCAGCGTATCGGTACGGAAGCTGACCGCCGTCCAGGCCTTGCTCTGTGCAGTGCCGACGGTGTGCGGACCGGCGAACCGATCCCGCTTGAGAGCCTGAGTGGTCCCGAAGCGGTCGACCACCGCTGCGGTTACCTGTGCGTTGCGATCACGACAGGCATCCACCGCGGCCTCGACGGCCTTGGTCGCGATTTCGGGTGTCAGGCTGGGGGTGTTGAACGTGGCCGAATCGGCATGAACGGGCGCGGCGGCCAGAGTCATCAGGCCGCCGGCCAACAGTGCTGAACGCATGGATGGGGACATATCAACCTCCACGGTTGTGTGGACTCCACCCATTCTTGTAGGCCCCGTACGGGGATTTGGCAAGCTCCGTTTCGGGACGCCCGCCACGTTCCGGTCCGGCTCAACGGTTTCCGCAACCGGCGCGGCCGACCGCCATCAGGCCACCCGGCCGACCCGCTCGGACACCGCATCATCGGCCATCACCGGCGGGTACTGGCGAGCGAGCTCGCGCGCCGCCAGCACGAAGGTGTTCACCTGCGTGGCGTGCTCGCGCAGCTTGTGCGCCAGACCCGGGTCCTCGCTGACCTCGTCCACCACCACGCCGTCCGGGCGCTCTTCCACGTGCACTTCGATGCGCCCGCGCTGCTCGAAAAGGGTGCGATACAGCGGATCACGGTCACGCAAGTGTGCGCTCTCGCGCAGCCGCCGATGCAGTTCCGGCACGTGCACCCGCAGCAGCACGGCGAGTTCCGGATCCGTTGCCGTCGTCACCGTCCGGGTACCACCCTCGATGAACTCCAGCTCCCTCCGGATTGCGTCGTGGGACTCCAGCAGGCGCTGAAAGACCACCTGCTCACGCTCGTGCTGCTTGCGGGCTTCGGCGTCCAGGTGACCGCCGCAATCGATCATTCTCAGGTGCATCGTCATGGTCTGTCGGCCTCTTGCTGATGATCCTGCCCGGAAGAAGCAATCTCCCTGCCAACTCGTATTTCCCGCCATGACGCGGCCACATGCCGATGCCGCCGATCAGCTGACCACTCAAACTGCGAATATTGGCAGTCACTAATAAATGAAAATGCCACCTGTGACATCCGAACGCTCGCAAGTCACTGTCAAAAGGGGAAAATCATCTCCAAAAAATTTTCGAACATGGATTGATTCCAATTTGCGGCCGTGTATAATTCCCATTGTCGAGTCGACGGCAGCTCAGCGTCGGTTCGCCATGCAGGGGCCACCTGGCCCCTTCTCTCCTCCATCTCTTCTGGATTTTGCCGTCGGCTCTCGGTGCCCCCCGGACCGACCCGGCGGCCCTTTTTTTAATCCACCCGAATGGATCCCAGTGCAAACCACATGCCAAGCACTGACCGCGGCCGCGACCGTGGGTCAACCGGACACTGTTGGTTTGACACAACACATTAGTCCTCACTAATATTCCGTCTCCCCCGGGTGCTTCGTCGCCATCCCGACGACGAGTGAAACGGGAAGTCCGGTGCGTGCCCGGCCTCGACCTGCGCACAAGTCCGGCGCTGCCCCCGCAACGGTAGGCGGGTCACGGCAGACCCATGCGAACCACTGCGAAGAACGCGTCCGTTCAGGGCGTGCTTCGCGGGAAGGTGGTCTGCCCCGGAGCCAACGGCTCCAGCCCGCGAGCCCGGAGACCGGCCCGGAGGACAACGGAGAACCGCGGGGAGCGGTATCACCGGGCGGATCGGCATCGCTGCGCATCGGTTCACGACGCGCCGACGATGGCGCACGCCCGCCCCCCGCGGTCGACACCCACGACCACGGCGCACGGGCGGTGCGCAAAGAGGGTTCGCAATGTTCCCGAAGAAGAGATTTCCCGCGGCCCTGCTGGGCGGTGCCGCGGCCGTGCCCTTGTTGCTGGCGGCACCGCCGGCAACCGGCGAAGAAGACCCCGACGATTCCGCACGGGTACTGCCACAGGTCACCGTAACGGCGGCGACCCGCACCGAGCGTCTGGTGGAGAACACGCCCGCCTCCACCGAAGTGATCACCGGCGAGGACATCCGTCGCAGCGGGGCGACCATGCTGGACGAGGCCCTGCAGACCGGATCCAGCCTGTTTACCGGTGCCGACGGCAACCGGTTCTCGATCCGCGGCGGCGGCCGCGCCGACATCATCTACATGCTGGATGGCCGTCGGGTCAGCGGCACGTCCGGCCGGGGGTTCGAGCTCAACCGCATCCCGGTCATCCACGTGGAGCGCATCGAGATCGTGAAGGGCCCCGGCAGCGTGGTGTACGGCTCGGATGCGGTGGCCGGCGTGATCAACGTGATCACCCGCCAGCCGGATGCGGGCTTCGAAGGCAGCGTGGAGCTGCAGGGCGGCATGCCCGCCAGCGCCGATGGCGGGGAGCGCATCAACGGTTCGCTGTTTCTGGGCGGCGGCACCCGCGACACCCGGTTCCGGCTGCTGGCGGATGTGCTGGACCGCGAGGCCTATTCCGAAGACGCCACGGCCGACGTGCGCATCCCCGAGCAGGGCGACCGGGTGCGGCCGTCGGAGTCCGGCGCGCTGGAGGATGACCACGCGATCCAGGACCGCTATGCCTTCGACGAGGACCGCCGCGAGAGCGCGCGGGTCTACAACCTGCGCGCCGGCGTCAGCCACTGTTTCACCGACGACTTCAACGTGGAGCTGGAGGCCGGCCTGCTGCGCGAAGAGCGCGAGCGGCGCTTCCTGCACGAGCGCCCGCCGGTGGCCACCGGCTACACGAACAACAATGGCGATCCGGTGCGCGCCCTGCAGTTCCCGGCACAGCGCAGCGAGGACAGCGACCGGCGCGATCTGGCCGTGGCCGCCGAATGGTTCGTGACCGACACCCTGGAGCTGAATTACCAGGTCTACGAAAGCAAGTTCGAGATGGACCGCTCCAACACCTTCCTCGAGGCCGCGGACTTCGGCTTCGATGCCACCGGGGACAGCGAATTCGGCCCGCGCGAGGTCACCTTCACCGACCGCGTCCACGACTTCGCCGCCACCTGGCGGCCCGACGCCCGCCACACGGTACTGACCGGCTTCGAACACAAGCATCAGACCTACCGCGACCGCGAACCGGCGCACGAGCCGGAAGACGACCAGTGGGTCGGCGGGGTGTTCCTGCAGCACGAATGGGCGATCAGCGAGCGCCTGGATCTGGTCTACGGCGCCCGCCACGACGAGACCTCCACCGAGGTCGACAACACCTCGCTGCAGGCCGGCGCGGTCTATCGCCTGGCCCCCGAGGCCCGGCTGCGCGTGCAGTATGCCGAGGGGTTCAAGCTGCCGGAATTGCGTTCGTTCCACGTGGACACCCTGAACCCGCGCGGACAGCGGGTGCTGGGCGCCCATGTCGTCGATCCGGCTGTCGGCAACACGCGCCATGAACTCGACCCCGAGACCAGCCGCAATGCCGAGCTCGGCATCGCCGGCGACCTGCGCCTGAGCGACACCACCACGGGGCATTACGACGTGGGCCTGTTCTACACCGAGTTCGATGACCGGATCGCGCAGACTCAGGGCGATGGCGACTACCGCACGTTCCGCAACGTGAGCAACGCCCGCGCCCGCGCCCGCGCCCGCGGCGTGGAGACCCGCCTGGGCGCGGACTTCAACTCGCAGGTGGAGCTGCGCCTGGGGGGCACCTGGATGGATGCGATCGATCGGGACAGCGGCGAGACCCTGACCGACACGCCGGAACTCACCATGGTGGCGAGCGCGCTGTGGACGCCCACGGAAGAATTGCGCCTGCAGCTGCGCAGCCGCTACGTGGATGAGGTACGCGTGGCCGGGGACGAATGGGATGGCTCGTTCACCCTGACCAGTCTGAACGTGGAGTACGCGCCGGCGGCCTGGGAGGACGTCACCCTGCGCGGCGGGATCGACAACCTGTTCGATGCCGACAATGAAAGTTCGCTGGCAGCGGATCCCGGCCGCTTCCTCCACGCCGGGGTCCGGTACGACTTCTAGGACGTCCGGTCCGGGGACCGGGAGGGCTGCCTTGAAGGGCAGTCCTCCCCCTGGTTTTCATGTCGTTTCTGTCACCACATTGCTCATACGAAGGACTACCCCGGGTTCGGATTGGAACCCGACTCGCTGCAATATTCCTGCCAGGCTGCCGATCCGCCGCGCAGCACGCGGGCGTCGATGTCCATCGCGCGCAGGCTCTCGGCCACCAGATGGGAACGCCCGCGCCCGCCACAGAACACCACCACGGGCTGCGCCGGATCCTCCAGATGGGACTCGATGCTGGCCTCCAGCCTGGGCCGGGGGATGTTCACGGCCCCCTCGATGGACCCGGCCTCCACCTCCTCCGGCTGGCGCACGTCCACCAGCAGCAGCGGTTCACCGGACTCCCGCCAGCGAGCCAGCTCCGCCGGCTCCACGTGCGGCAGGGTCTGTTCCAGACGGGTGATGCGTTCTTCGAAACGGCTCATGACGATTCCTCGGGTATGGTGGAGAGGTAATTCGAGCTTGCCGGCAGGCCGCCGGAGACCGCAACCTGAGCGGTACTCGTGCGCGATACCTCCGGTGGTGCCAACATGACCGACACTTCCGACGTCCGCCGGCCGGGCTTCGTCGCCCACATGGCGACGGTCTTCATCAACGCCCTCAACGACAACTTCTTCCGCCTGGTCGTCATCTTCATCGCCCTGCGCGAGTTCGTTGCCGAGGGCGAAGGCACGTTCTATTACAGCCTGGTCGGATTCGTGTTCCTGCTGCCGTTCGTGCTGTTCTCGCCTTGGGCCGGCTACATCGCCGACCGCTACAGCAAGAAGGCGGTGATCGTCGCCACCCGCTCGGCCGAGGCCGTGGTGCTGCTGACCGCCGCGCTCATGCTGATCATCGACTACTTCCCCGGACTGCTGGTGACCGTGTTCCTGATGGGCCTGCAAAGCACCTTCTTCAGCCCGGTGAAGTTCGGCATCCTCCCGGAGATCGTGCGCTACGCGCAGCTGTCGCGCGCGAACGGGCATATCCAGCTGTGGACCTTCCTGGCGATCATCCTCGGCACCGCGCTGGCCGGCTTCGTGATGGAGTTCGCCGGCGAGGCGCTGTGGATCCCGGCGGCGGTGATCGTGGCGCTGTCGCTCACCGGCCTGGTCACCAGCTTCTTCGTCACCCCCACCCGCGCGATCAACAATCCGGCGCCCTTCCGGCTGAACCCGTTCGCCACCGTGGTGCAGTCGATCGCCGAGATCCGGCCGCAGCGGGTGCTGTTCCTGGTGGTCCTCGGCATCGCGTGGTTCTGGGCCCTGGGCACGTCGTACCAGCTCAACGTCCCGCTGTTCGCCGAGCTGCACCTGGGCCTGGGCGAGCTGGCCACCGGCATCATCCTGACGACCCTGGCCCTGGGCATCGGCACCGGCAGCATCCTCGCCGGCTATCTGTCGCGCGGCGGCATCGCCATGCACCATGCCCCGGCCGGCATGATCGCGGCCGCCCTGATCAGCGCGTTGCTGTATTTCACCGTCGACAGCTACCCGGCCACCCTGGTGCTGATGGCCCTGCTCGGCGTTGCCTCCGGTTTCTTCATCGTGCCGATCACTGCCTACCTGCAGGGCCACAGCCCGGAGGAACGGCGCGGGCGTTTCATCGCCGCGAGCAACTTCCTGTCGTTCGGGGCGATGCTGCTGGCACCGGTGCTGTTCTGGGGGCTCACCGGCCCGGCCGGGGCCAGTCCCGGCCAGGTGTTCATCATCGGCGGAGCCGCCTCGCTGCTGGTCGGGCTCGCGGCCCTGCGCCTGTACCGCCGCCACCGCGCGGAGGCGGATGCCTGACCCCCGAAGGCCCCGGCCGCGCGACCGAACCCCAGCATCCGGTGCGAACGTCTATCTTCGAAGGAAGAACTTGCCAGAGGGGCGAACCCGGGAGGCCATCATGAGCAACAACATGGCCGATGTAACCATTCACATCGACGAGACCATCGACGCCGAGGCCCGCGAACGCATCCAGGACGAGCTGCGCGGGATGAGCGGCGTGATGGCGGCATCCAGCCACGAGGAGAAGCCGCACCTGGTCGTGGTCGAATACGACCCGGAGCGGATCAACAGCCATCGCCTGCTCGACACGGTCACCGCCAGCGGCGTGCACGCCCAGCTGATCGGCCTGTAGTCGGCGGCAAGCCTTTCAGGCTCACGAGGCTCACGGACGGTGGCGGCTCGCCCCGTCGGTCACCCCGCCGGCGATCATGTGCGCGACGCGCAGGGCCTCCGGCAGGTGGCTGTGGACGCGCTGGTCCTCCAGCAGCTGCCGCGCCGCTTCGGGTTCGATCCCGCAGCGCTGGACATGGACCCCCGCCAGCGGTTCCATCGCGCCGGCGGCCTCGATCAGCCGCCACTTGCGGGCCCCTCCGGGGACATGGTCGAGCAGCGCCCGTCGAACGGCCTCCATGTCGGGTTGCCGGCGTGCCACGACCATCACGGGCAGGCCGGTCCGTTCGTGCAGGGCCTGCAGGTCCACCACGTTGAAGCCGGCAAAGGCGATCCCCTGCAGCAGGATCGCGTGCAGCTGCGGGGCGAACGGGCTGTCCAGCACGCATGCGGCCAGACGTTTGGTTGCATTGGCGCCGTCGCGCCGCACCCGGGTCGACACTACGCCGTCCAGCCGCGTGCCGGCGAACACCGCGCCCACCACCAGCACGTCGCCACGATACGTCCGCGCGAACGGCGCATCATCAAAACCCGCCACGTGCGATAGATGTCCCGGCATGCGTATCCCCGTTTGCCCGCGCCGTCGTACAGCTCCACGTTCTCACACAGACGAAGCCCAGCAGAAGGAGGCTCCCCATGGACCCGGATCAGGTCACGGTATTCGGCGGCACCGGCTTTCTCGGCCGCATGATCGTGTACCAGCTGCTCGACGCCGGACACGCCGTGCGCATTGCCTCCCGCCGCCCGGCGTTACCGGCCGACCTGCAACGGCACGAGCGGGTGGAACACTGCAGCGCCGACATCCGCAACGATGACGACGTGGCCAGGGCCGTGGCGGGTTCGCGTGGTGCGGTGAATGCCGTCAGCCTTTACGTGGAGCAGCGCGACCTGCGCTTCACCACCATCCACGTGGACGGGGCCGCCCGGCTCGCCCGGGCGGCGAGCGAGGCCGGCCTGGAACACCTGGTGCACATCTCCGGCATCGGCGCCGATCCCGCCTCGCGTTCGGCATACATCCGAACGCGGGGCGAAGGCGAGGCCGCGGTGACCACCGAATTCCGCGACGCCCTGATGGTCCGGCCCAGCGTGCTGTTCGGCCCGGGCGATGCGTTCCTGCGCAACCTCGCAGCCCTCGCGCGGCTTCCGATGGTGCCGCTGTTCGGCCGCGGAGACACCCGCCTGCAACCGGTGCACGTGGCGGATGTCGCGCAGGCTGTGGCCACCCTGTTCAACGAGCCGCCGGCCGGACACCGGGTGTTCGAGCTCGGCGGCCCGGACATCCTGGAGTACCGCCAGATCGTGAACCGGGTGCTGGAGCACCTGGGGCAACCCCGGGTGCTCGTGCCGGTGCCGTTTTTCCTCTGGCACCTCGCCGCCGGTCTGGCCTCATGGCTGCCCCGCGCACCCCTGACCCGGGACCAGGTCTACCTCATGCAGCAGGACACGGTTACCGACAGCACCTGCGCGACCTTCGCCGACCTCGGCATCACGCCGCGCTCGCTGGAGGCCTCCCTGCCCGAGTGCCTGCCGACGAACCAGACGAACTAGCCGCAGCTACAGGCTGTGGGTGGCGAGGTTCTGCGAGATCAGGCGTTCCCACAGAGAACCGGCCTGCGCGAGGTGATGGAGGGCGATGGCCTCGGCGCGGGGCGCCAGAGCCGCCGCCTGTTCCGCGGATTCGGCGCGCAGGCGGATATCGGCGATCTGCGGCTGGTCCACCGGCATGCCGATCTGGCTGACCAGCACCACCTGCGCATCCGACACTTCGTCGATCTCCGCCACGATCGCCTCGGCGATATGGGTGGCCGTCACGTTGTACAGCTTGCCGACGTGGGTAATCGGGTTCTTGCCGGCGAAGGATTCGATGGTCATCGGACGCGACGGGGTGATCAGCCCGTTGGCCCGATTGCCGCGCCCGGTCTGGCCGTCGTCACCGGCCTCGGCCGAGGTGCCGGTGACCGTCAGATACACGCTGTCCGCGTCGGGATCGTCGGCGGTGTTAACCGACACGTCCGGCTCGCGGCCCAGGGCCTCGGTGGCCACGCGCCGCACCTGCCGGGTCGCATCGGAACGCGCGGCCAGATAGGCGTCCGCGTCTTCCAGCGGCGCCCCGATGAAGGCGCAGGCCACCGTCAGGGATACGTCCTCGCCGCTGCGCACCCCCATCACCTTGACGTCCTGACCACGCGCCGGCGGCGCCTCCGACCACAGGCTCATGTCCGCCGCGAACACCGCCCGCTCCAGCGGGCTCAGGGGCGCATAACCCACCCCCAGCGAGGTATCGTTCGCCAGCTGCGGCACGCCATCCCGACGCTGGCGCTCGAACAGCTCCACCAGATCCTGCGATCCGGGACGGATCAGCGAGTGCACCCGCACGTGGCGCTCGACATCCAGCGCCGGCATGTGGGCAGCCAGCCATGCACGGCAGGCCTCCACCGCCAGCTCGTCCACCGCCACGGTCGCGCCGCGATACTCGCGGGTGGCCCGCCCGGCAATGTACAGCTCGATCGGCTCGTCCACCTCGCCCCCGCCGAAGGCCGGGCGGGCGGCGCCGCCGCGCAGCAGCACCTTGTCCACGTTGTGGTGCAGCACGAAGCCGAAGCGCTCGCGGTATTCGCGCGACAGCGCCAGACTCACCTCCTCCGCCAGCGCATCACACAGCGTGTCCGGATGCCCCAGTCCCTTGCGCTCCACCACCTCGACAGGCTGCAGGCCCACGGGCCGGCCCTCGAGTTCACTGACCATGATCTTCACGCTTGCCCCCTCCGGCGACGGTCGTGACGGCGATCTTCTCACTGATGGCCGGCCGTCACCACATGCGGGCCGCAGCCAAGCTGCCCCGCGGTCCTGCGCGGTTTCAGTCGCTGCGCGGCTGTGGCGGAACGGCTTTCGCCTGCAGACTCGAATGGAGGCTCAGCCCCGTCACGGTCAGCAGGATCAGCGCCATCCCGAAGAGCTGGACCGCCGCCAGGGATTCATCCAGGAACACCACACCGAACAGCGACGCGGTCACCGGCTCGACCATGGCCACGATGGAGGCCACCGCCGGCGCCGTGTAGTTCAGACCGACGATGTAGAAGATGAACGACAGACCGGCGCCCAGCACGCCGAGGATCACGAACAGGGGCCAGCTCGAGGTGCTCAGCACGTCCACCATCTGCCCCGGATCACCCAGCGAGAAAAGGATGAGGACCAGGACCGCGAACGCGATCACCAGGATCGCCTGCGGGCTGCCATGGGGCGCGGCAAACTTGAAACCGAAGATGAACACCGCGTAGGACAGGCCGGAGGCCAGACCGGCACCCGCGGCGATCAGGGTCACGTCCCCGGCGCCGATGTCGTAGATCCCGGTCAGCAGCACCACGCCCAGCAGGACCATGACGATCGCCACCCACTTGAACAGCGTGGGCCGCTCAAGCCCCAGCGCAAACGAAACCAGGTACACGAACACCGGCGCGCAGTACATCAGCGTCGCGGCCACGGCCACGCTGCCTTCCGCGATACTCAGGAAATAGAACGTGAAGTTGCCGGCCACGCCCAGGCCGGCCACCGCCGACCAGAGCCACATGCGACCGCTGCCCAGTCCGCTGCCCTGCGGACGCAATGCCAGCCAGGCGAGCACGAACAGCAGCCCGATCGCACCGCGATAGAACGACACCACCACGGGATCCCAGCCCTGCCCCGTAAGAATGCCGCCGATCCCGCCGGATAACCCCCATGAAAACGCCGCCAGCACGACGAGCAGGGTACTCAGCCCGGCCAGTTTTTCGTTCGTAAGGGATTTCAGCGGGTTCGGTGAGGCATTGGGCATTCACTATCCTTTCATCGGTCGATGATGCGAGAAAACAAGGGACTTAAGTGTAACAGCCCCTCGCAAACTGGCCCGGCGCATCCACTCGATCCGGGAGAAAACCCGGGCGGTGCCCCTGTCCTTGCTCGCCGCGGGCGACCTCGATCAGCGTGTTGAGGGCATCGCTGGCGGTGACGGGAACGGGGTTCTCCGTGCTCCCCTCACATTCCTTGCCGCCGACCGCGCAGCACGCACGGGTGTGTGACCTGCGTCAATTGCCGTACCCGAGGGGAAGGCCTAACGTCACAGGTGAGCACCCATCCCCCTGTGTGCTCGGCGCCCCGTCCTCTCCCGGAGGTCGGGGCGTTTTCGGTTGCGAGCGTCCGGACCGTGAAGAGGCCGCACTTCCGGGCGGCACACGGCGAACTCAGACATTCGGCTGATGGAAAGGCCCCACCGCTTCGCTATCTTCCGAAGTACACGCATGCACATTCGGGAGATCCGCCATGAACACCACCACTGAACAGAAGATCATCGCCGCAACCTCGGCGGTGGCCCGGCTCACCGCCCTGCACCACTGGCTGGGCGATCCCGCCGATGCACCCGGGCATATTTTGCCGGCGCCGGTGGTCCATGCCTGGGCCAAACGCGGCGAGCCGGGGAGCCAGCACGAAGCCCTGGCCGGGGCGATCGGACGCGGCTGGATCCGGGTCACCCCCGATGGCTATTGCCTCACGAGGGACGGTCTCGCCGCGCTACAGACCTTCGTGCCGCATTTTCGCCGCCTGGCCCGCCAGGACGCCGAAGACCGCCGCCCCGGGCACCGCACCCACCCGCTTCTGAGCGGCGACGCAACGGCGTGAGCGCAACCGAGAATGTGAGGCAATGCGACCTGCATCAAACTGTCCTCCATACGTTCAACCCTCGAGCCGATGACCCTGTTTGCACGAGCGCCGCGGGGCTGTTCCGATGGACCAACGTTGTACGGTCTGTGGCTGGACTGCATGGTTCGGACCACCGGAGCCGCGGATGAAAAGCCGCCTGATTATCGCCGCCCTGACGATTGCCACGCTGCTCGCCGCACCGGCCCTGCAGGGCGCGGAGAAGCAGTCCGAGCGGCCGAGCATCGGTCTCGCACTCGGCTCCGGTGGCGCCGGGGGGCTGGCCCATATCGCCATCCTGCAGGTCTTCGACGACCTGGGCATCGAACCCGACCACATCAGCGGTACCAGCATCGGTGCCGTGATCGGCGGGCTGTACGCGGCCGGCCTCAGCGCCGAGGAGATCCTGGACGTCTTCGACGACTTCGGTGGCTCGCGCATCGACGCCCTTTCCGGGCTGGTCGAGTCCGATGTGCAACTCACCGAGCTGATCCCGCTGCGCCTCGGGCGCAACGCCGTGCTCGACTCAAGCGAATTCCTTGAATTCCTCGCCAAACACACCGATGCCCGGACTTTTGACGATCTGCGCATCCCCCTGTCGGTGGTGGCTACCGACTACTGGAGCGGCGAACCGGTGGTCCTCCACGAGGGCGAACTGTTCACCGCGATCGAGGCGAGCATGGCCGTCCCCGGCCTGTTCGAACCGGTGCCGCAGGGCGACGACCGGCTGCTGATCGACGGCGGCACGTCCAACCCGCTGCCCTGGAACCTGCTGCAGGAAGATCACGACTTCGTGATCGCCGTCGACGTCTCCGCCAGCCGCAAACAGGCCCCCAACGATCCACCGGGCCTGACCGATCTGCTGTTCACCACCTTCAGCATCATGCAGCGCTCGCAGATCCGCCACATGCGCGAACACGACCCGCCCGATCTCTTCCTCGAGGCCGGCAGCGCGGGCATCCGCCTGCTCGACTTCAACCGGGTCGAGGAGATCGTGGAAAAGGCGCAGCCCAGCGCCGAAAAGCTGCGCGAGGCACTCGAGACCCGGCTCGATCCACCCGCGCAGACAAGCCCGTAGGCGGCCTGCCCGACTGCAGCGCGGCCGGGCTCAGATATGCCGGGAGAAATCCCCGTAGCGGCAATGACCAAGCAGGTTGCGAAACGCCGGGCCGTCCAGCCGAATCAGCGAGACGTGGTCACCCCCCTCCACATAGATCCTGTCCTGCGCCGCGAGCGATTCATCCAGGAGGACCTCCAGCCCCCATGCGGTACCCAGCGCCGGCACTGCCCCGTGTTCGCAGTCCGGGAACACCGACCGCACCTCCTCTTCGGTCGCCAGCCCCACATGCTCCCCGAGCATGTAGTGCAGCTTGCCGAACTGCAGCCGGCGCGTGGCCGGCAGGACCGCCAGCATGTAATGGCCGGCATCCTCCACCAGCACACCCTTGGTCAGTTCATCGCCGGGTACGTGGGCGGCTTCGGCCGTCCGGCTGGCGGAATCCGCACGCGGATGGCCCACAACGTCATAATTCACGTCCCGCTCGTCGAGAAATTCCTGCAATGTAGTGCTGATCGTCATCGTTCTGCCCCTCTCGCCGCGGCCGGGTCACGCAAACGCGGATCCATGCCTTCAACCCGAGGATAGACAGGCAGAAGGCCACGAGCTCGCCACTTTCCACCACCGGGGCTCGCTGGGGCCCTTCGACGGGCGGCCGCCCGTTGATTGCCCCATACTCCCGAGGCGGCAAGTCCGGAATGACGGGGGAGGAGGCATGCTTCGCATCGCGGCTGTGCTGTTGCTTGGCCTTGGGATCTTCGCCGGCTGGATCGCCGCGCAGAGCTGGGAGGCCATGCGCGTGCTCCAGGACATCGAGGCCGGCGCGGGGCCGAGCGCGCTGAAGGAGCGAACCCCCGAGCCCGTGCGCGAAACGCTGTCGCTCACGACGGACGAAGGTGACATCGCGGCCGACCTGTACCATCCCCGACAGGAGGTGGGCGCGCGCATCGTCCTGGTACCGGGCTTCACGCCGCAGGGCAAGGACGACCCGCGGCTGGTGCAGCTCGCCCGTACGCTGGCGCGGGCGCGTTTTCTGGTGCTGGTGCCCGACCTGCAGGGCTCACGGGCGCTCCGCGTGCGCCGCGAGGATGCCGCGACCATCGGTGATGCCGCCGCCCTGCTCGCCCGCCTGGAGGTGGAGCGCGCACCGGACGAACAGGACGTGGGGGTCGCCGCCATCTCCTACGGCGTGGGCCTGGCCGTGCTGGCTACACTCAAGCCGGAGGGAAAGGAAACCATCGACTTCCTGGTCGGGATCGGCGGCTACTACGACACCGGGAACGTCATCACCTTCGCCACCACCGGGGCCTACCGGGAACCCGGCTCGAACCGGTGGCAGACGCGCACGCCCGACCCGCTGGCGAAGTGGCTCTTCCTGTGGGGCAACCTGCATGTGCTCGATGACCGCGCGGACCGCGCGCTACTCGACGAAATCGCCCGCCGGCGCGCCGCCGACCCCGAGGTCCCCATCGACGACCTGAGCGACCCGCTCGGCGAGGAGGGCCGAAGCCTGCTGGCGCTGATCCTGAACGATGACCACGAGCGGGTACCGCAGCTGCTGGATGACCTGCCGGCCGGCGCGCGGGAAGCCATCGAGTCCTGGTCCCTCGCCGAGCACGATCTCTCGCATCTTTCCGGCCGCGCCCTCCTGATCCACGGCCGGGACGACACGATGATCCCGCATACCGAAAGCACGCGCCTCGCCCGTGCCATCGGCGACACCGACCTGCACCGGATCGACGGCTTCTCCCACATCGACCCGCATGGCGTCGGGCTCATCGGCCAGTGGCGGCTCCTGCGCGCGATGACGGACCTGCTGGCATGGCGCGACGATGGCGCCGTACACTCCGAAAACCGAACCCCGCGAACCGAGGACTTGCCATGAAGGGCTTCACGAAACCGTTGCTGATGCTCGCGCTGTTCCTGGCGCTGCTGGCCGCGCCCGCGCACGCGCTGGACGGCGACACGATCGACCGCTGGCTGGCGGCGACCCAGGAACTCAACGAGTGGAGCGCGCAACAACCCGAGGTGCAGGAACCGGCGATGGGCGCGCAGGACGACGAAGCCTCGATGGCGGAGGTCCGCCAGGCCATCGAAGAGGTGGCGCGCATGGAGCAGGAGGTGGAGGAGATCGCCGCGCGTCACGGCTTCGACAGCAGCCACGAACTGACCGAGATCGGCTCGCAGATCTTCAACGCCCGGCATGCGCTGGAGATGGAGCGCCGGCTCCCGGAGATGGAGCGCGAGCTGGACGAAAGCCTGCAGCGCATCGAGGACGATCCGGACATGCCGGCGGAACAGAAGGCGACCATGCGCGACGCCCTGGAGCAGCAGCGCGAGATGCTGCACAACGTCGCACCCGACGTGCCCGAGCAGGATGTGGAGGCGGTGCGCAGCCGCGAGGACGAGCTGGAGGCCCTCTTCAGCAACTGATACCGGCATACCCCCTCGTTTGGAGGGGGTGCATCTCCGCGGACGGTGCCATATTGAGCCTGTTGAGCATGCAACAGGACCGTCCCGAGCCAGGAGATGTTCGATGCCCGCGAAGACCCGTTTCCGCAGCCATTCGCTGGTGCTGGCCCTCGGCCTGCCCGCACTGGCGATCCCCGCGTTCACCGCTTCGGCGGATGAGTCGCCGATCCAGCTCGAACCCCTCGTCCTCGACGGCGGGGGCGATCACTACCGCTACGGCGTCCTGACCGACATCCAGGGCGACGAGATCCGCTGGACGGTGACCCAGGGCCCGGAGATCACCCGCATCCATCCCGACGAGGACTACCGTTCCGGCCTCGGCGGGCGCGAGGACCTGTTCACCGGACTGGCCCTGGATGGCGAGTTGTATCGCAAGGAGCAGGAGCTGGGGGTTCTGCTGCCGGTGTTCGAAGGCGAACAGGTGGAGCCGCCGCACACGTTCCAGGACATGTTCGACAACCAGCGGCGCGTAGAAGAATATCGCGTACACGTGGCCGAAACCGGCGAGACGCGCGAGATCGCCGGGGAGACGGCACAGGGCTACCGCCTGGCCGCGGTCACCGAGATGACCAACCTCGACAGCGACGATGAAGAGGCCCTGTTCTCGGTGAACCACGGAACGGTGTGGGTGTACGAGGACGTGCCCTTCTCGTCGGCACTGCTGCAGCTGAGCCCCGGCATGTTCCGCATGGCCATCGGACCCAGCGTCCCGGACGGCCTCGAGGCCCATTACCTCCACACCCTCGGCGAGGCCCTGGAACCGCTTGGCATGCCGGCCGGCCTGCAGCTTCAGGGCTTCCACACCTCCGCCGACACCCTGGAAACCATGGAGGCCCAGGACTGGGCACTGGAAGAAGACCAGTCACCCGGCCAGGCCTCGGGCATCGCCTACCGGATCGAGGTCACCGAATTCAGCGACGACGCCGACGCACCGGATTACGCCGCCCTGCAGGAGTACCCGCGCGCCGGCGCGGCCGCCTTCGAATACCTCCGCACCCCGCCCGTGCTGGCCGACATGCTGGATGTCTGCCTCCCCCTGCCCTCTGACATGCCGCGCGACGAGCTGGCGGCGATGCTGGAAGAGCAGGCGACCTTCGACGGGGCCCTGGAAGGAGCCCACTCGGGTGCACTGCTCGGACAGGCGGCCTGGGGCGGCCAGGAAGATCCGCAGCGAGGCGACGGCTTCGCCCTGGTGGTGGAGGCCTTCCTGCCGGAGCTCGAGACCACCGCCTGCATGATCTTCACCCGGGTGGGCGCGGGCGTTCCCGATGACACCGGCACCCTCGAGATCGCCGACCCGCGCAGCACCGACGCCGAAGGCCGGCTGGCCGCGCACCTGCTGGTGGGGGATGTCAGCGAACCCGGCGACATCACCTTCCTGACCGTCGGCCAGGGCCTGAGCGGAGAGGTCCGGCTGGATACCGCCGACCCGGACGGCACGTTCCACGGCCACCTGGACGTGGAGGGCATCGCCACCCCGCTGGACGACCTGGGTGCCAGCGACGGGTTCCGCCTCGAGGGCGAGTTCTCGGCGATGCAGTACTGGGACCGCGTACCCGTCGCTCGCTGATTCGCGTGCGTGACGCCCCGCCCCGGTGCGGGGCCGTCACGCCGGGCGGAACACCATCAGGGCCACCACGACAAGCATCGCCGAGAAGGCCGGGACGCCCAGCCAGAACCACAGCCGCATGCGGCGGGCGTAGTCGGGTGGCAGATCGACGCCTTCGCGGATCGCGCGGGCCGAAGCCTCGCGCATCCGCAACTGGAGCCAGACCACCGGCAACCAGCAGGCCCCGGCCAGCACGTACAGCGCACCGGTCCACAACAGCCATGCGCTGTCGAGCGGCCAGCCGGCCAGCCACACCATCGCGAACCCGGTCAGCGGCTGCAGAATCACCGCCGGGGTGGTGAACCACCAGTCCGCGCGAACCACCAGACGGTCCGTGACCGCAATGGCCGCCGCGCTGCCACTGCGCCACACCATGTACTTGTAGAACGCGCTGCCCAGACCGGTCCCGAACAGCAGGATCGCCCCCAGCACGTGCAGCGTCTTCAGTCCGAGGTAGAGCATCGCCGGGGCCCCTCCATTGCGATCAGCATCAGCGTGGCCACGATCAGGGGCAGGTTCTTGCTGAGCGGCCCGAACGGGTCGATCCACAGCTGCGGAAGCAGCAGCCCCGCGCCCAGGGTGTAACCGGCCATCATTACGACCTGGATCCACGCCACCTCGCGCACCCGCCAGCCCGCGAGCAGTGCCAGGCCCAGCAGCACGTCCACCAGCGCCAGACCATACAGAGCGGTAACGGCCGGGGCGGCCGTCAGACCGGCCGACGCCAGCAAGTCCAGACTGGCCTGAGGCGGATGCAGCAACGCCGACACCAGCCCGGTCCAGATCCAGACGAAGGCCAGCGCGAAGCGCAGCAGCGGGCGCAGGCCGTACAGCCGCGCATGCCACAACTCCGCCTCGCTGGACGGCCGGGCCGCCAGCGCCCCGGCAAAACCGCGCGGGCGCCACCCGAACGCGCGCTCGAATGGCTCCACCGGGGCCGTGCTGCCCCGCCGCAACAGGTCCACCATCGACCCGTTCACCGGAGCCACGTGCAGCCGGCCCGCCAGCGCCGCCCCCGCGCGCGCAAGCCGCGGCGCCACCGGCAGGGCTCTCCAGCGCCCCGCCCCCAGCCAGGCGCGCCAGCGGGCCAGCACCCGCGCCAGCGTCACCGGCTCGGCCCCGACACAGTCCAGCACCTGGCGGCGCGGCTCGCCGCACTCGACCGCCTGCACCACCGCACGCACCAGGTCATCGACATGGACGGGCTGAAGCATCTGCCCGCCGTCGCCCACCAGGGGCACCCACGGCAAAGCCGCCAGGGCCCGCAGAAAGCCGGTACTGGCCCCGCCTTCGCCATGCACAATGGACGGCCGCAGGATCAGCCAGTCCAGCGGCCTGGCGGCCAGATCCGCATCCGAGCGCCCCCGGCTGCGCAGCCAGGGGTCGTCGGCGGCCGGGTCCGCCCCCAGTACCGATATCTGGATCACGCGGCCGACCCCGGCCTGCTCGCAGGCCGTGAACAGCGCGGCCGGAGCGCGCTCATGCAAGGCCGCGAACGACTGTGCACCCTGCTCACGGGCAATGCCGGCGGCATTGATCACGACATCCATACCCGTCACACGTCCGAGCCAGTCCTCCGGCCGATGATCCCGAGTGAAATCGCAGTGGACCGGTGCGGCGCCACGCGCGCATCCGACCACCTCGTGGCCGCGCTCGCGCAGCGCCCGCTCCAGATGGCGCCCCACAAAACCCGTGCTTCCGGTCAGCAGAATGCGCATCCCGTTGCCCCCGGCGCGCTCATTCGCCGCCGGCCGCGCCGCGGGCGCGGTCGACCAGCGCGACCTTCCAGATCACCAGGCCGATCACCGACAGGGCCAGGAACACACCTCCCAGGGCGTGGAACAGGGTCCCGCGGATCAGCTCGACGGAGCCCATGCCGCCATGTTCGGCCGCCAGCAGGATCACCTGCAGCAGCGGTGCGATCAGCACCATCAGCCGCGTGAAGTTGACCCAGAAGCGCGCCGCGGCCTCGCTGCCGCACACCTCCCCGAGCAATGGCTCAAGGGCCGGCTGAATCAGATGAATGACGACCAGACTGATGCCCAGTGCAGTGGCCAGCTGGACCCCGAGAATGACAAGCGGCTGGATTTCCATGGCATGACTCCTTTTCCTTGGTTTCGGTTATTTCTGTCTATACAGAAACTACCGGGCAAATTTTTTTACTTGCCCAGCAGGCTCTGGATCCGCGCCCCCATCTTCATCAGCTTCACCAGGGTCTCGCGGTCCAGTCCCCGCATCTGCTCGTACCAGCCAAGCAGCTGCTCGAGGAACTCGAGGGTATCGTTCATGCGCGCCTTCGCCTCGGGGGTGGTTTGCGCATCGGATTCGCTGTCCAGCACGCACTGGCGCAGGGTCGTAAGGGTCGGGTCCAGCTCGCGTTCCTTGCGCCCTTCGAGGATGGTCATGAAGATGTCCCAGACATCCTTCTGCGACACGAAGTGATCGCGTCGGTCACCCAGTTCGTGCACCACCTTCACCAGCCCCCAGGACTGCAGCTCGCGCAGGCTGGTGCTCACGTTGGAACGGGCCACGCCCAGGGTCTCGGCGATGGTCTCCGCGGTCAGCGGGTGCTCGCTCAGGTACAGCAGCGCATGGATCTGCGCCACCGTGCGGTTCACGCCCCAGCGCGATCCCATCTCGCCCCAGTGCAGGACGAACTTTTCCATGGTCGGGCTCAGCTGCATCGGTCCGTTCTCGTATTTCTGTTACGACTGAAATTAGCGAACACATCGAAGCCCGTCAAGCCGACCCAGCTTCCTACAGCCCCGCGAAAGCGTGATAGCCTTCACGCTTTTTCAACAGGGGAAAACCACGCCATGCTTCGACTGCCCGCCGCCATCCTTGCCGTCCTGTTCGCCTCCGGCTGCGCGATCTCGCAGGAAGTCGAACCCGTGCCGGAGCGTCAGGCCATCGAAATGGTCTACGTGGAGCACAACCCGGACGTGCATATGGAGGAGCTGAACGACTCGCTGGTGGGCATGTTCGAGGACATGGGCATCGAGTCCGAGCTGTACCGGGGTACGCGGCCGGACGACGCCGAGCACCACCTGGAGTTCACCGCCAACTGGACCTGGGACCTGGCCATGTACCTCACCTACTTCGACGCCCGGCTGTACGAGCAGGAGCAGCTGATCGGCACCGCCGAATACGACGCACGCCGCGGCGGCGGACGCCCCGACAAGTTCGGCCCCACCGAAGAGAAGATCCGCCCGCTCATGCAGGAACTCATCACCGGCGAGCCAGCCGAGGAATAAGCGCCCGGGCGGGACCGGCCGGCCCTGTCCGGACCCCGGTTCCACCCGGGTTCAGCCCTTCAGCGCTGCGATGGCCCGGACCGTGTTCTCCTTCACCGGGCGCGGGCGCTCCGGGCGGAAGCGGCGGATGTACTCCACCAGCTCCGGCCCCGTCAGCACCGGTACCGACAGGCCGTCCGAACGCCCCAGCGACACCTCCGGGTGCGTGAACAGCACGATCGGCTGGATCCAGCGCCTGGCCTTGCGGCCCTTGAGGTACTCGCTCAGCAGCCACACCTGCTTCTTCACCTGCCGCACCGGGTTGCGCATCTGCTTGGTGTAGCGGCTGCCGCGCCGCCCGGTCTTGCTCACCGTCCACTGCGAGGCCTGCTCGTCGCAGTCGATAGCCCCGCTGTTGTGCTTCACCTCGATCACGAACAGCGCCTCCGGCCCCGCCACCACCAGATCCGCCTCGGTCACGCCCGTGCGCGAACGCTCGTCCGGCAGATCCACTTGGTTGAAGACCGTGAACGAATCGGGCAGCTCCGCCAGATACTCCAGCGCCGCATCCTCGCCGCGCGCGCCCGCCTCGATGACCGCGCTCCCGCCCACCAGGCCCACCAGTGCGACCACCCCCGCCAGCGTCACCAGCCCCACCAGCGGATGCACGAAGAACGCACCGATTGCCACCGGCAACCCCAGGAGCAGCACCAGGTTGCGCCCGCGCCTCTGGATCGCCTGCGACTCTTCCGTCAGACGGTTTGCGGTGATGTAGCGGGTATCAGCCATGGGTACGGGTTGAATACAAGCCTATACCTTCCCATGAGCCTTCAAATCATCCTGCAAGGCCTCATGGCTCATGGTTGGCTCGGAGCCCCGCTCCTCGAACGCCGCCAGATCTTCCTGATCCTCGGCCAATGCCGCACAAACCACCTCGTTGACGATATCCGAAAAGGACCGATTCGTATGCGCAGCCTTCAGCTGCAGCGCTGCATGCAACTGAGGATCGAAATAGACCGTCGAACGTTTCGGTGTCTCACTCATGGAACTCCTCCGCACAACCACATCAAGAGGTTTTAGCGTCAAGACATCAAGCGCTGCCACATGGCGGACAACCAGGTGCGGTCGCCGCAGCTCTTTTCCGGGGTTCAGGCCCCGGGGAGCCCCGGGACCGGCTTCGTCATCAGGACCCAGTCGCCGGAATGCCGACAACCGGGCCAGGGCAACAGCGGCCTGCGCGCCAGGTCGGCATAACCGAGCCGCTCGTAAAGGCGCCGTGCACCCCGGTTCTCTTCCGCCACGATCAGACTGAGACTATCCGCACCACTTCCGGCTGCCGCCTCCTCCGCGCGCTGCATCAATGCACTTCCCACGCCGCAGCCGCGCCAGGCCGGATCGGCCGCCACGGCGTTCACGTACCAGGACCCCGGGGCCAGCGCCTCCAGCTCGAGCAGCGGACGCACCACGGCCGGGGCCTCGCTCAACGGCTCGACGTCATGCGGATCGGGCAGGCGGTACCCGAGCAGCATCCCGACGACCTCGTCCCCGATCTCGGCCACATGAGCATTCACGTAACTGAAACCGCCCTCCGTCCCGCTTACGGCGCGCGCCCCGAATTGATCCCCCTCCGGCCCGGCGGACTCCCGCCACAGATACATCGGAATCCCCTCGCCTGCGAAGTCCATGAGCTCCGCCAGTCGCCGCGCATCCCCGATCTCTGCCGCACGTATCTTCAGATCCATCTCGCACCCCCACCTGCCCGGGATCCACCACGCCCGCTAACCCGTCGGCCCTATTGCAGGGCCCTGGTCCCCCGGCACGCGGGATACTGCGAGCAACCCCAGAACTGCTGGCCTGCGCTGGCACCCTTGCGCGCCTTTCGTTTCACCATAGCACTGCCGCATTTCGGACAACCGGGTGCCGCCGGCGCCGCGTGGCGCTCCCGCAAACCCTCCACGTGCGCCCGGCGGGTCTGGCGCGAACGCTCGAGGCCGCCATGCTCCAGCGTGGCCACCGTGTCCTCGACCTCGTCTTCGCTCCACACCTCTTCCCGGAACGAGCGGATATAATTCAGGAGCCCGAGGCCACGGACCACGTTGTCCGGCATCGGCGTCTTGAACGCGCTGCCGCCGACGAACACGACCACCGAGTGAATCATTTCCGGGTCCACACCCAGCACCTCGGCCACCGCCCGTTCGTGGCGATAGTTCTGGCGCAGCGGGTTCTGAAACCGGAAGGACCGCCGGTAGATCTTCTGGGTCCACTGGGCCTGACGCTCACTGCCGAAGATCCAGCCCCGCATGTTCTTCGTCTCGATGACGAAGATGCCGAACCGCGACACCAGCACATGATCGATCTGCGTGGTGCCGTCCGCGGTCGGCAGCGTCAGGTCATGCACCACCCGGCCGGACTTGCCGTCCAGGCCAACCGCCAGAACCAGGCGAATCCACAGCTCGCCGAGCCAGCCCTTTACCTGCGGAAGGCGGGCGATCGCCACCAGCGCCAAAAACAGCCACGCCCACCAGAACTGCGACGCGGCCGCCAGGAACATCTCAACCAGATTGATCTCCACTACGTTCTCCCTGTCGATGTCGGAGACAGTAGCCACCCGCCCCAAAAGGTCAGAGTAACGCCGAACCCTTGCCCGACGCCTCCACGGTCCGCCCCGGGCCTCGGCCCTCGGGGTGGATGACGACCACCGGCCGCACCGACTGCCAGTGGTTCCGCGAACTCGCGGACGTGCGCATGCTGACGGTCGCCGGCACCGATCACCCGCTGGCGATCCTCCCCCGCGTCACGCAGGACGACCTGGTGGGGCACACCGAGATCGTCATGGCCTACCTCGACCGGGACGGCCTGGTCCCCGAGTCCCCCGAGACCGACAACTACCTCGCCTTCACCCAGTACGAACTGATCCGCGACGCCGTGATCGAAGGCGCCGGCTGGGCCGACCTGCCCTTCCCCCTCATCCGCCACGCCCTGCGCCAGGAACAGCTCCGCACCATCCCGCACCCGGACGCCAACTGGTGGAAGACCTTCTGCGTGCTGGAGTCCGAACAGGCCCATGGCGGCCCCGTGGTGACCTGGCTGGCAAACGAACTGGAGGCCTACCTGACGCGGGTCAGCTGAGGGCAACGACCAGAAACTCTCCGTAGGCTCCGGCCCGGTCCAAATCACTCGGCCGTTCCTCTATGGCCACACGAGCACCCTTATCGAAGCACGTGCGGACGAAGGAGCAACCAGCGCCACATCCGCTTTCCTTGCCACCCAGTGCCACAGGCACGCACCCTACCACCTCTCACGGATATAACCAGGCTACATTTAGCACGGACTCCCGTTTACAGTGCCACCCCATGGATCACTGACACTCTCACAACACCGGCAAGGCCCCCGCGATGGCAACCCGAACGCCCATAGACACACCCGACACAGCATTCCCTTTCTTGCCTCCACCAGCCGAGCTGATGGGGTGGTTGAACGGACCGCCCGGTCTACACGGTCTTCTCGAAGACCTCAAAAAACACCTCGATCGGCCGACCCCCGACACCAAGACCATCCGCAATGCCTGCACTGGTCCCGGCGTCTCGCAAAGAAGCGTGGAATCTATAAAACGGATGATTCAATCGGCGAATGCAATTTACGAAATCCCCAGCGAGACCGATACCTACCACGACAGTACCCTGGCGACTAACTGTCGGGCCCCGGCTGATTGTATACACGTTTACGAAATAAATCGGGGCGTTCCTGTTGCCAGGCCTTGAGTGTCTCAACCGGCGTTCGGTGCCCCAGCGCCTTCTGCCCGATCTGATGGTTGTAAAGGCGCTGGTAGTCCTGGAGGGTGTCCTTCATGTGCTCTCCCGAGCCGAAGCGCCGGGTCCGCAGCAAGTCGGCGATGCGGCCGTTGAAGCGCTCCACCATTCCGTTGGTCTGCGGCCGTTTCGGCCGGATCA
>NZ_KB900036.1:0-82644 GCF_000378545.1 Thioalkalivibrio sp. ALE23 | reverse complement strand
GAGGTGCAGCAGGCGCAGGGTGCGGCCGGCCCAGGTGTTCCAGGGTTCGTGGATGGGGCCGGCGGGGTCGGGGGCGATGGCGGGTTCGTGGGGTTCTTTGACGATCAGGCCGGCTTCGGCGGCTTCTTCGAGCATCCATTGCAGGGCGATTTCGGCGAGCTGGCGCTGTTCGTAGCCGCCGCCGACATCGGCGTGGGCGCCGGGGAACCAGAGCTGTTTGAGGGTTTGCCCGGATTCCACGCGGGTGTCATCCCACAACAGGGCCTCGAACTTGGGGCGGCGTTCGTCGATGGCCAGGGCATGGCGGGCGTGGGTGACTTCGGGGCTGAGGCGGGTGTCGAAGAAGCGGCGGTTGCGGTAGAGATACCCGAGTGACCCGACGGTGTCCCAGGCGCCGATGAAGTGCACCGGGCAGGGGCGGGTGTGCTGCTTGCGAAAGCTCGCGGCGTCGTCCTGGTTGTCGCGCCCGGTGTACAGGCGCGAGGCCTCGGCGATGAGATCTTCCCGCCCGGGCTGCAGCAGCCCGCATTTGCGCAGCATGCCGGACAGTGCGCGCACCGCATACGCACCGCGCGAGAAGCCGAACAGGTACACCCGATCCCCTTCCCGCACCTGCTGCATCAGAAAGCGGTAGCCGTTCTCGATGTTGGCGGTGAGGCCGTGGCCGAACAGCTTGCCCAGGGTGGTGCCGATGATGTTCTCGCGCCGCATGCCGAACGGGGAGAAGGTGCCCACGCCGGGCTCGTAGGCCGAGACCTGACGGGCGGTGGTGGGGATGCGCCGGATCAGGTGCACCACGTTGGTGTTGACCTCGCCCTTCTGGTTGGCGGTGCCGTCGCAGCAGAAGACGATGTTCCGTTCCATGGAATGCCTCACGTGTTTTGTTTCATTGAAGGGGATTGTAGGTCAGGGTCGGTGGCGCCGGGGGCGTGGGGCGGGGCATTCGGGATCGTTCGCCTGCGAGCAGGCTCCTGCGGGGGGAGGGGGTTCTGTGGGAGCGGGCTTGCCCGCGAATGCGGCGGGTGTTGCCGTGTACGCATAAGCGGCGTACATTGGAAGCTCGATCAAAGCGGAGCATGCCATGGATCCGGTCAATCACCCATCTGGCGAAGGTGATGAGCGCAACGACGCCCGGATGCATTTTCGGACCCGGCCCCGGATCAAGCAGGCCATTCACCGGGCGGCATCGCTATCCGGGATGGATGACTCGTCGTTCGTGATCAACGCGGCCTATCAGGCGGCGCTGGAGACCATTGCCACGCATGAGCGCACGGTGCTGAGTGCCGAGGACCACGCGGCGTTTTTCGCGGCCCTGGAGACTCCCCCGGAACCGACGGAAGCGCTGCGTGAGGCCGCCCGGCGCAGTCGCGCGCGGACGGTCTCCGGGTAATGGCGGGGGCCGGTGAGCGGCCCTTCGTCATTGAGCCGTTCGATCCGGAGCGGCACAACCGGAAGGGATTCCGCTGCGGCGTTAGCGCGAACAAGCTGGCGAAAGCGGGTAACGTCCGGCTGTATGTGATGGCGGCGCCCGATGGTGCGGTGGCCGGCTTTTACACGCTCAACGCCCACGCGGTGTGTTACGAGGGGCTGCCCGCACGGTATGCCCGGACCCGTCCTGCGCATGGATCCATCCCCGCCGCGTTCATTTCGATGATGGGCCGGGACGAGCGCTATCGTGGAAGCGGTATTGGGGGAGACCTGCTCATCGATGCCCTGACGCGCATCGCCCGGGCCGCGGAGCAGATCGGACTCGCGGTTGTGATGCTGGATGTCCTGGATTGTGGCGACCCGGATCGCATGGCACGAAGGCAAGCGTTGTATGAGGGGTACGGGTTCGCCCCGCTACCTTCCAATCCTCGCAGGCTGTTCCTCCCATTGGCTACGGTAAGGCAGCTCCTGGACGAGCCCGGGTAGCGGGCTGGAATCGCATGGTGCCGTGCGGGGGCAGCCCTCTGCCCGATCCGGTGCTCAGTGTGCAGCGATTTCGTTATGGAAGTTCGGGTTGTCCTGGATGGTGGCCAGAACCTTGGCGGCCAGTCCGGTAGGGTTGCGTCGTTTGGCTTCCCAGCTCTTGACGGTGTCGACGCTCGTTCCCGGAGAGCTCGGAGGTGATCGGCCTCGTTCGCCTGCGAGCAGGCTCCTACCGGGGGTAGGGGGTTCTGTGGGAGCGGGCTTGCCCGCGAAGGTCTTGCGTGGGGCCTGGCGTCGTGCGGTTCGCGGCCGAGGCCGCTCCTGCAGGGTGGCGGTCGGTGTAGGAGGCCAGCCCTCTGGCCGATGGGGCTGTGCGGTTCGCGGCCGAGGCCGCTCCTACAACCCGATCCGGTGCCAGGTTCGGGCCGATCGGCAAGGGGGGCCGGCCTCCACTGGGGAGGGGGGTTGCGCGGTGTCGGCCTGCACGGGGCGGGGTGTTTGGCTTAAACTGCGCGGTTTCCACTACTACTGGTCGACGGCTTAACCCATGCTGGATATCCGCAGTCTGCGTCAGGATCTGGACGCCACCGAGGCCGCGCTGGCGCGGCGCGGTTTTACCCTGGACCGTGAGCGGTTCGAGCGCCTGGAGGCGCGCCGCAAGGAGCTGCAGGTGCGCACGCAGGAGCTGCAGGCGGAGCGCAACACGCGGTCGAAGGCGATCGGGCAGGCGAAGGCGCGGGGCGAGGACATCGAGCCGCTGAAGGCGGAGGTCTCGCGCATGGGCGACGAGCTGAAGGGCTGCGAGGACGAGCTGGAGGGCATTCAGGCCGAGCTGCACGATCTGCTGCTGCATGTGCCCAACCTGCCGCAGGCGGGCGTGCCCGAGGGCCTGGACGAGGCCGCGAACGAAGAGGTTCGCCGCTGGGGCGAGCCGCCCGGCTTCGATTTCGACTGCCGCGATCATATCCAGCTGGGCGAGCCGGGGGCGCGCCTGGACTTCGAGGGGGCGACCCGGGTGGCGGGTGCGCGCTTTGTGGTGATGCGCGGGGAGATGGCGCGGCTGCACCGCGCGCTGACGCAGTTCATGCTGGACCTGCATACCCGCGAACATGGTTACGAGGAGACCTACGTCCCGTACCTGGCCAACCCGGAGACACTGGTGGGCACGGGGCAGCTGCCCAAGTTTGACGATGACCTGTTCTCGGTGGACTGCGAGCAGAAGTTCCGGCTGATCCCCACGGCGGAGGTGCCGCTGACCAACCTGGTGCGCGAGCAGATCCTGGAGGCGGAGGAGCTGCCGCTGAAGATGGTGGCGCACACGCCCTGTTTCCGCTCGGAGGCGGGCAGCTATGGCCGTGACGTGCGTGGCCTGATCCGTCAGCACCAGTTCGAGAAGGTGGAGCTGGTGCAGGTGGTCCGGCCGGAGGAATCGGACGCGGCGCTGGAAGGCCTGCTGGGTGATGCCGAGAAGGTGCTGCAGGCGCTGGAGATCCCCTACCGGGTGATGCTGCTGTCGGCCGGCGACATGGGCTTTTCCGCCGCACGTACCTACGACCTGGAGGTCTGGCTGCCGGGGCAGCAGGCCTACCGCGAAATCTCGTCCTGTTCGAACTTCGAGGCATTCCAGGCGCGGCGCATGCAGGCGCGGTTCCGCCCGAAGGCGGGCGAGCGCCCGGAGCTGCTGCATACGCTGAACGGTTCCGGCGTGGCGGTGGGTCGCGCGCTGGTGGCGCTGCTGGAGAATCATCAGCAGGCCGACGGTTCCGTGCGCATCCCCGAGCGCCTGCGCCCGTGGCTGGGCGGCACCGAGGTGATCGAACCGCCGACGGCCCCGGCCGCCTGAGGTGACCATGCACTTCGAACCCGACTTCATCCTCGAGCACCGCGATGTCTTCGAGCGCATCGTGGCACGGGCGCACAAGGTCGCCGTGGTGATCTTCGTGATCACCTTTCTGGCGTATGGCGTGGCGGCCTGGATGGCCTTCAACGAGCAGCCCTGGGTCGCGCTGATCCTGGCGACGCTGGCGTATCTGTTCTTTCGCCAGTTCCGGCTGGTGTCGCTGGGGCTGGCGCGCACCGGGCTGCGCGGCGAGGCGGGGACGGCGGAGCCGCTGAAGGCGCTGGATCTGGCGCTGGAGGAAGACGGCGCCCACGCGGTGCTCTCGGAGGTGGAGAATCACCTGAGGGCGATCGACGGGGACGTTGGCCAGCCGGGTGACTCGGGCGAGCCGGGCGAGGAGTCCGCGGAGCCGTCCCGCCGCGGTGCCACCGGGGAAACCGGGGAAGGACCTCGGGGCGGGGATCGGGACGGTTCCTGAGGACGCCGGTTCCGGCGCGGCGGGCGGGTCAGAGTTCGATCGACGTGCCCAGCTTGCCGCCCAGCACCCGGGCGAGGGTGGTTTCCAGGGTCTCGCCGGTGCGGTCGTTCTGCCACTGGCCGGAGGCCTCGTCGTAGCCGAAATGCGCCGGGCCTTCCGGTGAGGACAGCCAGATCTGCTCGGCCGCTTCCTGGCGGTTGAGGATCATCTGCGCGCCGTCCTCGAACTCCAGCGTCAGCACGCCGTCGATCAGGTCGATATCCAGGTCCCCGAGGTCGGGGTGGTCGCTCAGGCGGGCGTAGAAGTCGTCCAGGGTCTGTTCGGCGAACACGGCAAAGGAAGGCTGGCTCATGGGATCTCCGGCTCGGAATGGGCTGTAACGGCTATGGCGCGGATTATAGGGACGCCGCGGAGCGGTTGCCTATCCACCCGCGCGCCACGCGGCGATGGCGACGCCGACCCAGCCGAGGATGAACAGGGTACCGCCGACGGGGGCGACCGCTCCCAGCATGCGCGGGGCGCCCAGGGCCAGGCCGTACAGGCTGCCGGCGAACAGCAGGATGCCGGTGACAAAGGCCACGGCCGCGGCGGTGGCCCAGCCGGTGGCCAGCTGGCTCCACAGCGCGGCGATCAGCAGCAGGCCGAGGGCGTGGATGAAGTGGTACTGCACGCCGGTGTGCCAGGTGTTGAGGGCGCGTTCCGACAGGCGCTGTTCCAGGGCGTGGGCGCCGAAGGCCCCCAGGACCACGGCGATCGCCGCCAGCGCGGCGCCGATGACGATCAGGGTGCGGATCATGACGGGCGCGCGCGGCTCAGCCGTTGTCGTCCATGTCGCTGTCGATGTCGCGGCCGGGGACCCAGCCGTGTTCGCGGGCGCGCTCGATCGCCTCGTTGTGGATGCGTTCGTGGCGCTCGCGCAGCTCTTCCGGCAGGGCGGAGGGGCGCAGGCCGTACTCGTCCCACTTGGCGTTGACCTGGCTCTGCAGGGCCTGGATCTGGCCGATCTCCCAGCCCTCGCAGGTCTGATCTTCCGGCAGGATGCCGAACACCCAGGCATCGCGGATGATGTTGCCGATCGGCGTCATGCCGCCGTAAAGGTCGTTGTGGAGACCGACGTAGCGCCGGTCGTTGCGGATGGATTCTCGATTGGAGGTAGGCATGCCGGTAGTGTATGCCGCTGACCCGTCCCCGTGAAGGGCCGGGGCACCGTTTGCAGTGGGTTCTCGCAATCTTTTGTTGTGGAGGTAACGTCATCGTGCTCCGTTCTTCGCCGGATCCGGAGACCGCACTGCGGCGACTGCGGTTGCGGGTGCTGCTGAAGCTGATGGCGCTGGGGGGCGTGGTCGCGCTGGCGCTGGCGTTTTCCGCGCAGTTCGTGTCGCTGCCGGGCGGTTCGGGGCCGGAGCCGCGGAGCCTGGATCTGGCGCAGATCGAGGCGGGCGAGGTGAAGCGGCTGCGCTGGAACGGACGGCACGTGCTGGTGGTGCATCGCGATGCGGCGCTGCTGGAGTCGCTGGAGGCGGTCGAGGCGGAGGCCCTGCGCGATCCGCAGGCGCGGCGCGGGCGTCAGCCGGAGGGGCTGGCGTTGCCCGAGCGCAGCTTCACGCCGGACTGGCTGGTGGTCTACGGCGAAAGCGCGGATCTGGGCTGCGAGCTGGACCTGGTGCATCCGGAACAGGCCGACGGCTGGCCGGGCGGCTTCGAGGACCGCTGTCGCGGCGGGCGTTACGACGCCGCGGGGCGGGTGTTCCGCGACCAGCCCGGGGCGCGCAACCTGGAGATCCCGCAATACCGGCTGCACGGGGACGGGGAACGGCTGATCCTCGGCGGCTCCTGATCCCGGAGGTCGGGTTCGACCTGTAGGAGGCCAGCCTCTGGCCGATCCGGCGCCGGGATTAGTCTGTAGGAGGCCAGCCCCCTGGCCGATCGGGCGCGGGAGATGGCCCGGACGGGAAATCGGCCGGAGGGCCGGCCTCCTACCGGTCGGGTGCCGTAGGAGGCCAGCCCCCTGGCCGATCCGGCGCAGGGGATTGGCCGGACGGGGAATCGGCCGGAGGGCCGGCCTCCTACCGGCTGGGTGCCGTGGGAGGCCAGCCCCCTGGCCGATCCGGCGCAGGGGATTGGCCTGTGGGAGGCCAGCCCCCTGGCCGATCGGGCGCCGGGCTTGGCCTGTGGGAGGCCAGCCCCCTGGCCGATCAGGCGCGGTAGAGGTCGAAGCGTACTGCGCGGCCCTGGATGGCGGAGACCGGCGTGGTGCCGGGCAGAGGGGCGGCACCGGCGGGGCGCTTGACCACCACGCGGCCGCGGGTGGCGGGGATCAGCGCGGCGAGCGTGGCGGCCGCGTCGCTTTCCGTATCGCTTGCGGCATCGTGTTCTTCAGTGTCTTCCGCCCGGGATGCCTGGCCCGGACGCTGGTCCGGGGCCTCCATCAGCGCCTGCAGGACCTGCATGTCTTTCTTGACCGCGGCGTTCTTGCGTCGCTGCGGGAACATCGGGTCGAACACCGCCGCATCGGCGGGCGCGGGCAGGGCGTCGGCGGCGAATGCCTGCGGGAACAGGTGCACGCGTGCGGCGCTTGCGGCCAGGGCCGGGTCGCCGGCGTGCGCGGCGCGCTGCAGGGCATCTTCCAGCAACAGGGCGACGACCGGATGCCGTTCGAAGGCGCTCACCCGCCATCCCCGCGCGGCCAGCAGCAGGGCATCGCGGCCCAGTCCGGCGGAGGCATCGACGATGTGCGCGTGCTCGCCGACGCGCCCCACGGCGCGCACCAGGGTCTCGTGGGCCGCGCGGGCGTGGCGGTAGCCCTGCCGGCCGCGCACGAAGTCCGGGGTCAGGCGCAGCGGCGTCTTTCCGCCCTGCAGAACCAGGCTCAGGCAGTCCGCTTCCACTTCCAGGGTCAGCGCCGCGTCGCCGCCATGGACGTAGCCGGCGGCTTCCAGTCGGCGCTGCAGGGTCCGGGTGCGCTCCCGGGCGCGCGGATCGTCTTCCGGGACCGGGCGCAGTTCGAGGGTCATTGACGGGGCCGCGGTCAGTAATGCGGCGGCGGGGGTTCGGGGGTGTCCTGCCCGCCCGCGCTGCCATCACCGGCGGCGGCTTCCAGCGCCCGCAGGCGGCCGTGGAGCCATTCGAGCTGCCGGGTCAGGGCCTGGTTCTCCTGCTGCAGTTCGGCCTGTACCCGGGCCTGTTCCTCCTGGCTGAATTCCAGATAGGCCAGGCGTTCTTCCAGGGTCGCGATGCGCTGTTCGGGGGTGGGGTCGCTGGCGGCCATGCGGGCTCCCGGTGCGCGTTCAGTCAACGCGGTTGCGCGTCTCGCCGGCGGCGAAGGCGCGGATGTTGGCGGCGATCTCCTCCAGCACCGCCTGTCGTGCCGAGCGCGCGGCCCAGGCGGTGTGCGGGGTCAGCACCAGGCGCGCCAGGTCGGGGGCGAGCAGGGGATGATCGGGCGGCGGCGGTTCCGGCTCGAGCACGTCGATGCCGGCGCCGGCGATGCGTTTCTCGCGCAGGGCTTCGGCCAGGGCCCGCGGCTCCACCAGGCCGCCGCGGGCGGTGTTGATCAGCAGGCCGTCGGGGCCCAGCCGGTCCAGGGCGTCTTCGTCGATCAGGTTGCGGGTGGCGTCGGTCAGCGGGCAGTGCAGCGAGATCACGTCGCTGGTCTCCAGCAGCTCCGGCAGGGGGACGCGCCCGTTATCCGCGGCAGGATCCGCGGCGGGCTCCGCGTCGCGCAGGCTGCGGGCGTAGCGCACCTGCATGCCGAAGGCCTCGGCCAGGCGCGCGGTGGCCTGCCCGAGGACGCCGCGCCCGACGATGCCCATGCGCATGCCCGACAGGGTGCGGATCGGGTGGTCGAGCAGGCAGAACTGGTCGGACTCGCTCCAGCGCCCGGCGCGGATGTCGGCGCGGTAGTCGTCCAGCCGGGTGACCAGGGTCAGCAGCAGCGCCATCACGTGCTGGGCCACCGAGTCGGTGGCGTAGTCGCGGGCGTTGGTCACGGCGATGCCGAGCTCGCGCGCCGCCGCCACGTCGATGTTGTTGAAACCGGTGGCGGCCGCGCAGATCAGCTTGAGCTGCGGGCTGCGTTCGAGCACGCCGCGGTCGAGGACCACCTTGTTGGTGATGGCGATGTCGGCCCCGTCCAGGCATTCGCTGATGGCGTCGGGTTCGGCGGGCGTGCGTTCCCGGCGCACCCAGCCCGGGGCGGCGCGGTCCAGCGGGGCGAAGTCCAGGTCGTCGCGGTCGACGGTCGCCGTGTCGAGGAAGACGGCGCGGGGGGCGGAGGGCAGGTTCGGTTCGGCCATGGCTTCAGCGTTGCGATCGGGCGGAGGGCAGGGGCCAACAAAAAGGGCCCCGCCGGAGCGGGGCCCGCGTGCTGGCGAGTCCGGGAGGGTCCGGGCTCGGCCGGCGCGTCAGTTCTCGCCCATAAAGGCGTGGAACAGGTTCAGCATGTGCAGGAACATCACGTACAGGTTGGCGTACAGCGACACCGTCATCACCACGTAGTTGGTCTCCTGGTCGTGGATCATGCGGCTGGTGTCGAACAGGATGGCCGCCGACAGCAGCAGCACCACGGCCGCGGAGATGGCCAGCGACAGCGCCGGGATCGCCAGGAAGATGTTGGCGACGATCGCCAGCAGCGCCACGATCAGGCCGACCACGATGAAGCCGCCGAGGAAGCTGAAGTCCTTCTTGGTGGCCAGCGCATAGCCGGACAGCGCCACGAAGGCCACGGCGGTGGCGGTGAACGCGTTGCCGACGATCTGCGGGCCGTTAGGCAGCCCCAGGTACATCGACAGGATCGGGCCGAGGAAGAACCCGAGCGTCCCGGTGAAGGCAAAGGTCAGCACCAGGCCCCAGACCGAGTTGCGCGTGAAGTGGATGGCGAACGGGCCGCCGATCAGCACGCCAAGCATCACGATCCAGTGGACCGGCGGGGCACCGATGGCCATGGCGACAAAGGCGGTGACCGCGCTGAAGGCCAGGGTCAGGGCCAGCAGGGTGTAGGTCTGGCGGATGACCTTGTTGGTGGAAATGGTCTCGCTGATGGAGCCCGTGCTGGACGGGTTCTGTTTCGAGCGGACGATCTGGTCTCTGGACACGGTCGTTTCCTCCTTGGGTTCAATATGCGGTCAGTGTACAGCCGAGGGCCGCGCCGTGCAGCCACCCGCGCCGGACTCCGGGCCGGGCCCGGGTCAGCTCCGGCCCTCCTGGCCGGTCTGTTCTTCGACTCGCGTTTCGCCCACGCGTTCACGGCAGACTTCGACGGCCCGGTCGGTGCTGCGGAAGATGTTGTCCTTGCCGATCAGCTCGTCCAGGCCGGTGCGTTCCATCACCTCCAGCACCTGGGCCTTCACGCCGGCGAACACCAGGGTGACGCCGCGTGCCTTCAGCCGATGCACGAGCTGGTGCACGGTCTCCTCGCCGGAGGCGTCGATCTCGTTGATCCCCTTGCCGACGATGATGATGTATTTCGCCTGCGGATGGCTGGCGGCCAGGTCCAGGACCGCGTCTTCGAAGTAGGGCACGTTGGCGAAGTACAGCGAACCGTCGAAGCGCATCAGCGCGATCTTTTCGTCGGTCTGCAGGCCGTAGCGGCGCGCCTCGCGCAGGGTGCCGTCCTCGTAGCGGGCCAGTTCGCTCACGCGCGGCTGCATCGAACGGTAGAGATACAGGATGATCGCGAGGCCCGCCCCGGTGAGGATGCCGTAATCCAGGTTGGGGGCCATGGCCAGGGTCGCCAGGAAGGTGACGATGGCGGCGATGCCGTCGTGCTTGTTGGCCACCCAGGCGTGCTTGATCGCCTTGAAGTTCACCAGCCCGGCGACGGCCATCATGATGATGGCGGCGAGGACGGCCTCCGGCAGGTGGTAGATCAGCGGGGTCAGGAACAGCAGGGCGATGCCGATGATCACCGCCGTAAAGACCGACGACAGGCCGGTTTTGGCCCCGGAATTGAGGTTGACCGCCGAGCGCGAGAACGACCCCGACACCGGATAGCCCTGGGTGAAGCCCCCGGAAATGTTCGCCAGGCCCTGCCCGATCAGTTCCTTGCTGGGGTCTAGCCGCTGGCCGGTGCGCGCGGCCATGGCCTTGGCGATGGCGATGGCCTCGGTAAAGCCGACCAGGGCGATGACGAAGGCGCTGGTGAGCAGCATGGTGATGTTGCCCAGGCTCAGCTCCGGCAGGGTGGGAGCAGGCAGGCCCTGGGGCACGCTGCCGACGACCTTGCCGCCCCCGTCCAGGTGGATGGTGTCGTTGTCGACCTCTTCGATGCGCCAGTCGGTGCCGTCGGCCCGTTCGCGTTCCGCATCGGTCAGGTGGCCCTCGCGGATGAAGCGGGCCGGGGCGTCGTCTTCGCCGGGGACGCGACGCAGGCTGATCGCGCCGAGCTGGTCGCGCAGATCGCGCAGTTCGCTGCGCTGTTCGTCGCGCTCCAGGCCGAGGGTATCGATCTCGTGACGGATGCGTACCGCCTCGGCACGTTCGACCTCGTCGACCTCGGCCTCCAGCTCGCGGATGCGCTGTTCGATGTCGGCCAGCGCGCCGGAACGGGAGTCGACCTCTTCGGCCAGGGCGACCACGTCGGCCGGTGCGACCCGGTCGGCCGCCACTTCGGCCTTCTGCTCGTAGCCGATGGCCCAGCTGATGAGGATGGTGACGACCACGGCGACAAGGACGCCGGGGATCTTCGGGACCACGCGCTTCATGGCGACCATCAGCGCGATCGCGCCCAGGCCGAAGGCCAGCGTCGGCAGGTGCACGTCGCCGATCTGCTGCACCACGCCCCACAGGCCGACCATGAAATGGCCGCTGGTGTCGACCGGGACGCCCAGGATCTTGTTGAGCTGCGACAGGGCGATGATGATGGCTGCGGCGTTGGTGAAGCCGACGATGACCGGATGCGAGATGAAACTGACGATCGAGCCCAGCCGGAACAGTCCCAGTACCAGCTGCACCACGCCGACCATGAAGGCCAGTATGATCGCCAGGGCAATGAACTCGGACGAGCCCTCGGCGGCGAACGGGATCAGGGCCGAGGCCGTGAGCAGCGAGACCACCGCTACCGGCCCGGTCGCCAGCTGGTTCGAGGAGCCCCAGAGGGCGGCAATCATCACCGGCAGCAGGGAGGCGTACAGCCCGTAGACCGGCGGCAGCCCGGCCAGCTGGGCGTAGGCCATGGACTGCGGGATGAGGACGAGGGCGACCGAGATGCCGGCAATCAGATCCGCGTTGATGGTGTCCTTGGTGGGACGCCAGCGCAGGAAGGGAAACAGATTGAGCAGCATCGAATTCATGATGGTCGGCCTCGGGTTGCGCCCCGTCGCCGGTCCCCGGGGCGGTCACTGAAGTTCGTGCCGGCGGCCGGGGCCGCGGCGTCTTCGTCCGGCGTCGCGTCAGGAGGCTCGGCGCCGGTGCCGAATCGCGGGAGGCGGATCCGGCCGGGAAGGACAGGGCCGCGATTTTACGGAAGATCGTTATTTTCTTCTATCAAACTCTTTCTATGCGACATATAGCGTATAGGCGATGGATTGCGGGGTGACCGGCCGAGTTGCCAGCCGCGGGGTGGTCGCGGAGAATGTGCGCCTCCGGAGAGGTGGCAGAGTGGTTGATTGCACCGGTCTTGAAAACCGGCAGGGGTGCAAGCCCCTCGAGGGTTCGAATCCCTCCCTCTCCGCCAGAATTCCGCAGGAGGCCAGCCCTCTGGGCGATGCGGCATATCCCGAGCCCGATCGGCCAGGGGGCTGGCCTCCCACAGGGCCGACGCCTCACCGGGCATTACCCCACACGAAAAAGCGGCCCGGGCAATGCCACGGGCCGCTTCTCCGGGAGATATGGTGGGCGGTGCTGGGTTCGAACCAGCGACCCCTGCCGTGTGAAGGCAGTGCTCTACCGCTGAGCTAACCGCCCCGGAAGACGCGTAATTTAAGGCTCCGGCGGCGTCCGGTCAAGGGGGCTGAACGCCCGCAGGTAGGAGGCCAGCCTCTGGCCGATCAGGCGCAGGGATTGGCCGGACGGGGAATCGGCCCGAGGGCCGGCATCCTGCGGGCATGTTCACGGGCGCCTGCGGGGGGATGCGCATAGAAAAGGGGCCGCGCGGGCCCCTTTACCTGAATCTGGCGGAGAGGGAGGGATTACTCGCCACGTTGTGGCTCGCCCTTCGGGCCATCGCCTGCGGCGATGTTCGGGCTTCGCTGGCGCGTCGCCCGTCGAACCCGGCTTTTCCATTCCTCGGGTTCGAATCCCTCCGGCCATGGGGGTATGCATAGAAAAGGGGCCACGCGGGCCCCTTTACCTGAATCTGGCGGAGAGGGAGGGATTCGAACCCTCGGTACGCTCGCGCGTACAACGGTTTTCGAGACCGCCCCGTTCGACCACTCCGGCACCTCTCCGTGCTCCGACCCGGTCGGTTGTTGCGACCGTCGCCAGTAGCGGTGCGCATCCTAGCAGATTCGGAGGCGGGGGCGGTAGGGTTGCCGTGGATAATCGGTGAGGGAACCCGGCTCCCGCATGCGGGCCGCCCGCATGGCGCGCTTCAGGATCGGCGGTTCAGGGCATCAGGCGGGTGATTTCCCAGTGTTCGCCGTTGTGATGGTAGGTGAAGCGGTCGTGCAGGCGACTGGCGCGGCCCTGCCAGAATTCGAAGAGCTCGGGAGCGAGGCGGTAGCCGATCCAGGCCGGGTCGCGGGGGACGTTGCCGTCGGGGTACTGCTGTTCCAGGTCCTTCACGCGCTGCTCCAGGGTGGCGCGGTCATCCACCGGCTGGCTCTGCAGGGAGGCGGCGGCGGCCAGCCGGCTGCCGCCGGGCCGCTGGCTGAAGTAGTCGTCCGCGAGCTCGGCGGGCAGGGCGCTGACGCTGCCCTCGACGCGGATCTGGCGTTCGGTCTCGGGCCAGTAGAACAGCAGCGCGGCGCGGGGGTTCTCGGCGAGGTCGCGGCCCTTGTGGCTGCGCGAGTCGGTGTACCAGCAAAGGCCTTCGCCCTCGAAATGCTTGAAGAGGACGATGCGCGCCGAGGGCTGGCCGTCGGCGTCGGCGGTGGCCAGGGTCATGGCGGTGGGATCGGGGTTGCCGGCCTCGCGCGCTTCTTCCAGCCAGCGGGCCAGCAGCTGTGCGGGCTCCGGGGTCAGGTCGCTGCGGCGCAGCTCGGCGCGGGTGTAGTCGCGGCGGGTGTTGCGGTGGTCGACCTGGTTCATGCGGGGCTCCCGGGGGCAGATGGCACGATTCCCCATGATACGCCCGCGGGCGTCATCGCGCCCAGACGGGGCGGCCGGGTCGGGCGGTTTGCGCCGGGGTGCGGGTTTGTGGGTTCATGTCGGGTGAGCCGGACAACCCGACAGGAGGACACGATGAGCCGACCCGTGATTGCGGCACTGGAACCGCGTGGCGTGGAGCTGGAGAAGGGGAAGGAGTACTACTTCTGCCGCTGCGGACGTTCGGCGAACCAGCCGTTCTGCGACGGTTCCCACGCGGGGACGGGCCTGGGCCCGCTGGCGTTTACCGCGCAGGAGGATGGCGAGGCGTTTCTGTGCCAGTGCAAGCAGTCGGGCAATCTGCCCTATTGTGACGGTACGCACGCCGGGCTGGACGCGCAGGTCGGGGAGGCGCCGGAACCGGCGTCGGAGCCGGGCGGGAACGCCGGGAACGGCGGATCCGACGCGCCGCCCGATCCGCGCGCGACCGCGACCGAGCCGCATGTCGAGTTCATCCATGCGCTGGCGCGCGACGGCCTGGACGGGCTGGGTGCCCACGGACCGACGGTGGCGATGGGCGTGCCGCGCGACGACCTGCCGGGCTGGGATGCGCTGCAGCTGCTGGCGGCCCAGCTGGCGAGCCGGCCGCTGGAGGCCGGGGCGGAGGTGGCCACCGAGCTGGTGATCGGGCCGCAGGCGCAGCGGCCGCTGCGCCTGTCCATGCCGTGGCTGGTGACCGACATGAGCTACGGGTCGCTGTCGCGCGAGGCGCGGATGGCGCTGGCGCGGGGCGCGGAACAGGCCGGCACCGGGGTGTGTTCCGGCGAAGGCGGCATGCTGCCGGAGGAGGCGGAGGCGGCCTCGCGCTATCTGTTCGAGCTGGGTCCGGCGCATTTCGGCTACGACGACACGGTGCCCGAGCGGGTGCAGGCCTTCCATTTCAAGGCCGGGCAGGCGGCCAAGACCGGCGTGGGCGGCGTGCTCCCCGGTTCCAAGGTGACCGACGAGATCGCGGCCGCGCGCGGGATTGAGGCCGGGCGCGACGCGGTCTCGCCGCCCGCGGATCCGGCGCTGCGCACGCCGGAGGATTTCCGCCGCTTCGCGGATGACGTGCGCCAGCGCTCCGGCGGCATCCCGTTCGGCTTCAAGCTGGCCGCGCACCACATCGAGGCGGACATCGATTTTGCCCTGGAGGCCGGCGCCGACTACATCATCCTCGATGGTCGCGGCGGGGGTACCGGCGCCGCGCCGGCACTGCTGCGCGACCACATGGGGGTGCCAACTATCCCGGCGGTGGCGCGTGCACGCCGGCACATGGATGCCACCGGGGCCTCGGGCCGCGTGACGCTGCTGGTGACCGGCGGGCTGCGCACCCCGGCGGACTGGGTCAAGGCCCTGGCGCTGGGCGCCGACGGCGTGGCCCTGGGCAATGCCGCGCTGCAGGCGATCGGCTGTGTGGGGGCGCGCATCTGCCACACCAACCAGTGCCCCACCGGCGTGGCCACCCAGGATCCGCAGCTGCGTGCGCGCCTGGATGTGGAGACCGGGGCGGCGCGTCTGGGCCGGTTCCTGACCGACGCCACCGAACTGGCGCGGGTGCTGGCGCGGGCCTGCGGTCATGCGCGGCTGGAGGACTTCGGCCCCAACGACCTGTCGACCTTCGATCGCGATCTGGCCCGTCTGGCCGGGGTGCAGTACGCCGGCGTGCGCGACGCACGGCACGTCTGAAGCCCCTGCCGCGCGCGGGTCCGGTTGAAGCCCGGGCCGCGCGCGCGTGTAATGGGCGATTACCCGATCGCAGTGCTCCGGAATCCCCGGAACGAGGCCGCATGTCCGCTTCCGTACCCGTTATCGCCGACGAGACCGTACCCGGTCTGTTCGACCGCCGTCCGTACTGGGCCAAACGCTTCGGCACGGCGCCGTTCCTGCCGACCACGCGCGAGGAGATGGACCAGCTCGGCTGGGATTCCTGCGACATCGTGCTGGTCACCGGGGATGCCTATGTCGACCATCCCAGCTTCGGCATGGCCATCATCGGCCGCCTGCTGGAGGCGCAGGGCTTTCGCGTCGGCATCATCGCCCAGCCCGACTGGACCTCGGCCGAGCCGTTCCGCGCGCTGGGGCGGCCGAACCTGTTCTTCGGCGTGACCGCCGGGAACATGGACTCGATGGTCAACCACTACACCGCGGAACGGAAGAAGCGCTCCAACGACGCCTATACCCCCGGTGACGTGCACGGCAGGCGCCCCGACCGCGCGGTGATCGTGTACAGCCAGCGGGTGCGCGAGGCCTTCCGCGACGTGCCGGTGGTGATCGGCGGGATCGAGGCGAGCCTGCGGCGCATCGCCCATTACGACTACTGGCAGGACAAGGTGCGCCGCTCGGTGCTGCTGGATTCGCGCGCGGACATCCTGCTGTTCGGCAACGCCGAGCGCGCGCTGGTGGAACTGGCGCATCGGGTGGCCGGGGGCGAGCATCCGCGCGAGATCAACGATCTGCGCGGCACCGCGTTCCTGCGTGACCGGGTGCCGGGCGATCACGTGGTGCTGGATTCCTCCGAGGTGGATACCCCGGGGCCGGTGGACGCGAACCCGGATCCCTATGCGGAGACCTCGGCGCAGGCCTGCGCGACCGGGCAGGAATCGGGCACGGGATCCGGGAGCGATGCCGAAGCGCAGGTGGTGCGCTTCCACCGCGAGATCCCGAAGGGCACGCCGCGCAGCCGCACGGTGATCCGCCTGCCGGCCTTCGAGCAGGTGAAGGGCGACGCGGTGCTGTACGCCCATGCCTCGCGGGTGATGCACCTGGAGACCAACCCGGGCAACGCGCGGGCGCTGGTGCAGCGCCACGGCGACAAGGAGCTGTGGCTCAACCCGCCGCCGGTGCCGCTGTCGACCCCGGAGATGGACGCGGTGTTCGATCTGCCCTATGCGCGGGCCCCGCATCCGTCCTACGGCGATGCGCGCATCCCGGCCTGGGAGATGATCCGCTTCTCGGTGAACATCATGCGCGGCTGCTTTGGCGGCTGCACCTTCTGTTCCATAACCGAGCACGAGGGGCGCATCATCCAGAGCCGCTCGGAGGACAGCATCCTGCGCGAGATTGAGGAGATGCGCGATCGCGTGGAGGGCTTTACCGGCGTGGTCTCGGATCTGGGCGGACCCACCGCGAACATGTACCGCCTGGCCTGCAAGGATCCCGAGATCGAGAAGAACTGCCGGCGCCTGTCCTGCGTGTATCCCGGGATCTGCTCCAATCTGAATACCGACCACGCCCCGCTGATCCGCCTGTATCGCAAGGCGCGCGAGCTGCCGGGGGTGAAGAAGGTGCTGATCGCCTCGGGCCTGCGCTACGACCTGGCGATCGAGTCGCCGGAGTACGTGAAGGAGCTGGTGACGCACCATGTCGGCGGGTATCTGAAGATTGCCCCGGAGCACACCGAGGAGGGCCCGCTCGGTCACATGATGAAGCCGGGGATGGGTACCTATGACCGCTTCAAGGCGATGTTCGACAAGTATTCGAAGGCGGCGGGCAAGGAGCAGTACCTGATCCCGTACTTCATCGCCGCGCATCCGGGCACCACTGACGAGGACATGCTCAACCTCGCTCTGTGGCTCAAGCGCAATGGCTTCCGCGCTGACCAGGTGCAGGCTTTCCTGCCCAGTCCCATGGCCCTGGCCACCGCGATGTGGCACACCGGGCGCAACCCGCTGCGGGGCGTGCGGCGCAGGGCGGATTCACGGCTTTCCGTGGCCCGCGGGGCGCGGGCGCGGCGGCTGCACAAGGCGTTTTTGCGCTATCACGACCCGGATAACTGGCCGCTGCTGCGTGATGCGCTGAAGCGCATGGGTCGGCGCGACCTGATCGGCAACGGCAAGCACCACCTGATCCCCACCTGGCAGCCGGCGGGTACTGGGGGCAAGGGTGGCAGCAAGGGCGGCGGGGCGCGACCGGCCGCCGGCGGGCGCGTGACCCGCGGCGGCAAGGCGCTCCGGCAGCGCGGCGGCGAGGTGCGTACCCAGCACCTGGGCGTGGAGAAGGCCGCACGGCCGGCCCCGACCGGCCGCAAGCCGGGGCGCAAGGGCGGCCCGAAGAAGGGCCCGGGCAAACGGTAGGAGGCCGGCCACCCGGCCGATTGGGCCGGGTCTGGTGCCGGATCGGCCAGGGGGCTGGCCTCCTACGGACGGTTCGGGGAGCGGTAGGAGGCCGGCCCTCCGGCCGATCGGGGGCAGGTCCGGTGCCGGATCGGCCGGAGGGCTGGCCTCCTACGGACGGTTCGGGGAGCGGTAGGAGGCCGGCCCTCCGGCCGATCGGGGGCAGGTCTGGTGCCGGATCGGCCAGGGGCTGGCCTCCTGCGGACGGTTCGGGGAGCGGTAGGAGGCCGGCCCTCCGGCCGATCGGGGGCAGGTCTGGTGCCGGATCGGCCAGGGGCTGGCCTCCTGCGGACGGTTCGGGGAGCGGTAGGAGGCCGGCCCTCCGGCCGGCCGACCGGGGGCAGGTCTGCTGCCGGGTCGGCCAGGGGGCTGGCCTCCTACCGGCGGGTCGGGGAGCGGTAGGAGGCCGGCCCTCCGGCCGATCGGGGCCGGAATCAGCCGTCGTAATCCGGGGGCAGGGGGCGGATCGGGAGGTGGCCTTCGAGGCGCAGGTTGTGGCCGGTGACGGCCGGGTCGCCGGGGTCGAGGAAGTAGAGATACGGGCCCACGGTGTCCTCGGGCGCCGGCAGGCTGGCCGGGTCTTCGCCGGGGTAGTGCGCGCGGCGGAAGCGGGTGCGCACCGGGCCGGTGTCCAAGCCGTTGACGTGGATGAAGCCGCCTTCGTGACGGTGTTCGCGGTGCAGGATCCCCAGCAGGCTGTCCTGCGCCGCCTTGGCCATGCCGAAGGCGCCCCAGTAGGCGCGGCTGGCGTCCTGGGTGGAGATCACCAGACTGCCGGTCGGGCTGGCTTCCAGCAGCGGAATGACCGCCTGCACCAGGAAGAACGGCCCGTTCAGGTTGGCGTTGACGACCTTGAACCACAGCTCCGGGTCGTACTGCTTCAGCGGGGTCAGGGTGCCGGCCCAGCCGGCATTGAGCACCACGCCGTCCAGCCGGCCGAGCGAGTCGCGGATGCTCTCGGCCATCTCGCCATAGTCCTTGACCGTGGCCCCCTCGTGGTTGAGCGGGTAGATCGCCGGCTGCGGGTGCCCGGCGGCCTCGATGGCATCGTACACGCGCTCCAGGCCCTTGATGTCCTTGTCCAGCAGGACCACCACGGCCCCGGCAGCGGCGCAGGCCTCGGCGACCTGGCGCCCGATGCCATCGGCCGCGCCGGTCACCAGGATCACGCGGTCGGCAAAGGCGCCGGGTTCGGGCCGATAGTCGATCAGCTTCGGGATGTCGAGCGGGGTGTCGGTCAAGAGAGATCCTCCATGAGCAGATGCGCCGATTCTAAACCGGAGCGCACCGCGGCTTCGAGGGTGGAAGGGAGTCCGGGGACCAGATAGTCCCCGGCGAGCAGCAGATCCCGGCGCGCGGTGCGCGGTTCGGGGCGGCGGGTGTCGATGCCGGTGCTGGCATCAAGGGTCGCGCGGCGTTCGCAGACCGCGTGCTGCGCGACCGGGGTGTCCAGTCCGGGTACGCAGCGGGCCAGTTCCGCGGCTACCGTCGCGCAGCGGGTGTCGGCATCCATGGGTGCGGCGTCGTCGGCGGCGGAGGTGACCACGGCCACCCATTCCGGATGGCCGCCGACGCGGCGCGGTACCGCCCACTGGCCGTACTGCCCCAGCAGCCCCAGCAGGGGCGGCAGTTCATCCACCGCACGCGGGTAGCGCAGGTACACGGTGCAGATGCTGCGCCCGCCCATGCCGCGGATGCGCTCGCGCAGGTCGCCCGGGTCGGCGGCCTCGGGGAGCAGCCCGGCGGCAGCGGCCGGGGTGGTGGCCAGGATCACGGCGCGTGCCTCGATGCGCCGGCCACCGCGATCCTCCAGCATGACCGGCGAAGCCCCCGATCCGGGGTCGTCGGGCAGTTCGATGTGCCGGATGCGCCGTCCGAGGTCGATGCTGGCGCCGCGTTCCCGCAGTTCGGCCAGCGCCGGCTCCGGGTAGATCGCGCCCAGTGGCTGCGCCGGCAGCAGCAGGCGAGCCGCCTCCGGGCCGTGGGTCAGGGCCTCACGCAGCACCTCGCGGAAGACCCGCGCCGAGGCGCTGCGCAGCGGGGTGTTCATGATCGCCAGGCACAGCGGCTCCCACAGGCGCTCGATCAGCGCGGGCGGCTGGTGGTGGTACTGCAGCCAGGGGCGTACCGGTCGATCCTGATGCAGCGGGCCATGCAGCAGGCCGACCGCGCCCAGGGTGGCGCGCAGCCGCACCCGCAGCGGCTCGGTTTTCAGGGCGGCGTACAGCGCGCGGCCCAGCGCCGGCAGGCGCGGCGAGGCCGGGTTCAGGCGCAGGGCCTCGGTGCCGTCGGCGGCTCGCAGTTCCAGGCCAAAGGGCAGGGCGTGGAAGGCCTGCTCCGGGTCGACGCCGACCGAGCGGATCTGTGCCAGCGCCGCTTCGCAGGCGCCCACCAGGATGTGCTGGCCGTTGTCCAGTGTGGTGCCGTCCAGGGTCAGGCTGCGGGCGCGGCCGCCGGCCACCGCCGCGCTGTCCAGCAGGTGCACCGGGTGGCCGGCGCGCGCCAGCGCGAGGGCGGCGGTGAGACCGGCCCAGCCGGCCCCGACCACCGCCACCGGACGGGCGTCGGGCGCGACGGACATGGGAATTCAGCCGCGCCGGCGTTCGCGGCGCAGGCGGCGGTAGGTGCGCCAGGCGATCCACAGCTTGCGCAGCGGGGTCAGGTGCACCCGGTGTTCCAGCACGCGGTAGCCGTCATCGGCGATCTCGTCCAGCAGGCGGCGGTAGATCGCGGCCATGATCAGGCCCGGGCGCTGGGCGTAGCGGTCCGCGGCCGGCAGTTCGGCTTCGGCCTTGTCGTAATAGCGCCGGGCGCGTTCGGCCTGCTCCGCGAACAGCGCGCGGTGGCGGTCGTCGGTGAGGTTGCGCTGGAACTCCTCCGGGCGCACGCCGTGTTTCTGCAGTTCGTCCATCGGGATGTACACCCGCCCGCGCATCGCGTCCTCGTGCACGTCGCGCAGGATGTTGGTCAGCTGCAGGGCCATGCCGAGGTCGTGGGCGTACTTGAGCGTGCCGCGCTCGGTGAAGCCGAAGATGTGCGCGGAGAGGATGCCGACCACGCTGGCCACGCGGTAGCAGTACAGCGACAGCGTGGTGAAATCGGGGTAGCTGTCGTAGTCGAGATCCATCTGCATGCCGTCGATGATCTCGTCGAAGTACTCGCGGCCCAGGTCAAAGGGGGCCAGATGCGGCTGCAGCGCGCGGGTGATGGGGTGCTGCGGGTCGCCGTCGTACAGCCGTTCGATCTCGCCGCGCCACCAGTCCAGCTTGGCGCGGGCCACGGCCTCCTCGCTGGTTTCGTCGACCACGTCGTCCACCTCGCGGCAGAAGGCGTACAGCGCGGTGATCGCGCGACGGCGGTCGTCTTCGAGGAAGCGGAAGGCGTAGTAGAACGAGGAGCCGCTTTTTGCGGCTTTTTCTTCGCAGTATTCGTCGGGTGACATGGTTTCTCGGGGCCGGGCCGGATGTGCGCGCAGAGGCTAGCATAAGGCGGGTTGGGTGACCTGCCTCAAGCCCCGGGGTGCGGCCCGGGGGTATCATGGGCTGGTCCGCCCACAGGAGTCCCCGATGGAACAGAGCCTGATCTTCGACCGCGAGATGCTGCAACGCTACGACGTCAGTGGCCCGCGCTACACGTCCTATCCCACCGCGCCGCAGTTCCACGAGGGTTTCGACGATACCACCTATGCGGTGCAGGCCGAGCGTTCGCAGGCCGATGGCGTCACGCGTCCGCTGTCGCTGTATGTGCACGTGCCGTTCTGCGACACGGTGTGTTTCTACTGCGCCTGCAACAAGGTGGTGACCGGCAATTACGAGCGCGCGCGCAGCTATCTGGATTATCTGGATCAGGAAATTGCGCTGCAGGGGAGGCTGTTCCACCCGGAGCGCCCGGTGGAACAGCTGCATTTCGGTGGTGGCACGCCCACCTATCTGAGCGATGCCGACCTGGACCGGGTGATGGATTCGCTGGGTCGCAACTTCAACCTCTCGGACGGGCCGGAGCGCGAGTTCTCCATCGAGATCGACCCGCGGGCGCTGCGCGAAGGCACGTTGCCGCTGCTGGCCGAGCGCGGTTTCAACCGCATCAGCCTGGGGGTGCAGGACTTCGATCCGGACGTGCAGCAGGCGGTCAACCGCGTCCAGCCATTCGAGGTGACCGCCGGGGCGATCGAACAGGCGCGGGCCTGCGGCTTCGGCTCCACCAATGTGGACCTGATCTACGGGCTGCCGAAGCAGACGGTGGAGACCACGCGGCGGACCCTGGAGCAAACCCTCGAGCTGCGGCCGGAACGGCTGGCGATCTACAACTACGCGCATCTTCCGGAGCGCTTCAAGGTGCAGCGCCAGATCAACGAGGACGAGCTGCCCTCGGCCGCGGAGAAGCTGGCGATCCTGGAGACGACCATCGGCATGCTGACCGATGCCGGTTATGTGTACATCGGCATGGATCATTTTGCCCTGCCGGACGACGAGCTGGCCCGCGCCCAGCGCGCCGGCACGCTGCAGCGCAATTTCCAGGGCTACTCCACGCGTGCCGACTGCGACCTGGTGGCGATGGGGCCGACCGCGATCGGGCGTATCGGCGATACCTACAGTCAGAACGTGCGCGAGCTGGATCGCTATTACGCGCGACTGGATGCCGGGCGCCTGCCGGTGTTCCGCGGCATCGTGCTGTCGGATGACGACCGTCTGCGGCGCGAGGTGATCACTGACATCATGTGTCATTCGCATCTGGATTTCGGCCGGGTGGAGGCCCGCCACGGGATTGATTTTCGCGACTATTTCTCCGCCGAGCTGGAGCGGCTGGCGGCGATGGAACAGGACGAACTGGTGCGCGTGGGCGAGCGCGAGCTCGACGTGCTCCCGCGCGGGCGCATGCTGCTGCGCAACGTGGCCATGGCCTTCGATGCCTGGCTGGACCGGCCGGAGGCCGCCCCGGTGAAATACAGCCGCGTGGTGTAGGAGGCCGGCCCTCCGGCCGATTCGGGCCTGGTGGGTTGTCGGGGCCCAATCGGCCAGGGGGCTGGCCTCCTACGGGCCGGGCCGGGTCTGGTGCCGGGTCGGCCAGGGGGGTGGCCTCCTGCAGGTCGACCCCGGCCCCGGTAGGAGGCCGGCCCTCCGGCCGATCCGGACCTGGTGGGTGGTCGGGGCTTGATCGGCCAGGGGGCTGGCCTCCTACGGGCTGGGTCGGGCCGGGTCTGGTGCTGGGTCGGCCAGGGGGCTGGCCTCCTACGGGCCGGGCCGGGTTCTGGTGCCGGGTCGGCCAGAGGGGGGTCAGCCGGCGGACTGGCCCAGTTTCTGGGCGCGGGCGACTTCGGCGACGTGGCGGCCCTGGGATTCGGCCATGCCGAGTTCGGCCTCGGTGGGCTGGCGGCTGCCGTCGCCGTCGGCCAGGGTGGTGGCGCCGTAGGGCGTCCCGCCGCTGATCTGGCCCATTTCCAGCAGGCGCTTTTCGGTGTACGGCAGGCCGACGATGGTCATGCCGAAGTGCATCAGGTTCACGATGGTGGAGACCAGGGTGGTCTCCTGGCCGCCGTGCTGGCTGGCGGTGGAGCCGAACACGCTGCCGATCTTGCCCACCAGGCGGTCGTTGAACCACAGCGAGCCGGTCTGATCCAGGAAGTTCGCCATCTGGGCGGCCATGCGGCCGTAGCGGGTGGGTGTGCCGATGATGATGGCGTCGTAGTCGGCCAGCTCCTCGGGGCGGGCGATCCCGGCCGGCTGGTCGAGCCGGGCGCCGGCATTGCGGGCGACATCCTCGGGCATCAGTTCGGGCACGCGCTTGATCGTGACCTCGGTGTCGGCCACCTCGCGGGCGCCACGCGCCTCGGCTTCGGCCATCTGCTCGATGTGGCCCCAGGTGGAGTAGTACAGCACGAGTACTCGGGTGGTCATGGCGGGTCCTTTCTTGCGGGATATTTCCCCAAGGTTAGATCCTGACCAGCCGAATGAAAATCGCCATTTTGGCGATTGATTGTTCGATTTTTACGAATCGTTTTCGCCGGAGGCCGGGGCCAGCGGCTCGCCGGTGCCGGCGAGGGCCTCGACGGTTTCGATGGTTGCGGGACGGCCGTACAGAAAGCCCTGGAAGTGCCAGCAGCCCAGGTGCATCAGGAACGCGCGCTGGTCTTCGGTCTCCACGCCTTCGGCGATCACGTCCAGGCGGAGGGTGTGGGCGAGGTTGACCACCATCTCGGCGATGGCGGCGTCATTGGGGTCGTCGAGGACGTCGCGCACGAAGGACTGGTCGATCTTGAGCTGGGACAGCGGCAGTTGCTTGAGATAGGCCAGCGACGAGTAGCCGGTGCCGAAGTCGTCCAGGGCGAAGCCGATGCCCAGTTCGCGCAGCCGCTGCATGTTGTCGATCGCGTGATCGATGTCTTCCAGCAGCATGCTCTCGGTGATCTCGAGCTTCAGCCGGTGGCCCGGCGCGCCGGTGGCCTCCAGCAGGCCGGCGAGTTCGGCGACGAACGTACCGTGGCGGAACTGGCGCGCGCTCACGTTCACCGACAGGGTCAGGTCGCGCAGGGCGGGGTCGTGTTTCCACTGCGCCAGCCGCCGGCAGGCCTCCTCCAGGACGCGCTGGCCGATGGGTACGATCAGCCCGGTCTGCTCCGCGACCGGGATGAATTCGCCCGGCGAGACCCAGCCGCGTTCCGGGTGCGCCCAGCGCAGCAGCAGTTCGGCCCCGACCGGACGGTCGTCGCTGTTGACCTGCAGCTGGCAGTGGACCTCGAACTCGTCTCTGCGCAGGGCCTCGCGCAGCTCGGTCTCGAGCTGGAAACGGGCTTCCACCGCGCGGTGCAGCTCGGGGTCGTAGAAGCGCACGGTGTTGCGCCCGGCGTTCTTGGCCCGGTACATCGCCAGGTCCGCCTGCTTGAGCACTTCCTGCACGCCGAGGTGGTCGCCGCTGAACAGGGTCGCGCCGATGCTGGGGCTCACGTGGCGATCCTGACCGCCGATCGGGAACGGCTCGCGCATCAGCTCGATCAGCTTGCGCCCTACCGCCTCGGCCTGGGTGGCGGCGCGATCCTGGTCGGCGTTGAGGTCGTTGAGCACGAGGACGAATTCGTCGCCGCCCAGGCGCGCCAGCGTGTCGGCCTCGCGGGTGATGGTGCTCAGGCGGGCGGCGACCTGCTGCAGCAGTTCGTCGCCCACCGCGTGGCCGAGGGTGTCGTTGATGTCCTTGAAGTTGTCGAGGTCGAGGAACAGTGCCGCGCCGTGCAGGCCGGTCCGGTGCGCATGCGCCAGGGACTGACGCAGACGGTCGTGCAGCAGCGTGCGGTTCGGCAGGTGGGTGAGGTTGTCGAAGAAGGCGAGGCGCCGCACTTCTTCTTCGGCCCGCTTGCGGTCACTGATGTCCATGATGGTGCCGAACAGCGCGATCACGCGACCACGTTCGTCGCGCCGGGTGCTGGCGAACACGCTGACCCAGCGGGCATTGCCTTCGCGGGTGCGCAGGCGGATCTCTTCGGCAAAGTCGCGGTCCTGCTCGCCCTGCATCAGGGTGCGGCAGACCTGGTCGGCCTCCGCTTGGTGCTCGGTGGCCACGAATTCGCACAGGCTGCGGCCGAGGCTCTCGTCCACGCTGAAGCCGGTCAGCTTCTCCCAGGCGGGGTTGAGCAGGGTCCAGCGGCCCTCGGCGTCGGTGCGGAAGATCACCTCCGAGATGTTGTTGACGACCTCCTCGTAGCGCGACTCGGTCTCGTGCAGGGCGTCGGCGGCCTGGCGATGGGCGGTGATGTTGAGGGTCAGGCCGCGCAGTACCGGCTCGCCGCGGTCGTCGGCCGCCCAGGACAGGATGTCGCGCAGCCACATCCAGTGGCCGTCGCGGTGGCGGAAGCGGTAGTCCACCGGCCGCGGCCGTTCCGCGGGGTCGCGCGTGGCCTCCCGGACGCGGGGCAGGTCCTCCGGATGGATGCGGCGGACCCGCAGCCCGGGCCGGGCCAGGCGCTCGACCGGGTAGCCCAGCAGTTCGCGGGTGTCGCCGGCGACGAATTCCCAGTATCCGGTCTCCGGGTGCGATTCCCACAGGATGGCGTCGGCGCCGCCCAGCATGGACTCCAGGCGCGCCATTGAACGGTTGAGCCGGAGGTTCTGCTGCTGGATCTCGCTCTGGGTGTTTTCCAGGTGGGCGGCGACGTTGTTGAACGTGCGGGCGAGATCGCCGAATTCGTCGTTGGAGGTGACCTTCAGGCGATATTCGAGATTGCTGCGCTGCAGGGCCTGGCCGCCCAGGTTGAGCAGCCGCAGCCGGCGGGTCACGATCAGCGCGAAGAGGGTCCCCGCGGCCATGGACAGGGCCAGCACGCCCAGGGCCAGGGCGATGTTGCGGTGCAGCAGGTCGGTGGCGAGGGCGTCGATGTCGTCGGTGGAGTACTCGACGTGGATCGTCCCGAGGTGCTGCCCGGCCAGATCCACCGGGATGCCCATTTCCAGGGTGCCGGGTTGCTGGTGCAGGCCGTCGTGTTCGGGAAGGCTGGCGGGCACCGAACCCACCTCGGCCATGCGTCGGCCGTCCGCGTCTTCGACCACCGCGTAGCGCAGGGTCGTGTCCTGCTCCAGGTCGTCCAGCAGCTCCTGCAGCATGCCGGGGTCGGCGTAGGCCAGACCGGGCCCGACGGCCGAACTCAGCAGACGGCCCTGCTGGTCGGCGAAGCGTTCCAGCACCTCGGCCTGGTTGTCGCGGATAAGCGAGGTTCCGCTGGCCATCAGCACGATGACCATCACGGCCTGGATGGCGACCGTGCCGATGGCGATCTGCGCGGCGAAATTCAGGCGCATGGCATCATGCCCGATCACGCGTGCAGAGCAGGCCGCCCGCCAAGAGGTCTCAGCTCCGGTTGACCGAGTAGCGCCCGGGGCCGGTCAGCGCCAGGGCGACCGCCGCGAACAGGAACATGCCCTGCAGTTCCAGGGCCCAGCCGCCGTGGGCGGTCAGGTCGGTCAGTTCGTGGGCATGGGCCAGGGCGATGGCGACCACCATGTTGATCGCGATCAGCACCGCGCCGATGCGCGAATACAGCCCGAGGATCACCAGCACCGGGGCCAGGACTTCGCCGATGTAGACGCCCCAGGCCACGAACGCGGGCAGGCCGGCGTCCACGACCATGGATTCGATGCCGCCGATCCCGCCGAGGATCTTGTCGATCCCGTGCAGCAGGATGAGGACCCCCAGCGCGAGGCGCAGGATCAGTTTTCCGGTGTCGTCGAGCATGCTGTCCATGGTGTCCCCCGTTGTGGTTCGAGTGGTGGCGGATTCAGTGGTCCGTAACCGCCGGGTCGTCGCTGTCGGGAAGGACAAAGCCCGGATCCGGCAGCGGCATCATGTCCGGGATGGCGTCCGTGTCGAAGGCTTCAAAGCCCCGATGGCCGATGCGCCCCAGGCGCTCGCGCCCCTCCGGCGTGTCGCTCAGCGCGGTCAGCTGTCCGGCCAGGTCAACGGTGGCCGGCAGGCGGTCCTCGCGCGCCAGGATGACCGCACCCGGGAAACGCGGCGTGCGCATCAGCATGCGCACCAGCTGACCGTCCCGCAGGGAGATCAGGCGTTCCCGGTCCGGGTCACGCGTTTCAGGACGTGTGGAACCCGCCTCGTCATCCACCACCATGATCGCAGCATCCGCAAGCCCGCGCTGCAGCGCATCCAGGGCGGTCTCGTGATGGGAATAATAGAGGTACTCCGGCGGATTGTCCGCCAGTGGCAGATCCAGCAGATAACGCACGGCCACGGTGCCCATGCTCAGGCGCGGCGGGGCGGCGATGGTGTGCCCGGCCAGGTCCTGTACCGAGTCGATCGGGGAATCGATCGGCGTCACGATCCGCGCGGAGAGGCGGTGGGTGGCCGCGACCAGCGGGCGGTAGTCGCCGTGCGTGCGGGCGCGCCGGGCCAGGTGGGACCCGGTGAGCACCAGATCGTAACGGCCCGCATCGGTTCGCCCGAGGAAGGTTTCGAAATTGCGTGCGGTCTCGATGCGCACTTCGCGGTCGAGGGTCTGCGACAGCCAGTCCCGCAACGGTGCATAGCGCTGAAACAGGCTCTTGGGACTGGCGAACGGAAGGATGCCCAGGGTCACGGGTTCGGCATCCGCCGCGGGGCCCTCCGCCGTCTGCGCGGTTGCGGGGAGTGCGGCGGCCATGCTCCCGAGCAGCAGGACCATGGTCAGGATCAGGGGCAGGTTGGTGCGGCCTGGCATCGGGCCCTCCCGGGGCAAATCAGTCCCTCAGGGTAGCGTTTCTGGCGGCGCTTTGCCGTCCGCCGGCGATCGGCGTCCCACGGCATGACGGATTGTTGACGGTGCGGGCTCGGGATGGAGCCGCGGGCGCCTCCGACGGTGTCGGAAGGTCGACGTTTGTCGAGACGACGTCCGTGCGCGCGGGGCCTGCGACGGGTGGCCCTGATATTGCTTCCTGATCCGGGGAGTCGGCATGGCCATGGCGCCGCGGGCGTTTCCCGGGCGCCGACACCCGGACAGGAGCAAGCATGACACAGTGGTTGAACGGACTGGCGAGCGCCCTGCTGGGGACGCTGGAGGCGCTGACGCCGATGACCGTGATCGGAGCGTTTTCCCTCGGCCTGCTGGTCCTCGCCGGCCTGGCGCTGGCGGGCATGGCGCTGGGCCGGATGACGCGGCTGCAGGCGGCGGCCCCGGCACTGCTGACCACGCTGGGGATCCTCGGGACCTTCCTCGGGGTGGCGATCGGGTTGCTGGACTTCGATGCGGCGCGGGTCGAGGCCTCGGTGCCGGCGCTGCTGGAAGGGCTGAAGCTGGCCTTCGTCACCAGTATCGTCGGCATTGCGCTGGCGGCCCTGTTGCGCCTGCTGCAGGTGCTGCGGCCCGAGCCCGCCGCCGCGGATGAGCCGGACGCGGCCGGGGGCGCGGGCGCCGCGGGTGGCAACGGGTTGCCGCAGGACCCGGCCCTGGTGCCGGATCTGCTGCGCGAACAGCGCGATGCGATGCAGGCGGTGGCGCAGCGGCTGGAGGCCATGGACCGCGGTCTGGAAGAGCGTCAGCAGCGTCAGCATCGCGAGACCCTGGAGGCACTGGACGGACTGGCGGAGCGCATGAGCGAGATGAGCAGCGGCCATCTGGTGGCGGCGCTGGAGCAGGTGATCCGGGACTTCAACACGCGCCTGGGCGAGCAGTTCGGCGAGAACTTCCGCCGGCTCGATGCATCGGTGGGCCGCCTGCTGGAGTGGCAGGGGCAGTACCGCGACCAGATGGAGGAACTGCGGCGGGCGTTCGACCAGGCGCGCGAGGGCATGGAGCACTCCGGTGCCAGTCTGGAGAAGCTGACCGATCAGGCCTTCCGCATCACCCGGCACGTGGAGGACCAGGATGCGACGCTGTCCAGCCTGCGCCGCGAGACGGTGGAGCTGGAGGCCCTGCTGGGATCCATCGCGGCGCTGCGGGATCGTGCGACCGAGGCCTTCCCGGCGATGGACGCGCGTCTGGAGGGCATGCTGGAGAGCCTGGAGAACGCGATCGAGGCGGGACAGGCCGCGCAGGCGCGCTGGTCCGCGACCGAAGGGCGCAGCATGGCGGCTGCCGGGGGGCGCTCGTGATCCTGCGGCGGCTGTTTGCCCGGCGGGTGCGGGCTGCGGGGGAAACGCCTTCCGAGCAGGGTTCGCAATGGCTGGCGGTGGCCGACCTGATGGCCGCGCTGATGATGATCTTCCTGTTCATCGCGGTGCTGCACATGGTGCAGGTGGAACGCTCGCATGCGGCCCACGAAGAGACCCGCAGCGAGGCGCTGGCACTGCGCGATGCGATCCACGCCGCGTTGCTGGACGAATTCGAGGAGGACCTGGAGCGCTGGAACGCGGAGCTGGACCGCGAGGATCTGACGCTCAGCTTCCGCGAGCCGGAGGTGCTGTTCGAGCAGAGTTCGGCGGCGATCCGGCCGCGCTTCGAGGCCATCCTGGAGGATTTCATGCCGCGCTACGCCGAGCGCCTGCGGCCGTTCGCCGGGGTCATCCGCGAGGTGCGCATCGAGGGCCATACGTCCAGCGAATGGGCCGGGGCGGAGGACGCGCGCGAGGCCTACTTCGCCAACATGGACCTGAGCCAGCGGCGCACGCGTTCGGTGCTGGAATACGCCTGGGGGCTGGAGCGCGTGCGCGGCGAGGACTGGTTCCGCGAGCGCGTCGCGGCGGTCGGCATGTCGTCCTCGCGCCGGGTGCTGGATGAGCGCGGACGCGAGGACCGCGAGGCCTCGCGGCGGGTGGAGTTCAGCGTGCTGACGGATTTCGAGTCGCGCCTGCTGGGCGAGGCGGGCGAGCCGGGCGCCGCGGAGGCGGAGGTCATGCCGGTCCCGCGTCCGCTGCATTCGGGCCCGCATTCGGACCCGGGGGCTCCGACTCCCGGATAGCTTCCAGCAGGGCCGTGCGCAGGCGCTCGCGTTCGGCCGCAGTGAGCGGCCGGCGGTCGCTGCCGGTGAGGGTGAAGCTGTCCTCGACCTGTTCCCCGGCGGTGGCGATGCGCGCGGTTCGGATGTCGGTGTCGTGTTCGGCCAGCACATGGCCGACGGTGGACAGCAGGCCCGGGCGGTCCAGCGCGCGGATGCGCATGCGCGTGGCACCGCCCGGCGAACCTTCCTCGAATTCCACCCGGGTGTCGACGTCGAAATGCTTCAGCCGCCGCGGCAGCTGGCGCTGCACCGGGGCTGCGCCGCCCGCGCCTTCGCGCAGCGCCCGGTTGAGGGTCGCGCAGATCTCCTGGGTGCGGTAGCCGGATTCGACGGTCTGCCCGGCGTTCTCCAGCACCAGGAAGGTGTCCAGGGTGTGACCGTCGGCGGTACTGATGATGCGGGCGTCGACGATGTCCAGCCCCAGCTGGGCGAGGGCGGCGGTGGTCCGCGCGAACAGGCGCGGGTGGTCCTCGGCATAGACGAAGACCTCGGTGCTGCCGCGCGAGGTGCGCGGGCGCACCAGCACCAGGGGCAGGTCCTCGAGGTCGTTGTTCAGCAGGGCCTGGGTGTGCCAGGCGATCTCGTCGGGCGAATGGCGCAGGAAGTATTCGTCGTCCAGGCGGCCCCACAGCACCGCAGCATCTTCCCCGCCAATGCCCTGCGGCGCCAGCAGTTCCAGGGTCTCGCGGCGGGTCTGGCGGATCTGTTCCTCCATGTCCGGCGGCCGGTCGAGCCCGCGGTCGAGGACGTTGCGCGTAGCGTGGTACAGCGTCTGCAGCAGAGAATCCTTCCAGCTGTTCCACATCTCCGGGTTGGTTCCGCGGATGTCGGCGATGGTCAGCAGATAGAGGAAATCGAGGCGCTCCGGCGAGCGCACCTCGCGGGCGAATTCCATCACCACGTCGGGGTCGGAGATGTCGCGGCGCTGGGCGGTCAGGGACATCAGCAGGTGCGAGCGCACCAGCCAGGCGACCAGCGCGGCGTCCTCGTCCGACAGCCCGTGCTGCTGGCAGAAGTGCAGCGCGTCCTGTGCGCCCAGCTCCGAGTGATCGCCGCCGCGGCCCTTGGCGATGTCGTGGAACAGCGCGGCCAGGACCAGGCGTTCGGGGCGTTCCAGGCCGGCGTGGATCTCGCTGGCCAGCGGGTGTTCGTGGGCGAACTCGGGCAGCGCCAGGCGGCGGGCGTTGCGCACCACGTGCAGGGTGTGTTCGTCGACCGTGTAGACGTGGAACAGGTCGTACTGCATGCGCCCGATGATGCGGCCGAAGGCGGGCAGGTAGTTGCCCAGCACGCCGTAGCGGTTCATCCGTCGCAGCTGGCTGGTGATGCCGCGCGGGGCGCGCAGGATCGCCATGAACAGCTCGCGGTTGAGGCGGTTGCGGCGGAAGTGGCCGTCAATCAGGTGCCGGTGGGCGCGGATCAGGCGCACCGTGGAGGCGCGGATGCCCTGGATCTCCGGGTGCTGCTGGAGGATACGGAAGACTTCCAGCAGGGCCGGCGGGTAGATCATGAAGACCTGGTCGTGGGCGACCTCCAGATAGCCGCCGCGGACCTGAAAGCGGGGATGGATGCGTTCGGGCTGCTGGAGCTGCTCCGGGTCATCCAGGATCGCCTCGTTGAAATGCTGCAGCAGCAGTTCGTTCAGGCGTTCCAGGTCGTTGATCGTGCGGAAGTAGCGCTGCATGAACTGCTCGACCGCCCGGTTGTGGTTCTGGTCGACGAAGCCGAAGGTGCTGGCGAGCTGACGCTGCAGGTCGAACAGCAGGCGGTCCTCGCGCCGGCCGGTGAGCATGTGCAGGGCAAAGCGCACCCGCCAGAGGAAGTTCTGTCCCTCCACCATTTCCCGGAACTCGCCCTCGCGCAGAAAGCCGAGCGAGACCAGCTCCTCGATCCGTTCCGCGCCGAAGTGGCGCTTGGTTACCCAGCCGATCATCTGGATGTCGCGCAGTCCGCCGGGGCCTTCCTTGACGTTGGGTTCCAGACGATAGGCGGTTTCGCCGAAGCGGCGATGGCGGGCCTGCTGTTCGGCCAGCTTGGCGGCATAGAAGCTGCGTGAATCCCATACGCGATCGGCTTCGATCGCGGCGCGAAAGTCGTTGAAAAGGGTCAGGCTGCCGCTCAAATAGCGCGATTCGATCAGGTTGGTGACCACCGTGATGTCGTCGCGGGCCTCGCGGGTGCAGTCCTCGATGCTGCGTACGCTGTGGCCGACCTCGATGCCGATGTCCCAGAGGAAGGTGACGAACTCGCCGATGCGTTCGGAGCGCGTGGCGTCATGTTCGCCCGTCACCAGGATCTGGATGTCGATGTCGGAGGCCGGATGCAGTTCGCCCCGGCCGTAGCCGCCGACCGCCACCAGACACAGGTTCGGGTCGGCGGCGAGGCCGAACTGGGCCCAGATCAGGCGCAGGAGGTCGTCGATCCGGCATGCGTGGCCGAAGATCAGATCCTCGATCGCCACCCCGTCATGGAAGCCCCGGTACTGCTGTTCCACGATCCCCCGGCGATATTCGCGGAACCGCGCGATGTCACCGGGGTGGCGGCTGAGCTCCTGGTAGTCCGCGCTGCTGTCAGTCAGGGCAGGTTCCGTGTTGGCCATGCGCGCCTCCGGGGCGGTGTCGGGACGGATGTCAGGCCGCCGCTTCCTGCGGCGGGGTCTCATCCTTGCGCAGGGTCAGGATCTCGTAGCCGTCGTCGGTCACCAGCAGGGTGTGTTCCCACTGGGCCGAGGGGCTGCGGTCCTTGGTGACCGCGGTCCAGCCGTCGGCCAGTATTTTGGTGTGGCGCTTGCCGGCGTTGACCATGGGTTCGATGGTGAAGCACATGCCGGGCTCCAGCACCATCCCGGTCCCGGGCTTGCCGTAGTGCAGCACCTGCGGATCCTCGTGGAAGCCGCGCCCGATGCCGTGGCCGCAGAACTCGCGCACCACCGAGCAGCGCTGCTTCTCGGCGTAGGTCTGGATCGCGTGGCCGATGTCGCCCAGGGTCGCGCCGGGGCGCACCTGCTGGATGCCCAGGTACATCCCGGTGCGGGCGACGTCGATCACCCGCTGCGCCTGGATGCTCGGCTTGCCGACGGTGAACATGCGGCTGGTGTCGCCGTGGAACCCGTCCTTGATCACGGTGACGTCGATGTTGACGATATCGCCGTTCTTGAGTGTGCGATCCCCGGGAATCCCGTGGCAGACCACGTGGTTGACCGAGGTGCACACCGATTTGGGGAACCCGCGGTAGTTCAGCGGTGCGGGCGTGGCCTGCTGCTCGTTGACGATGTAGTCATGGCAGATCCGGTCGAGCTCGCCGGTGGTGACGCCGGGAACGACATGGGGCTCGATCATCTCCAGCACTTTGGCGGCCAGGCGGCCCGCCACGCGCATGTACTCGATTTCTTCCGGGGTCTTGATGGTGACGGACATGGGGTCTCCGGACGCGGCATGACGGGCCGCGCGTGCTTGGTTCGAATAAGCGTTCTATGCTATAAAGCGCGCGCTTCGCTGGCAATTGAGCGGAGACTTGCAACCTTAATCCACACACGTATCGACACGGTCTGTCGGGTGCTGGTTCGCGCGAGCGGGCCGGTTTCAGGCCGGGATGCGTGGAGGCCCAACCCGTACAACAGGAGAACACTCATGTCCCTCGTGACCATGCGTCAGATGCTGGAGGCCGGCGTCCATTTCGGCCACCAGACCCGTTACTGGCATCCCAAGATGGCGCCGTACATCTTCGGCGAGCGTAACAAGATCCATATCATCAACCTGGAAAAGACCCTGCCGATGTTCAACGACGCGTTGAACTTCCTCGGCAAGGTCGCGGCCGACGGTGGCCAGATCATGTTCGTCGGCACCAAGCGCTCCGCGCGCGACGTGGTCGCCGAGGAAGCCCGCCGCGCCGGCATGCCGCACGTGACCCACCGCTGGCTGGGCGGCATGCTGACCAACTTCAGCACCGTGAAGCAGTCGATCAAGCGTCTCAAGGATCTCGAGACCATGGACACCGACGGCTCCTTCGACGTGCTGAACAAGCGCGAGGCGCTTTCCCGCCGTCGCGAGAAGGACAAGCTCGATCGCAGCCTGGGCGGCATCAAGGACATGAACCGCATGCCGGATGCCATGTTCGTGATCGACGTCGGTTACGAGCGCATCGCGGTCAATGAGGCGAAGAAGCGCGGTATCCCGGTGGTCGCCGTGGTCGACTCCAACAACCCGCCGGACGGCGTGGACTACGTGATCCCGGGCAACGATGACGCGATGCGCGCGATCCAGCTGTACGTTGCCGCGATCGCCGACACCATCGTCGAGGCCAAGGGCACGATGACTACCGCCGCCGGCGAAGAGGCGTTCGGCCAGGCCGAAACGGCCGAAGGTGCCGAGGCTTCGGCCGCCGACCAGGCTTGATGAAACCGGCCGGCCGCGATCCGCGCGGCCGGCCCCGCAAGAATTCTTCAGGAGTTGATTCCGATGGCAATCAGTGCTGCCCAGGTTAAGGAACTGCGCGAACGTACCGGCGCAGGCATGATGGAATGCAAGAAGGCCCTCACCGAGGTGGACGGTGATCTCGAGGCCGCCGTGGAAGCCATGCGCAAGTCGGGCATGGCCAAGGCCGACAAGAAGGCCGACCGCGTGGCCGCCGAAGGTCGCGTGGAGATCGTCAGCGAGGGCAACCGCGCGGTGATCGTGGAGGTCAACTGCGAGACCGACTTCGTCGGCAACGACGACAACTTCCGTGCGTTCGCCACGCGCTGCGCGCAGACCGCGCTGAACACCGAGGCCACCGACGTGGATGGCCTGATGAACGAAGAAGTCGAGGGCGAGAAGCTGGAAGAGCATCGCACCCAGCTGGTGGCCAAGGTCGGCGAGAACGTGCAGGTCCGCCGTTTCGAGCGCCTCAACGCCGAGGGTTCGCTGGGCGCCTACCAGCATGGCGCGCGCATCGGCGTGCTGGTGGCCCTGGACCAGGCCGACGACGAGCTGGCGAAGCACATCGCCATGCACATCGCGGCCCAGCAGCCGGTGTGCGTGGACGAGGACGAAGTCCCGACCGAGATGCTCGACAAGGAACGCGCGATGTTCAAGGCCCAGGCCGAGGAATCCGGCAAGCCGGAGAACATCATCGAGAAGATGATCGAAGGGCGCATCCGCAAGTACCTCGGCGAGATCACCCTGGTGGGTCAGGCGTTCGTGATGAACCCGGACCAGACCGTGGGCGACCTGCTCAAGGAGAAGGGCGCAAAGGTCACCGGCTTCGTGCGCTACGAAGTGGGCGAAGGTATCGAGAAGAAGAGCGAGAACTTCGCCGAGGAAGTGATGGCGCAGGCTCGCGGGGCCTGAGCCGGCCGGGCCGGATCCTGCGGGGTCCGGCCTGCCCGTAACAAGCAGCATTTCAGGATTAATACCACTCCGATCCCGTCAGCCAGCCCGAGAAAAGGAACCCGATGAGCCAGGACACGCAGCCCGCCTACCGACGCATCCTGCTGAAGCTGAGCGGGGAGGCCCTGCTGGGGGAACATCATTACGGTGTCGATCCGGCGGTGCTGTCGCAGGTGGCCGAAGAGGTCTGCGAACTCTCGCGGCGCGGGGTCGAGGTGGGTATCGTCATCGGGGGCGGCAATATCTTTCGTGGCGCCGGGCTGGCCGAAGGCGGCGTGGACCGCGTGACCGGCGACCACATGGGCATGCTGGCCACGGTGATCAATGCCCTGGCGCTGCAGGACGCGATCGAGCGGGCCGGGCGTTTCTGCCGGGTGATGTCGGCCATCCGCATCAACCAGGTCTGCGAGGATTACATCCGTCGGCGCGCCGTGCGGCACCTTGAAAAGGGCCGGGTAGTGGTATTTGCCGCCGGCACCGGGAACCCGTTCTTCACCACCGATTCCGCGGCCAGTCTGCGGGCGATCGAGATCAATGCCGATCTGATGATCAAGGCCACCAAGGTGGACGGGGTGTACGACGCGGATCCGTTCACACAGACGGACGCACGGCGTTTCGACAAGCTCACCTACGACGACGCACTGGAGCGCCGTCTGGGCGTGATGGACACCACCGCACTGGTGATGTGCCGCGACAACGAGCTGCCGATACGAGTCATGAACATGTTTGCGAAGGGGGACCTGCAGCGCCTGGTGATGGGCGAGGCGGTGGGAACCCTGGTCGAGGGGTCCAGGCAATGACAGATGCGACGATCAAGGATGCGCGCGAGCGCATGGACAAGACGCTGGAATCGCTGCGCACGGAACTGGGCAAGATTCGCACCGGGCGCGCGCACCCCAGCCTTCTGGATCACGTGCACGTGGAGTATTACGGCACCGAGGTGCCGATCAACCAGGTGGCCAACGTGAATGCCGAGGATGCCCGCACGCTGGCGGTGCAGCCCTACGAGAAGGACATGATCGGCAAGATCGAAAAGGCGATCATGACTTCCGATCTGGGGCTCAACCCGTCGTCCCAGGGCATGGTCATCCGCGTGCCGCTGCCGGCGCTGACCGAGGAACGGCGGCGCGAACTGGTCAAGGTGGTCAAGTCGGAGGCCGAAGGGGCGCGCGTGGCCGTGCGCAACATCCGGCGTGACGCCAACAATACCTTCAAGCAGCAGGTGAAGGACAAGGCGATCTCCGAGGACGACGAAAAGCGCGCTCAGGACGAGATCCAGAAACTGACGGATGATCACATCGCGCGCATCGACAAGATGCTCGCCGACAAGGAAAACGAGCTGATGGAGGTCTGACGGCCTCCGATCATGCCGGATCCGCACCCGAACATGAGTGCCGAAGCCGTGCTGCCCGCCCATGTGGCAGTGATCATGGACGGCAACGGCCGCTGGGCCGAGGCGCGTGGCCAGCCCCGGGCCGCCGGGCACCGTGAAGGCCTCGGCGCGACCCGGGAGGCGGTCCGCTATTTCGGCGAGCGCGGGGTCACCGCGCTGACCCTGTTTGCCTTCAGCAGCGAGAACTGGCGCCGTCCGCGGGAAGAAGTGGAGGCCCTGTTCGAGCTTTTTGTCTCCGCCATCGAGGGCGAACTCCCGGAACTGCTGGAGCGCGGCGTGAAACTGCGCTTCATCGGCGAGCGCGCGCGTTTCCCCGAGGAGCTGCAGCAACGCATGCAGGAAGCCGAGCGCCGGACCGCTGATAACCGGGGGCTGGAACTGGTGATCGCGCTGGGTTACGGCGGGCGCTGGGACATGCAGCAGGCGGCGCTGCGCTGGGCGCGCGAGCAGGGTGACGGCGCGCGCAGTGACGACGAGATCGGTCTGGAACGCTACCTCAGTACCGCGGGCCTGCCCGACGTGGATCTGCTGATCCGGACCGGCGGCGAGCGGCGGATCAGCAACTTTCTGCTATGGCAGGCGGCGTACGCCGAACTGCTTTTTGTCGATACCCTGTGGCCGGAAATGGCTCGGGATGACTTTTCCGCCGCGCTCGAGTGGTACGCCGGACGTCAGCGTCGGTTCGGCGGTGTTCCTGCCGCGCAGGGCGAGGCCGAGGCGGATGCTTAAACAGCGAGTGATTACGGCCAGTGCCCTGGGATTGCCGGCACTGGCGCTGATTGCCTGGGGCCCGGCGTGGGCGGTGCTGATCCTGGTCGCCGCGACCCTGGGCCTGGCGGCCTGGGAATGGGGCGTTCTGGCACAGCTCCGGGGGGGCGCAATGCTGGTTCCCTGGACCGCCCTGGTGATGGCCGGGATCGCACTGCCGACGCTGGCCGGCAGTGCGCACCTGGAGCTGACGGGGGTGATCCTCGGGGTGGCGCTGTGGGCGGCAGCGGCCTTTGCACTGCCGTTCTATCACGCGGATACCGCGTCGGAGTCGCTCTGGCGACCCTTGCTGCGCGTCAGTGGCCTGTTGATGGTCATGGCGGCAGGGGTCGCCATTCTCGCGCTGCATCGCATCGAGCCGCTGCTGGTGGTCTATCTGATCGTACTGATCGGGCTGGCGGATACCGGGGCGTATTTCGCGGGTCGGCGCTTCGGCCGCACCGCGCTGGCGCCCGAGATCAGTCCCGGGAAGACCCGCGAGGGCCTGATGGGGGGCATGGGCCTGGTGTTCGTGTTCGCGGTGATCGTGGCCGGGGCCGCCGATCTGGATCCGATGGATGCCCTCCCGTTCGTGCTGCTGTCCATGGTGACGGGGCTGATCTCGGTGGTGGGCGATCTGTTCGAAAGCATTCTCAAGCGCCGTGCCGGGGCCAAGGACAGCGGTTCCTTGCTGCCGGGGCACGGCGGTATTCTGGATCGCGTGGACAGCCATCTTGCGGCGGCGCCAGTGCTGGCGGGCGGGCTGTACTGGCTGCAGCTGTGGCCGGTACCCGCCGCCTGATGGTTTCCAGGGCATCACGCCCCGACCTCCGGGAGCATTCCATGAACAAGCAACAGATCACCATCCTCGGCTCCACCGGCTCCATCGGACTCAGCACCCTGGACGTGGTGGCGCGGCAGCCGGAACGCTTCTCGCTGTATGCGCTGACCGCGCACCGCAATGTCGAGCGGATGGAGGCGCAATGCCTGGAGTACCGCCCGCGGGTGGCGGTGATGGTGGAGCCGGAGGCGGCGGAGAGCCTGCGCGACCGCCTGGCCGCCGCCGGCTGCGAGACCGAGGTGCGCGGCGGTGCGGAGGCGCTGGTCGAGGTCTGTCGCGCGCCCGAGGTGGATGCGGTGATGGCGGCGATCGTCGGCGCCGCGGGCCTGCTGCCGACCCTGGCGGCGGCGGAGCACGGCAAGCGGGTGCTGCTGGCCAACAAGGAAGCGCTGGTGATGTCGGGCGCGTTGCTGATGGATGCGGTCGGACGCTCGGGCGCGCGGCTGCTGCCGATCGATTCGGAACACAACGCGATCTTCCAGTGCCTGCCCAATGGTTACACCTGCGCCGATCCGGTGAGTCCGCACGGGGCCAGCCGGATCTGGCTGACGGCCTCCGGCGGGCCGTTTCGCGAGCGCTCGCTGGAGACCTTCGGCGAGATCACCCCGGACGAGGCCTGCGCCCACCCCAACTGGGACATGGGTCGCAAGATCTCGGTCGACTCGGCGACGATGATGAACAAGGGGCTCGAGCTGATCGAGGCCTGCTGGCTGTTCGCGGTGCCGCCGACGAGCATCCAGGTGGTGCTGCATCCGCAGAGCATCGTGCACTCCATGGTGGCGTATGAAGACGGTTCGGTGCTGGCGCAGATGGGCAACCCTGACATGCGCACGCCGATCGCCCATGCGCTGGCGTGGCCGGAACGCATGTCCTCCGGTGTACAGGCGCTGGACCTGCTCAGCATGGGGGCGCTGGAATTCTCCGAGCCCTGCGAGACCCGTTATCCGGCCTTGCGCCTGGCGCAGCGCGCGCTGGAGAAGGGGGGCACGGCCACCGCCGTGCTGAACGCCGCCAACGAGATCGCGGTTGAGGCCTTCCTCGCGGGCGAGCTGGCCTTTGATGCGATCCCGGCCCTGATCGAGGCGACCCTCGAGGGGGTAGAGCCGGAACCCGCGGAGACGCTGGAAGTCGTACTGGGTGCCGACGCGCGGGCGAGAGCGCACGCGCGGGACTGGCTGGACATGCGGAGGCGTGAAGCGGTGTGACGGGATTTCTGACCAGTCTGCTGGCCTTTGTCGTGGCGATCGGGGTGCTCGTCACGGTGCACGAGTACGGCCATTTTCTGGCGGCCCGCCTGATGGGGGTGAAGGTCCTGCGTTTTTCCGTGGGCTTCGGCCGGCCGTTGTGGTCGCGGCGTTTCGGGCGTGATCGGACCGAATTCGCGATCGCCTCCATCCCTCTGGGCGGCTATGTGAAGATGCTCGACGGTCGCGAGGGCGAGGTGCCGGCGGACGAGGAACACCGCGCGTTCGATCGCCAGGGACTGGGGGCGCGGACGTTCGTGGTGTCCGCCGGCCCCGCGGCGAACTTCCTGCTGGCGATCGCGGTGTTCGCGGTGATGTTCATGATCGGCGTGGGCGGCGTGCGCCCGGTGGTGGGCGAGATCACCCCGGGATCGCCGGCCGCGGAAGCGGGCCTGGAGCGGGGCGAGGAGATCGTGCGCATCGCCGGGCGCGAGGTCGGGGACTGGGAACAGGCCAACCTGCGGCTGCTTGACCACGCGGTGCGGGGTGATACGGTGCCGCTGATCGTCCGCGATGCCGACGGTCGCGAGATCGAACGCAGCCTGGATCTGTCGACCCGCGCCGAACTGCTGGGCGAGGGACAGTTCCTCGACCGCCTGGGCGTGGCGCCGTACCGGCCGCAGCTGGAGCCCGTGATCGGCCAGGTCGAATCCGGTTCGCCGGCCGATCGCGCCGGGCTGCAGCCCGGGGACCGGGTGGTCGCGATGAACGGCGACGGCGTCGCGGACTGGAATGCCTGGGTCGAGCGTATCCGGGCCAGCGCCGGGAGCGAGCTGTCCGTCACGCTGGAACGCGACGGGGTGCGGCAACAGGTGACGCTGACCCCCGAGCCGGTAGAGGCCGAACAGGGTACCATCGGGCGGATCGGGGCCGGCGTGGATCCGGATCAGCCGGCGATGCGCGAGCTGAGCGTGATCGTGCGCCAGGGGCCGGTGGAGGCCGTCGGTTCCGGTGCGGTGCGGACCTGGGAGGTCACGACCCTGACCCTCGGGATCCTCTGGCGCATGGTGACCGGCGAGGCCTCGGTCAAAAATATCAGCGGACCGGTTACCATAGCCGAGTTTGCCGGCACGTCCGCGGTCATCGGGATCTCCGCCTTCCTCGGTTTTCTCGGGATCGTCAGCGTGTCGCTGGGGATTATCAATCTGCTGCCTGTCCCGATGCTCGATGGCGGGCACCTGCTGTACTACGCGGTGGAGGCCGTGAAGGGCAGCCCGGTGTCGGAAAAGACCCAGATCGTGGGCCAGCAGATCGGGTTGCTGATGATCGCGGCATTGATGATCCTCGCCTTCTACAACGACTTGACACGGTTGTTCGGCTGACCGGAAACGGTACCGGACGCCCTCCACTTGGCGGACAGCATGGCGCGACAAAGCTTGAAAGGATGGGCCCTGCTCGGCCTGGTGACCCTCGCGGGGCCGGCCTGGGGGCAGGCCTATCAGATCGAGGACATCGAGATTGAAGGGCTGGAACGCATTACCGCAGGGACGGCCCTGAGCTATCTCCCGGTGGAGGTGGGTGACACCTTCGATGACAGCCAGACGCCGGAGGTGATCCGCGAGCTCTTCCGCACCGGCTTTTTCGACGACGTGGAGCTGGCGCGGCGCGGTGACGTCCTGGTGGTGATCGTCTCCGAACGGCCGGCGATCAACGAGATCCGCTTCTCCGGGAACAACGACATCCCCGACGAGGCGCTGGAGGAGGCACTGGAATCGGTGGGCCTGCGCAGCGGGCGGGTGTTCAACCGGACGCTGCTGGAGCGCATCGAGAACGAGATCCGCGAACAGTATTTCGCCCGCGGACGCTACAACGTGCGCATCGACGTCGACATCGTCGACCTGGCGCGCAACCGGGTGGATGTCGACATCGACATCACCGAAGGGCCGCAGGCGAAGATCCGGGGCGTGAACCTGGTCGGCAACCAGGCGTTCGACGACGGCGATCTCAAGGGTGATTTCGAATCGGGGATCCCGCGCTGGTGGCAGTTTTTCTCCAGCCGCGACGACTATTCCCGCGAGAAGCTCTCCGGCGACCTCGAGACCCTGCGCTCGCGCTACCTGGATTCCGGCTTTCTCGAGTTCGACGTGGATTCCACCCAGGTCACGCTGTCGCCCAATCGCGAAGACCTGTACATCACCATCAATGTCGACGAGGGCGAACCCTATACCCTGACCGGCACTTCGCTGGCCGGTGATTTCGTCATCCCGGAGGAGGAACTCGAGGGTCTGATCGAGGTGGATCTGGGCGCGCCGTTCTCGCGCAGCCAGGTCACCGAGTCGGCGGAGCGCATGGCGGAACGCCTGGAGCGCGAGGGTTATGCCTTTGCCAACGTCAATCCGGTGCCGGATGTCGACGAGGACAGCCGTGAAGTCACGGTGACGTTCTTCGTGGACCCCGGTCCCCGGGTGTACGTGCGGCGGATCAACATCTCCGGCAACGAGAACACCCAGGAGAGCGTCTACCGCCGCGAGCTGCGGCAGATGGAGTCCTCCTGGTACAACGGGGCGCTGATCGAGCGCTCGCGGATCCGCCTGCAGCGGCTGCCGTTCGTTGCCAGCGCGAACGTGGAAACGCGGCGGGTGCCGGGCTCGGACGACGAGGTCGATCTCGACATCAGCGTGACCGAACGCCAGTCCGGCGCGCTGTCCATCGGCGCCGGGTATTCGCAGAACCAGGGGTTGCTGCTGTCCGGCTCGATCTCGCAGGACAACTTCCTCGGCACCGGCAACCGGTTTTCCACGGAGATCAGCACCTCCGACGTGAACCGGGTTTTCCGCATGAACCTGACGAACCCGCATTACACGCCGGCCGGGGCCAGCCGCGGTTTCTCGGTGTTCTACCGCGAAGTGGACGCCGAAGCGGCGAACATCTCGCGTTATTCCACCGACCGCTACGGGTTCAACGTGACCTACGGGATCCCGCTGTCGGAGGTGGACCGGGTGCGCATCCGGCCGGGATTCGAGCACATTGCGGTCAATACCGTGGACCACACCGGCGGACGCACGGGCACGCCGGTGGAGATCCGCGACGAACTGGACGAGTTCGGTGACACGGCCAACCTGGTCAAGCTGGAGACCAGCTACATCCACGATACGCGGGATTCGACGACCTTTGCCAGCGAGGGCCGGCGGCACCGGATCGGGATGGAGCTGGCGATTCCCGGCAGTGATCGCGAGTTCTACAAGCTGACCTATTCCGGCGAGGAGCTGTTCCGCCTGAGCGAGCGTTTCAGCTTCTCCGTTTCCGGAGGCATCGGTTACGGCGACGGGTTCGGCAGCGACGAACTGCCGTTCTTCGAACGGTTCTTTGCCGGCGGGATCCAGTCGGTGCGCGGCTACGAGGCCAACCGTCTGGGCGACCTGCGGCCGCTGCGCAACGGGCAGCCGGCCACGCGCGACAGCAACGATGATCCCTATGGCGGGCGCCTGCGGACCACGGTGTCCGGCGAGCTGTTCTTCCCGGCCCCGTTCGCCGCGGATAATGATGCGATCCGCATGAGTACCTTCGTGGACGCCGGCAACGTGTTCAACGAGCCGGGCGATTTCGACGTGGGCGAGCTGCGCGCGGCGGCGGGACTGGCGCTGACCTGGTTCTCGCCGGTGGGGCCGCTGAGCTTCAGCGTGGCCGAGCCGCTGAACGACGAGCCGGGTGACGATACCCAGAGCTTCCAGTTCCAGCTGGGCGCGGGCTTCTGAACGAGCACAACCGCAGTGACAAGCACGGGGGCGGCAATGCCCCGGGAGGCGGCATGAAGGCCTGGATAACGGCCGGGATCGGTTTCGCACTGGTGGTGGCGGGCTGGACGGCAGTGCCCGCGATGGCCGGCGCGCAGACCGTGGGTTACGTGACCATGAACCGGATCCTGGAGGATTCACCGCAGGCCGAACAGGCGATGCGCGAGCTGGAGGAGGAGTTTTCCCCGCGCGATTCCGAGCTGGTGGCCGAACGCGAGGAACTGCAGCGGCTGCGCGATCGCCTGGAGCGCGAGGGCGACATGATGGATCCGTCCGAACGGGCCGCGCTGGAGCGCGAGTTCTCGGCGCGTTCGCGCGAGTTCCGGCGCGCCCAGGAGAGCTTTTCCGAGGACCTCAACGTGCGCCGCAACGAGGAACTGTCGCGCCTGCAGCGGCGCATCAACGACGCGATCGCCGAGCTGGCGCGCGAGCGCGACATCGACGTGATCCTGACCGAGCGCAACGTGCTCTACGCGTCGGATCGCGTGGACATCACCGACGACGTGCTGGCCGCGATGCAGCGTGAGTGATCCGGACGGCATCGAGACCGCGGCCCTGGCGCGTCGGGTCGGGGGCGAGCTGGAGGGCGACGGTGCGCGGCGTATCCGCGGACTGGCCTCCCCGGCGCGTGCGGCACCGGATCAGCTGGCGTTCGTGGTGCGCGCCGATGCATTGCCGGACGGGCTGGCGGATTCGCGCGCCGGGGCCCTGCTGATTCCCGCCGATCTGCCTGCCGCCGTCCTGCCGGCCGGGGCGGTGCGCATCCGCGTGGCGGCGGTTTATCCGGCCTATGCGCGTGTGAGCCAGATGCTGGCCGCAACGCGCCGCGCGCGTGAGCCGGGCATTGCGCCTTCGGCGGTTGTCGATCCGTCGGCACGGGTCGATCCCGCCGCGACGGTCGCTGCCGGCGCGGTCGTCGGCGCGGGTGCCCGCCTGGAATCCGGTGCCGTGGTCGAGGCGCAGGCGCATGTCGGCCGCGACGCGGTGATCGGCGCGGGCAGCTTCCTGCATCCCGGCGTGCGGGTACTCGACGGCGTGGTGCTGGGCGAGCGCTGTCTGGTGCACGCCGGCACGGTCATCGGGGCCGACGGTTTCGGCTTCGCGCCGGAAGACGGCACCTGGCTCAAGATCGAGCAGCTGGGCGGGGTCCGCGTGGGTGATGATGTGGAGATCGGGGCCAACTGCACGATCGATCGCGGGGCCGTGGAAGACACGCGGATTGGTCACGGCGTGAAGATCGACAACCTGGTTCATGTTGCCCATAACGTCGAGATTGGAGACCATACGGCGATTGCCGGCTGTGTCGGTATCGCGGGCAGTGCCCGCATCGGCCGGCATTGTGCCATCGGCGGCGGGGCGGGGATCCTCGGCCATCTGAGCATCGCCGACCACGTGACGATCCACGCGATGACCCTGGTCACCCGCAGCATCGAGCAGGCCGGGCATTACGCCTCGGGCGTTCCGCATCAGGAGGCCCGACTGTGGAACCGGACCCTGGCCCGCCTGCGGCGCCTGGGCCGACGCGCGCGCGACACATGAGCAGCAGGGCATCCGGCGGCCCGAAACAACATCACCAGGACAAGAAAACAGGATACGCCCCGTGGATGCCCTCGACGTTCAGCAGATCATGCAGTACCTCCCTCACCGTTACCCGTTCCTGCTGGTGGACCGGGTGGTGGAATGCGAACCCGGCGAGCACCTGGTCGGGCTGAAGAACGTCAGCATCAACGAGCCGTTCTTTCAGGGGCATTTTCCGGTCAAGCCGGTGATGCCGGGGGTGCTGATCCTCGAGGCCCTGGCGCAGGCGACCGGGCTGCTGGCGTTCAAGACCGAGGAGGCGCGCGGCGAGAATCAGGACAAGCAGCAGCTCTATCTGTTCGTGGGCATCGATCAGGCGCGTTTTCGCCGCCAGGTGGTGCCCGGTGACCAGCTGGACCTGCGGGTGGAGCTGACCCGAACGGTGCGCGGGATCTGGCGCTTTGACGCCGAGGCGAAGGTGGAAGACGAGATCTGCGCCACCGCCGAACTGATGTGTGCGGGCAAGGAAATCGAGGCGTGATCGACTCGCGGGCGGACATCCATCCGAGTGCCGAGCTGGACAGTTCGGTGGAAGTGGGGCCGTTCTCGGTGATCGGCCCGAACGTGCGCATCGGCGCGGGGACCCGCGTGGGGCCGCACGTGGTGATCAACGGGCCGACCGAGATCGGCCGCGACAACCGCATCTTCCAGTTCTCGTCGATCGGCGAGGAGCCGCAGGACACCAGCTATCGTGGCGAGCCGACCCGCCTGGTGATCGGCGACCGCAACGTGATCCGCGAGTCGGTGACCCTCAGCCGCGGAACCGCCAAGGGACTGGGCGAGACGGTGATCGGCCATGACAACCTGATCATGGCCTACGTGCACATCGCCCATGACTGCACCATCGGCAGCGAGATCATCTTCTCCAACGCCACCTCGCTGGCCGGCCACGTGGAGATCCACGACAAGGCCACTCTGGGCGGCTTTACCCTGGTGCACCAGTTCTGCCGCGTGGGGACCTTCGCGTTCACCAGCATGGGCTCGGCGCTCAACCGCGATCTGCCGCCGTACTGCCTGGCCAGCGGCAACTACGCGCGGCTGATCGGGATCAACAAGATCGGGCTGCGCCGCAACGGGTTCAGCGACGAGGCGATCCAGGGGCTGCATCGGGTGTTCATCCGCGGCATGCGCGGGCGCGCCGGGCGCGAATCGCATCTCGACGCGATGCTGGCGGAGACCGATATCCCCGAGGTGCGCGATCTGATCCACTTCGTCCAGGGGTCGCGGCGCGGCATCCTGCGGGGTGGTCGCCAGCACTGACCGCGGTTTTCGCGCGCAAGCGCGCTCCTGAGGGGGTACCGCACGGGGCACACGGGGTATGGGTCGGGCCCCGGCATCCCGGCATCCAGGGGCAAACGCGCTGAGCCCGCACGGTGCGTCAGTCGGCGGGCAGCAGGTGTCCGTGCTCCAGCATCTCGGCGGCCGCCGCGGCCACGCGGCGATCCGCGCCGCCGTCGCCCAGTCTTTCCCGTACCCGTGACAGGCGCTCGCGCATCGCCTCCAGGCGTTGCGGTTTCCGCAGCAGGGCGTCGGCGTCGTCGGTGAGGCGTTGCGGGTTCGCGTCGTGCTGCAGGTATTCGGGGACGACCCCTTCCTCGGCGACGATGTTGACCAGCGCGATGTGCTCCAGGTGCACCAGGCGGCGGAACACGAAATGCGACAGTGCGCCCATGCGGTAGAACACCAGCATCGGCGCCCGCAGCAGGCCGGCCTCCAGGGTGGCAGTACCGGAGGCGGTCAGCAGCAGGTCGGCGCCGGCCATCACCGCGTGGGTCCCGTCCTCGCCCCCGACGTAGTCCAGCGGCGGTGTGCCGGCGCTCTCGTCGTGCCCGGCGGGCGGCGGGGCCAGCCCGGCCAGGCGCTCGGCGGTGACCCCGGGGGCGAGACCCACCGCGAAGCGCAGATCCGGATGTCGATGGTGCAGGCGGCGGGCGGTTTCCAGCAGCAGGGGCCAGTGGCGCTTGAGCTCGCCGCCGCGGCTGCCCGGCAGCAGGCCGACGATCCGGGTATCCGGTCCGACGCCCAGGCGTTCGCGCAGGGGCGGTTCCGGCGCCTGCACGCGGTCCACCAGCGGGTTGCCGACATAGCGTACCGGGACGCCGGCGCGTTCATAGATCGCGGTCTCGAACGGGAACAGCACGGCCATGGCGTCGACATGGCGCCGGATGCGGCGGATGCGGCCGCTGCGCCAGGCCCACAGCTGCGGACTCACGTAGAACAGCACCGGGATGCCCAGGCGTTTGGCATGCGCGGCCAGGCGCAGGTTGAACTCGACGTAGTCGACCAGCACCAGCAGCGCGGGGCGGGTGGTCTCGAGGTGGTCGCACATGCGGCGGAACAGCCGTCGCAGGCGGGGGTAGTTGACCAGCACGTCGACCAGCCCGACCACCGCCAGTTCTTCCACGTCGATGCGGGTATCGACGCCGGCGGCGCGCATGCGTTCACCGCCCATCCCGGAGAAACGCAGGTCGTCGGCGTGGCCGGCAAGTTCCCGCACCAGTCCCGCCCCCAGGGCGTCGCCGGAGGTCTCCCCGGCGCAGACGACGACCTCGCGGGTCATGTCAGGGAAACACGGATCCGCTCGACGATGCGATCGACCTGGGCGTCTTCCAGTTCGGGGAAGATCGGCAGGGACAGGCAGCGCGCGGCCACCGATTCGGTCACCGGCAGGGATTCGGGCTCGCCGTCGGGCTCTGCGAACGCCTTCTGCTGGTGCAGCGGCACCGGGTAGTAGATCGCGTTGGCGATGCCGTCCTCGGTGAGTGCGCTCATCAGCGCCTCGCGGTGATCGGTCAGCAGGGTGTACTGGTGGTATACGTGGACGCCGATCCCGTCCTCGTGCGGGGTCTCCAGCGGCAGGTCCTTCAGCCCCTCGCTGTAGCGCGCAGCCACGCGCCGGCGCTCGGCGTTGTAGTGGTCGATGTGCGGCAGCTTGCAGCGCAGGATCGCCGCCTGTATCTCGTCCAGGCGCGAGTTGTAGCCGATCTCGTCGTGGTAATAGCGGACGCTGGAGCCGTGGTTGCGCAGGCGGCGCAGGGCCTCGGCCGAGGACGGACAGGAGGTGGTCACCAGCCCGCCGTCGCCGAAGGCGCCGAGGTTCTTGCTGGGGAAGAAGCTGAACGCCCCGAACGCGGTGGTGGAGCCGGTCTGCGCGCCGTCGATGCTGGCGCCGAAGGACTGTGCGCAGTCCTCGATGACCAGCAGCTTGTGGCGCTCGGCGATCTCGCGGATGCGCGGCAGATCGGCCGGCTGGCCGAACAGATGCACCGGCAGCACGGCCCGGGTGCGCGGGCTGATGGCCGCCTCGATCTGCTCCGGGTCCAGATTGAAGGTCCGCGGGTCGATGTCGATGAACACCGGCTCGGCGCCCAGATAGCGGATGGCCTCGGCGGTCGCGATGAAGGTGAACGGCGTGGTGATGATCTCGTCACCGGGCCCGACGCCCGCGGCATGCAGCGCCAGTTGCAGGGCGTCGGTGCCGGAGGCGCAGGTGATGGCGTGTTCCACGCCGAGGTAGTCGGCCAGCTCCTCTTCCAGCGCCTGGACGTTGGGTCCGAGGATGAAACGGGCGCCGGTGAGGACTTCCTGCAGGGCGGCATCGATCTCGGTGCGCAGCGTCTGGTACTGACGCTGCAGGTCGACCATGGGGATCACGGGCGGGCTCCTGTTGCGGATTCGATTGCGGAGTGCGGGCCGTCGGCGCGGCCCATCACGTTGAGATTGGCCTGCACCAGTTCGGTGATGCGGCTGGCGGTCTCCAGCGCGCGCTGGCCGTCGCGGCCGCTGACCAGGACCGGGGCGTCGCCGCGCGCGGCGGCCACGAACGCGCGGATCTCGGCGAGCAGGGCATCGGCCTCGTCGAACACGCGCTCGTCGCGGTGGATCTCGGGCGCCCCGGTCTCGGGATCGACGTCACCCAGGTGGTTGAACGACAGGATGCGGTTCTGGAAGTCCACCGAGGCGTAGGCATGCGACTGGAAGATGCGCATGCGCCGCTCGGATTTGGTGCTGATACGGCTGGAGGTGACGTTGGCCACGCAGCCGTCCTCGAACTCCAGGCGCGCATTGGCGATGTCGATGTCGCCGGTCAGGACCCGGGCGCCGGAAGCGCGGATCTCGGCCAGCGGCGAGTCGACCAGGGCCAGGATGATGTCGATGTCGTGGATCATCAGGTCCAGCACCACCGAGACGTCGGTGGCGCGCGGCTTGTACGGCGCCAGTCGGTGCGACTCGATGAAGCGCGGGTGCAGCGGATTCTCGGTCAGCTGACGCAGGGCCGCGTTGAAGCGTTCCAGATGCCCGACCTGCAGTACCACGCCGCGTTCTTCGGCCAGCCGGTTGAGGGCCTCGGCCTCGTCCAGTGTCGCGGTCACGGGCTTCTCGACCAGCACGTGGCAGCCGGCCTCGATGAAATCGCGGGCGATCGCGTAGTGCAGGGTGGTGGGCGCGGCGATGGAGACCGCATCCACCCGGCCGATCAGGGCGCGGTGGTCGGTCTCGGCCGCGCAGCCATGTTCGGCGGCGACACGGCGGGCGGTTTCGGGGTCGGCATCGGCCACCGCCACCAGTTCGGTGTCGGGCAGTGCCGCGTATTTGGCCGCATGCCAGCGGCCGAGATGGCCAACACCGACGGCGGCGCAGCGCAGGGGATTCTGGGACATGGTCGGGATGCTCGGTCCGGAGGGGGCTGTGCTAGGATTTCGGCGCCATTGTAACGGATCCCCCGGATGGCGTGCGGGGGCTCGCCCGGGAAAACGGCGTGCGGACATCGGGAGCGGCTTCATGAGCGGCAAGACAGGCGGGGCAGACGGGGTCGCGGGCGTCGACGAGGTGGGTCGCGGGGCGCTGGCCGGGCCGGTGGTGGCCGCGGCGGTGATCCTGCCGGAAGGCTTCGATGCCCCCGGTCTGACCGATTCCAAGAAACTCACCGCGCGCCGGCGCGAGGCCCTGGACGAGCGGATCCGCGACGGTGCCCTGGCCTGGGCCCCGGGGCGCGCCGATGCGGCCGAGATCGATCATCTGAACATCCATCGCGCGACCCTGCTGGCGATGCAGCGGGCGGTGCAGGCCCTGGATCCGGCGCCGGTGCATCTGCTGGTGGACGGCCGTTTCACCCCGGAGGGCCCGTGGACCGCCGAGGCCCGCGTGGGCGGTGATGGCAGCGTGGCCGCGATCAGCGCCGCTTCGGTGATTGCCAAGGTGGCGCGCGATCGCGAGCTGCGCGCGCTGCACGAGCAGTGGCCGGAATACGGCTTCGACCGCCATGCCGGCTACCCGACCGCCGCCCATCGCGCGGCCCTGGAACGCCACGGGCCGTGTCCCGCGCATCGGCGCAGCTTCGGCCCGGTGGCGCGCGCGCTGGCGGCTGCTGCGCAACCGGCTGCGGAAGAACGGGGGCACGCGTGACCGACTCCCCCGCCACGATCGCCGACGCCGGGCTGCAGGATCCGCTGCTTGATCCGGGGTTCGTGCACCTGCGGGTGCACTCGGAGTATTCCCTGATCGATGGCCTGGTGCGTCTGAAGCCGCTGGTGCAGAGCGTGGCCGCGGCCGGCATGCCGGCGGTGGCGGTCACCGATCACTGCAACCTGTTCGGGCTGGTGAAGTTCTACAAGGCGGCGATCGGCGCCGGCGTGCAGCCGATCGTGGGCGCGGACGTGCTGGTGCGCGACGCGCGCGCCGATGGCACCCCGGCGCGCATGACCCTGCTGGCGCAGAACGATGCCGGCTATCGCAACCTGACCCGGCTGATCTCGCGCGCCTGGCAGGAAGGCCAGGAGAAAGGCGTGCCGCGGATCGACTGCGCGTGGCTCGACGGCGGCGCGGCGGAGGGGCTGATCGCGTTGTCCGGGACCATCGACGGGCTGTTCGTCAGCGGCAGCGGGGTCGCGCAGACCCTCGCCGAACCCGTACTGCGCCCGTGGCTGGAGCGTTTCCCCGGGCGCTTCTACCTGGAGCTCACGCGCACCGGGCGGCCGGGCGAGGAGGCCTGGATCGAGGCCGCGATCGGCGCGGCCGAGAGCCACGGGCTTCCGGTGGTCGCGACCAACGACGTGCGTTTTCTCGGCAGCGAGGATTTCGAGGCCCACGAGGCGCGGGTGTGCATCCACGACGGCCACACCCTGGACGACGCGCGCCGGCCGCGGCGCTACTCCGAGCAACAGTTCCTGCGCACGCCACAGGAAATGGCCGCGCTGTTCGACGATATCCCCGAGGCCCTGGCCAACAGCGTGGCCATCGCCCGGCGCTGCAGCGTGCGCCTGACCCTTGGGGAGTCGGTGCTGCCGGATTTTCCGGTGCCCGAGGGGCGCACGGTGGAGCAGCATCTGCGCGAGATCTCCGATCAGGGGCTGCGCGCACGCCTGGAGCGCTTCCAGTTCGCCGAAACCGCGGACTACGAGGCACGGCTGACGCGCGAGCTGGACGTGATCTGCCAGATGGGTTTCCCCGGCTACTTCCTGATCGTGGCCGACTTCATCCAGTGGGCCAAGGACAACGGGATCCCGGTGGGGCCCGGGCGCGGTTCCGGTGCCGGCTCGCTGGTGGCCTACGTGCTGGGCATTACCGACCTGGACCCATTGCGTTACGAGCTTCTGTTCGAGCGTTTTCTCAATCCCGAACGCGTCTCCATGCCCGACTTCGACGTCGACTTCTGCATGGAGAAGCGCGACGACGTGATCGAATACGTCGCCGAGCGCTACGGCCGTGACAAGGTCTCGCAGATCATCACCCACGGCACCATGGCGGCCAAGGCGGTGGTACGCGACGTCGGGCGCGTGCTGGGGCATGGCTACGGGTTCGTCGACCGCATCGCCAAGCTGATCCCGTTCGAGCTGGGCATGACCCTGGAGAAGGCCCTGACCGAGAGCGAGGACCTCAAGGCGCAGTACGACGAGGACGAGGAAGTCCGCGCGATCATTGATCTGGCGATGAAACTGGAAGGCCTGACCCGCAACGCCGGCAAGCATGCCGGCGGGGTGGTGATTGCGCCGTCGGCGCTGACCGACTTCTCTCCGCTGTACTGCGAAGACGACGGCGGCTCGCTGGTGACCCACTTCGACAAGGACGATGTCGAGGCGGTGGGCCTGGTCAAGTTCGACTTTCTCGGGCTGCGCACGCTGACCATCATCGACTGGGCGGTGCAGAACCTGAAGCGCATGGATCCGGAGATCGAGATCGATCTGGAGGGCGTCCCGCTGGATGATCCGGAGTCGTTCCGCCTGTTGAAGAACTACCAGACCACGGCAGTGTTCCAGCTGGAATCCGGCGGCATGAAGGATCTCATCCGGCGCCTGCAGCCGGATTCCTTCGAGGACATCATCGCGCTGGTGGCATTGTACCGGCCGGGTCCGTTGCAGTCGGGCATGGTGGACGACTTCATCGACCGCAAGCACGGGCGCTCCGAGGTGGAATACCCGCACCCGGATCTGGAGCCGGTGCTCAAGCCGACCTACGGCGTGATCCTGTACCAGGAGCAGGTGATGCAGATCGCCCAGGTGCTGGCCGGCTACACCCTGGGCGGTGCGGACCTGCTGCGCCGCGCGATGGGCAAGAAGAAGCCCGAGGAGATGGCCAAGCAGCGCGAGATCTTCGTCAATGGCGCGGTGGAACGCGGGGTGGAGGAGCACACCGCGACCTATATCTTCGACCTGGTGGAGAAGTTCGCCGGCTACGGCTTCAACAAGTCGCACTCCGCGGCCTATGCCCTGGTGGCCTATCAGACCGCCTGGCTCAAGGCGCATTATCCGGCGCCGTTCATGGCGGCGGTGCTGTCCGCGGACATGGACAACACCGACAAGGTGGTCGGCCTGATCGAGGAATGCCGCAGCATGGAGCTGGCGGTGCTGCCGCCGGACGTGAACCAGTCGGACTACCGCTTCACCGTGCAGGACGCGCACACGGTGGTGTACGGGCTGGGGGCGATCAAGGGCGTCGGCGAGTCGGCGATCGAGACCCTGCTGAAGGCGCGCAACGAGGGCGGACCGTTCCACGGGCTGGTGGACCTGTGCCAGCGGGTGGATCTGGGCAAGCTCAACAAGCGGGTGCTGGAGACCCTGGTGCGGGCCGGTGCGCTGGATTCCCTCGGCGCCAACCGTGCGACCCTGCTGGCCGACATCCCCACCGCGGTAGCCGCGGCGGAACAGACCGAACGCAATGTCAGCCTCGGCGTGGTGGATCTGTTCGGCGACCCGGCGGCCGCGGTGGTGCCGGAGAGCGAGACGCAGCCGGAGATGGAGGACGATGACCGGCTGCGCGGGGAGAAAGAGACCCTCGGGCTGTATCTGACCGGGCACCCGGTGGAGCGTTATCGCGAGGAGCTGCGCGAACTGACCCGGACCAGTCTGGCTGAACTGGAGGCGAAACTGGAACAGCGCCCCGACGAGGGCGAGAACCGCGGGCGCGGACGCCAGGAGACCGTGCGCATCGCCGGGCTGGTGGTGGGCGTGCGGGTGCGCAACACCAACAGCGGGCGTATGGGCGTGGCAACCCTGGACGACCGCAGCGGGCGCGCCGAGCTGGTGCTCTTCAACGACGATTTCAACCAGTATCGTGAGCGCCTGGAGCCGGACACCCTGCTGGTGGCCGAGGGTACGGTGACCCTGGACGACTACGCCGGCGGGGTGCGCATGCGCGCGCGCCGGGTCCTGACCCTGGACGAGGCGCGCGTGCAATGGGCCCAGGCGCTGTGTCTGGACCTGCGCGAGGTCCGGCCGGAGCAGATCGCCGGGCTGCACGGCCTGCTGCAGGAGCACCGGCCGGCCGGGCGCGGCAACGGCAATGGCGGGACTCCGGAGGCGGACGAAGAGGGTGCCCCGCCCGGCTGCCCGCTGCGCCTGCGCTATCGCCGCGACGGCATGGAGGCGGAACTGAAGGTGCCGCCGGACTGGCGCATCCTGCCGAACGAGGCCCTGCTGCGCGGCATCCAGCAGACCCTGGGCCCTTCCTGCGAGGCGCGGCTGCTCTACCAGCGGGGGTAACGCGGTCGACCGAGGCCCGCTGCCGGCCAGCGTAGATCGCGCCGATTCGTTACACTCGCCACCCCGAACGTGACTGACTGGAATCCTTGCATGAACCCGGAATTTCTCGACTTCGAACAGCCGATCGCCGAACTGGAGGCCCGCATCCGCGACCTGCAGTACGTGAGCGACGACACCGAGGTCAATATCCAGGAAGAGGTCCAGCGGCTGCAGGACAAGTGCCAGTCGCTGACCGAAAGCATCTTCGCCAAGCTCACGCCCTGGCAGATCGCCCAGCTGTCACGTCATCCCCGCCGTCCGTATCTGCTCGACTACATCCCGGCGCTGTTCGAGGAATTCGAGGAACTGCACGGCGACCGCGCCTATGCCGATGATCCCGCGATCGTCGGCGGCATGGCCCGCTTCGACGGGCGGCCGGTGATGATCATCGGCCACCAGAAGGGCCGCCAGACCCGGGACAAGGTCCAGCGCAATTTCGGCATGCCGCGTCCGGAGGGCTATCGCAAGGCCCTGCGCCTGATGGAGATGGCCGAGCGCTTCCGCATGCCGGTGTTCACCTTCATCGACACCCCGGGCGCCTACCCCGGCGTGGGGGCCGAGGAGCGGGGCCAGAGCGAGGCGATCGCGCGCAACCTGCGGGTGATGGCGCGGCTGGACACCCCGATCATCGCCACGGTGATCGGCGAGGGCGGCTCCGGCGGTGCGCTGGCGATCGGCGTGGGCGACGCGACGCTCATGCTGCAGTACTCGACCTATTCGGTGATCTCGCCGGAAGGCTGCGCCTCCATCCTGTGGAAGAGTTCGGAAAAGGCCTCCGAGGCCGCCGAGGCGCTGGGGATCACCTCCGGGCGGCTGAAGGACCTGGGGCTGATCGACCGGGTGATTGACGAACCGCTGGGCGGCGCCCACCGCGATCCGGAGACCATGACCGAGCATCTGCGTACGGCGCTGGCCGAGACCCTGGGCGGGCTGGAGCGGCTGGACCCGGGCAAGCGCCTGGAGCGGCGTTACCGCCGGCTGATGGACTACGGTGCCTTCCAGGAAGCCGGCGCCTGATCCCGTCGACGTCGCGCTGCGGCGGTTCCTCGAGGAGTGTCCCGCGGGCGGCCCCCTGCGCGTCGCGTTCAGCGGCGGTCGCGATTCCAGCCTCCTGCTGCATGCCCTGACTGCGACCTGTCGAGCTGTCGGGCATCCCGATCCCGAAGTCTGGCACGTGGACCACGGGCTGCACGCGCAGTCCGCGGCACAGGCGGAACACTGTCGCGCGGTGGCGCATTCGCTGGGTCTGCATTTCGAGCACCGCGCGGTCGGTCCCCTCGAGATCCGCGCGGACGGGGTTGAGGCCGCGGCGCGGCACGTCCGCTATGCGCTGCTGCGCGACGGTCTGGGACCGACCGGGGTGGTGGTCACCGCGCATCATGCCGGGGACCAGGCCGAGACCTTCCTGCTCGCGGCCCTGCGCGGCAGCGGTCCGCTCGGCCTGCGTGGCATGCCCCCGTGGCGCCGCGAAGGCGAGGGCTGGCTGGCGCGCCCGCTGCTGGACGTGGCGGATGCAGCCGTGGCGACGCGGGCGCGGCGCGAGGGGCTGACCTGGATGGAGGACCCCACCAACGCCGATCCGGGGTTCGACCGCAACTTCCTGCGCCGCGAGATCCTGCCCCGGCTCAATGAACGGTTTGCGGCCTCGGCCGGGCTGGCGCGGGCCGCGCGCTGGCAGGCCGGGGTGGCCGACGGGGAGGACGCCGATCTCGCGCGCCACCTGGCGGGCGCCGGGGCCGGTGAGTGCCTGCCGCTGTCCGTCCTGCGGCCGCTGGAACCGGGACGCCGGAGCGCCCTTCTGCGGCACTGGATCCGGGAACACGGCCTGCGCCCGCCGGGCCACAGGCGGCTGGCGGAATTCCTGCGTCAGGCGCAGGCGGCCGGCGAGGATCGCCAGCCGCGGCTGGACTGGGACGAGGGCTGCCTGCGGCGCTACCGCGATGCGCTGTATCTGGATCCGCCGGAGACGGAGCCCGCGTCGCCCATCCCGTGGCCGGCCGGCCAGCAGCGGCTGCGTCTGCCCGATGGCCGGGTGCTGACCCGCGAGCATCCGGCGTTCGCCGATCCGCTGCTGGCCGGGGCGGTGGAGGTGGTGTTCCGCCAGGGTGGTGAACGGGTGCCGGCGGGCGGCCGGCACCGGCGGCTGAAGTCGCTGATGCAGGAGCGCGGGATTCCGCCATGGCGGCGTGCGCGCATCCCGCTGCTGCGCCCGCCGGGGGGCGAGGTGCGTGCCGTGCTGTGGCCGCGCGGACCGGATGACGGCGGCCCCCCGTGAGCTGCGTCGCAGGTTCGGGCCGAGGCGCCGCAGCCCCGCCATGACGGGCCCGCAGGCGCCCCGCGGGGCGCGTTCGCGATTGAGCGAAAACGGGGGGTCTGGTACCCTTTGCGGGCATTTTGACCCCCGTCGGTCCCGGCCAGGTTTCCCGCATGACGCGATTCGTGTTTATCACCGGAGGCGTGGTTTCGTCTCTGGGCAAAGGTATTGCATCCGCCTCTCTGGGGGCGATCCTCGAGGCGCGTGGCCTGAAGGTCACGCTGATGAAGCTGGACCCCTACATCAACGTCGATCCGGGGACCATGAGTCCGTTCCAGCATGGCGAGGTGTTCGTCACCCATGACGGGGCCGAGACCGACCTGGATCTCGGGCACTACGAGCGCTTCGTGCGCATCCGCACCTCGCGGCACAACAATTTCACCACCGGCCAGATCTACGAGAACGTAATCCGCAAGGAGCGCCGCGGCGACTATCTGGGCGGCACGGTGCAGGTCATTCCGCACATCACCGACGAGATCAAGCGCTCGATCCGCGAAGGGGCGGATGACGCCGACATCGCACTGATCGAGATCGGCGGCACGGTGGGCGACATCGAGTCCCTGCCGTTCCTCGAGGCGATCCGCCAGATGGGCGTGGAGCTGGGGCGCGACAACGCGCTGTTCATGCACCTGACCCTGGTCCCCTATATCGACGCCGCCGGCGAGATCAAGACCAAGCCCACCCAGCATTCGGTCAAGGAACTGCGTTCCATCGGCATCCAGCCGGACATCCTGCTGTGCCGCTCGAGTCAGGCGATCCCCGAAGGGGAACGGCGCAAGATGGCGCTGTTCACCAACGTCGAGGAAAAGGCGGTCATCTCTGCGGTGGACGTCGACAACATTTACAAGATCCCGCTGTGGCTGCATTCGCAGAAGCTCGACGAGATCGTGCTGCGCAAGCTGCACATCGAGGATCTGCCGGTCGCCGACCTGTCCGACTGGAAGCACGTGGTCAACGCCATGGAGTTCCCCGAGTCGGAGGTTACGGTCGGCATGGTCGGCAAGTACGTCGAGCTGACCGAGTCGTACAAGTCGGTCAACGAGGCCCTGACCCATGCGGGCATCGAGGTCGGCACCCGGGTGCGCATCCGCTACCTGGATTCGGAAAAGCTGGAGGGCGACACCCCCGAGGCACGCGCGGAGCTTGAAGGGCTGGATGCGATCCTGGTGCCGGGCGGCTTTGGCGAACGCGGCGTCGAGGGCAAGATCGAGGCGGTACGCCATGCGCGCGAGGAGGGCATCCCGTATCTGGGCATCTGCCTCGGCATGCAGGTGGCGGTGATCGAATACGCCCGCAACGTGGCCGGCCTCAACGGGGCACATTCCACCGAGTTCGCGCCCGATACTCCGCATCCGGTGATCGCGCTGATCACCGAATGGCAGGACCGCGAGGGGCGGATCGAACATCGCGATGCCGAAAGCGATCTGGGCGGCACCATGCGCCTGGGTGCGCAGACCGCCTGCCTGACCGAGGGCTCGCGCATCGCCGCGGCCTACGGCACCAGTCGCATCGAGGAGCGCCACCGCCACCGTTACGAATTCAACAACGCCTACCGCGCGCGTCTGGAGCAGGCCGGGCTGGTGATCTCCGGGCTGTCCGAGTCCGGGGAACTGGTGGAGGCGGTGGAGCTTCCGGAACATCCGTGGTTCGTCGGCTGTCAGTTCCACCCCGAGTTCACCTCCACGCCGCGCGACGGACACCCGCTGTTCGCCGGCTTCGTCCGTGCGGCGCGGGACTACCAGAACGAGCGCGCGCCGGATGTGGGCGCGGCGCTGACCGATTGACGGGAGGCAGGTTGATGGAACTGTGCGGTTTCTCCGTGGGCCTGGACCGGCCGTTCTTCCTGATCGCCGGTCCCTGCGTGATCGAATCGGAGGCCATGGCCGAGGAAACCGCGGGGCAGCTCGCCGAGCTCACGCGCGAGCTGGGGATTCCGTTCATCTACAAGTCGTCCTTCGACAAGGCCAACCGGTCCTCCACCCGCAGCTATCGCGGCCCGGGCATGGAGGAGGGGCTGCGTATCCTCGAATCGGTGCGCGAGCGCATGGGCGTGCCGGTGCTGACCGACGTGCACGAGGACACCCCGCTGGCGGAGGTTGCCGCGGTGGTGGACGTGCTGCAGACCCCGGCGTTTTTGTGCCGCCAGACCAATTTCATCCAGAACGTGGCCCGTCAGGGGCTCCCGGTGAACATCAAGAAGGGCCAGTTCATGGCCCCCTGGGACATGGGCAACGTGGTGGACAAGGCGCGCGAGGCCGGCAACGAGTCGGTGATGGTCTGCGAGCGCGGGGTGTCCTTCGGCTACAACACCCTGATCTCCGACATGCGCGGCCTGGCCGACATGCGCCGCACCGGCGCCCCGGTGGTGTTCGACGCCACCCACTCGGTGCAGCAGCCGGGCGGGCAGGGTGCCAGCTCCGGCGGGCAGCGCGAATACGTGCCGGTGCTGGCCCGTGCGGCCGTGGCCAGCGGTATCTCCGGGCTGTTCATGGAGACCCACCCCGATCCCGCGAACGCGCTGTCGGATGGCCCCAATGCCTGGCCGCTGCCGCGCATGCGCGAGCTGCTGGAAACCCTGAAGGCGCTGGACGAGGCGACCAAGTCGCGTCCGCTGGCGGAAGCCGAATACGGCCTGGGCTGACCCCGGGATGACCCCCGGGGGCGGCCGGCCCCGAATCGAACGAGTCAAGGAGAGAGTACGAGCATGTCCCAGATTGCCGAGATCCACGCGCGCGAGATCATTGATTCCCGCGGCAACCCGACGGTGGAAGCCGACGTCGTCCTGGCCTCCGGTGCGACCGGGCGGGCGTCGGTGCCGTCGGGGGCTTCCACCGGGGCGCGCGAGGCCCTGGAACTGCGCGACGCCGCGGCCCGCTACGGCGGCAAGGGCGTGGAGAAGGCGGTGGGCCATGTGAACGGCGAGATCCGCGACGCCCTGCGCGGCATGGAGGCTGACCAGACCGCGGTCGACCAGCGCATGCTGGAGCTGGACGGCACCGAGAACAAGTCGCGCCTGGGCGCCAACGCTCTGCTGGCGGTGTCCATGGCCGTGGCCCATGCCCGCGCAGCCGATGCCGAGCGCCCGCTGTTCGAGACGGTCGGCGGGCCGGATGCGCATCTGCTGCCGGTGCCGATGATGAACATCGTCAACGGCGGTGAGCATGCCGACAACAGCGTCGACATGCAGGAGTTCATGATCCTGCCGGTGGGCGCCCCCAGCGTGCGCGAAGCGGTGCGCTACGGCGCCGAGGTCTTTCACGCGCTGAAGAAGGTGCTCAACCAGCGCGGTCTGGGCACCGGCGTGGGCGACGAGGGCGGGTTCGCGCCCAACCTGGAGTCCAACTCGGCGGCGGTGGAGACCATCCTCGAAGCGATCCATCAGGCCGGGTTCAAGGCCGGGCGCGACATCTGGCTGGGCCTCGACTGCGCCGCCTCCGAGTTCTACCGCGATGGCCGCTACCACCTGGATTCCGAGGGCAAGTCGTTCAATGCCGAGGAATTCTGTGACTACCTCGCGCACTGGGTCGATCAGTACCCCATCCTCAGCATCGAGGACGGGCTGGCCGAAGACGACTGGGAGGGGTGGAAGATCCTGACCGAACGTCTGGGTGAGCGCGTGCAGCTGGTGGGCGACGATCTGTTCGTGACCAACACGCAGATCCTGCGCGAGGGCATCGACCGCGGCGTGGCCAACTCCATCCTGATCAAGCTGAATCAGATCGGCACCGTGACCGAGACCCTGCAGGCCATCGAGATGGCGCGCGACGCGGGTTACACCTCGGTGATCTCGCACCGTTCGGGCGAGACCGAGGACGTGACCATCGCCGATCTGGCGGTGGCCACCGGCGCGGGGCAGATCAAGACCGGCTCGCTGTCGCGCTCCGATCGCGTGGCCAAGTACAACCAGCTCATGCGGATCGAGGAGCATCTCGGCGGGCAGGCCCGCTACCCGGGCATGGACGCCTTCCGGGTCCGGCCCTGACTCCGGGGAACCGGGGTGTCCCGGCCGGAGGCCTGAGCGATGCGCTGGCTGCTGCCGGGCGGTCTGTTGCTGCTCGTGCTGGCGCTGCAGTGGCCGTTGTGGTTCGGCGAGGGCGGCTGGCCGGATGTCCGCGAACTGCGCAGCGAGACCGCCATGCAGGAAGCGGAAAACCAGCGCCTGCGCGAACGCAACCGGGCGCTGGAGGCCGAGGTCCGCGATCTGCGCGAGGGCTCCGCGGCGGTGGAAGAACGCGCCCGGCGTGACCTGGGCATGATTCGCGAGGACGAGACCTTTTTCTTCATCGTGGACGAAGAAGACGAAGTGCCGGGCGAAGTCCCGGGGTTGATGCCCGAAGACGCCTCTGCTGGCGCTGCCCCGGAGCCTGCCGAGGAGGACACGACGATCGTGGAGGATCCGTTCGATGAGTGATGCCGACTCCCCCGAAGGTTCGGGCGTCTTCTGGGCGCTGATCCCGGCGGCGGGGATCGGCCGTCGCATGGGGACGGATCGTCCCAAGCAGTTCCTTTCCCTGGGGCCGCGCAGCGTGCTGGCCCATACCCTGTCGATCTTTCTGGAGCATCCGCGGATTCGCGGCGTGATCCTGGTGCTGGGCCCGGACGTGGACCCGGACGCGCTTGACCTGCCGCTGGCCGGCGGGCGTCTGTTCCGCGTGGCCGGCGGCGACGAGCGGGCCGACTCCGTGCAGAACGGCCTGGACTTCCTCGAGGAACGCGCCGGCCCCGAGGACTGGGTGCTGGTGCACGACGCCGCGCGTCCCTGCCTGCCGCCGGACGATCTCGACCGCATGCTGGACGAGCTGCGCGACGATCCCGTGGGCGGGGTACTGGCGGCCCCGTCCACCGATACCATCAAGTGGGCGGACGCCGATGGTCGGGTGGAATCCACCCTCGATCGCGAGCGGGTGTGGCGGGCCCTGACCCCGCAGATGTTCCGCCTGGGCACGCTGCGCGACGCCAACGCCCGTGCGCGTGCCGCCGGACACCCGGTGACCGACGAGGCCAGCGCGATCGAATGGGCGGGACTGCGGCCGCGGCTGGTGGAGGGCTCGCTGATGAACATCAAGATCACCCGTGCCGAAGACCTCGAACTGGCCCGTCTATACTTGCTGGAACAGGGACGACTCGACGGGGGGTACCGGGGATGACAGCGATGCGTGTGGGCCAGGGTTTCGATGTACACGCCTATGAGGCGGGGGATCATGTGGTGGTCGGCGGGGTGCGGATCCCGTTCGACTACGGCGTGCGCGCGCATTCCGACGGCGACGTGCTGCTGCACGCGCTGTGCGATGCCCTGCTGGGGGCCGCCGGTCTGGGCGACATCGGCCGCCACTTTCCCGACAGCGATCCGGCGTTCTCCGGTGCCGACAGCCGCGACCTGCTGGAAGAGACCCTGCGCCGGGTGCGCGCGGCGGGCTGGGTGCCGGTGAACATCGACGCCACCATCATCGCCCAGCGTCCGCGCATGGGCCCGCACGTGGACACCATGCGCGCCAACATCGCCGCGGATACCGGGTTGCCGGCGGACGCGGTCAACGTGAAGGCCACCACCACCGAGCGGCTGGGCTATACCGGCCGCGAGGAGGGCATCGCCGCGCAGGCGGTGGTGCTGCTGCAGCCGCCGGGGGACGGCGAGGCCGCATGAGCGACGGCGTGGTGCGCGGGGTGCACCACGTGAGCGTGGTGGTGGCCGATCCGGAACGCGCGCGCGGGTTCTATGGCGATCTGCTCGGACTCGCGCCGTTGCCACGGCCCGATCTCGGGTTTCCCGGCTACTGGTTCGATCTGGGCGACGGGCGTGCCCTGCACCTGCTGGGTGTACCCAATCCGGACCCGGTGGAACGCGGGGTGGCCGGTGGCCGCGACCGTCACCTGGCCCTGGCGGTGGACGGGCTGGAGACCCTTCTGGGCCGCCTGGAGGCCGCCGGGTTTGCGGCGCAGCGCAGCCGTTCGGGACGATCGGCCGCGTTCGTGCGTGATCCGGACGGCAACACCATCGAACTGGTCGAACACGACGCATGACCCTGCCGTACTCCCGGTCGGCCGGCGGCGGTCGCATATCCGTATCCTTGCCCTGCGGGCATCGCCCGTGCCCGTGAACTGGGACGACGCCGAAACCCCGCGCCCCGCGGCCCGCAACCTGCGGGTCCTGATGCCGCTGCTCGCATTCCTGCGGCCGTACCGGCGGCGCATCGTGTTCGGGCTGGTGGCGCTGGTGGTGGGCTCGGGGGCGATCCTGGCCTTCGGCGGGGTGCTGCGCCTGCTGGTGGACGCCGGCCTGGGTCCCGAGGACCCCGCCGGGCTCAATCGCGCGCTGGTGCTGCTGCTGGTGGTGGTGACGGTGATGGCCATCGGGGTGGGGGCGCGAATCTATCTGGTGACCTGGCTGGGCGAGCGGGTGGTGGCGGACCTGCGCCGCGCGGTGTTCGCCAACGTGATCCGGCTGGATCCGGCGTTTTTCGAGCAGACCCGTACCGGCGAGGTGATCTCGCGCCTGACGGCCGACGCGACGCTGATCCAGACCGTGGTCGGCACCACCCTGACCATTGCCGCGCGCAACCTGCTGCTGATCGTCGGCGGGCTGGTCCTGATGTTCCTGTCCAGCCCGCCGCTGGCGGCCCTGCTGGTGGCCGGCCTGCCGGCGGTGGCCGTGCCGGTGTGGCTGCTCGGCCGTCGGGTGCGGCGGCTGTCGCGCCGGACCCAGGACCGGGTCGCGGACGTGGGCGCGCGCACCGACGAGACCCTGTACGCGATCGAGACGGTACAGGCCCACGGTCAGGAAGACGCCGAACGCGGCCGGCATGCCTCGGCGGTGGAAGCCGCCTTCGGCATGGCCACGCGTCGGGCCGCCACCGGCGCACTGCTGGCCGCCGCGGTGATGCTCTTGATGTTCGGCCTGATTGCCGGTGTCCTGTGGATCGGTGGCCACCGCGTGCTGGACGGGGTGATGACCCCGGGCGAGCTGGCCGCGTTCCTGTTCTATGCGGCCCTGGTGGCGGGGTCGATCGCCGCGCTCAGCGAGGTGACCAACGAACTGCTGCGGGCGGCCGGGGCCGCGGAGCGCCTGCTGGAGCTCGCGCAGGTCCGTTCCGGCCCGCCCTGGCCACGGCACCCCGAAGCCCTGGCGGAGCCGGTGCGCGGCGAGATCGCGCTGGAGGACGTGGTTTTCGCCTATCCGACGCGCCCGCAGCCGCCGGCACTGGACGGTGTCTCTCTGCGGGTGCGCCCGGGCGAGTCGGTGGCGCTGGTGGGACCGTCGGGTTCCGGCAAGTCGACCCTGTTCCGGCTGCTGCTGCGCTTTCATGACCCGGACGCCGGACGCGTCCTGTTCGACGGGCACGACCTGCGTGACCTGCGGCCGGATGAACTGCGCCGGCACATCGCGGTGGTGCCGCAGGAGCCGGTGCTGTTCTCCGGCACCGTGCGCGAAAACGTGGCCTACGGCGTGCCGGATGCATCCGACGCGGCGCTGCAGGCGGCTGCGGAGGCGGCGCATGCACGGGGATTCATCGAGGCGCTGCCGGAGGGCTGGGACACCGCGCTGGGCGAACGCGGCGTGCGTCTGTCCGGCGGCCAGCGGGCGCGCCTGGCGCTGGCCCGCGCCCTGCTGCGTGAGCCGGCCGTGCTGCTGCTGGACGAGGCCACCAGCGCGCTGGACGCCGAAAGCGAACGCGAGGTGCAGGCGGCGCTGGCCGGGGTGCGAGGTCGCTGCACGGTACTGACCATCGCCCACCGGCTGGCCACCGTGCAGTCGGCGGACCGGATCGTGGTGCTCGACGGCGGACTCGTGGTCGGCGAGGGCACGCACGCCGAACTGATGGCGCAGGGCGGGCTGTATGCGCGGCTGGCGGCTTTGCAGTTTGCGGATGCGGACGCGCTCGCCTGAAATTGGGGTGAGCGGGATCAAGCGGGAGGAGAACATGGCCAACGGATACATCCTCGCCCTGGATCAGGGCACCACCAGCTGCCGGGCGATCCTGTTCGACCAGGAGGGCGGGATCGCCGGAGTGGCGCAGAAGGAGTTCGCCCAGTCCTACCCGCACTCCGGCTGGGTGGAGCACGACGCGATGGAGATCTGGGGCACCCAGATCGGCGTGGCGCGCGAGGCGCTGGAGCGCAATGGCATCAAGCCCGCGCAACTGGCGGCCATCGGCATCACCAACCAGCGCGAGACCACGCTGGTGTGGGATCGTCACAGCGGCCGCCCGATCCATCCGGCCATCGTGTGGCAGGACCGGCGCACCGCGGATCTCTGCGACCGCCTGCGCGACGAGGGTCTGGAAGGCCATATCCGCGCGACCACCGGGCTGCTGCCGGACGCCTATTTCTCCGGTACCAAGATCCGCTGGATCCTCGATCACGTGGACGGCGCGCGCGAGAAGGCCCGCAACGGCGACCTTCTGTTCGGCACCATGGACAGCTGGCTGGTGTGGAACCTGACGCGCGGCGAGCGCCATGTCACCGACGTGACCAACGCCTCGCGCACCATGCTGTTCGACATCCATTGCCTGCAGTGGGACGACACCCTGCTGGAAGCGCTGGACATCCCGCGCGCCATGCTGCCCGAGGTGGTGTCCTCCAGCGAGGTCCTGGGCCACACGGGCGCGGAGATGTTCGGCGGCGCGCGGGTGCCGGTGGCCGGAATGGCCGGGGACCAGCACGCGGCCCTGTTCGGCCAGGCCTGTTTCGAGCCGGGCATGGCCAAGAACACCTACGGCACCGGCTGTTTCCTGCTGATGAACACCGGCACCCGCCCGGTGACCTCGGAACACGGCCTGCTGACCACCATCGCCTGGGGCCTGGATGGCCAGGTGGAATATGCACTGGAGGGCTCCATCTTCATCGCCGGTGCCGCCGTGCAGTGGCTGCGCGACGAGATGCACCTGATCGATACGGCCGCGGAGTCGGAGTACTTCGCGAGCCGGGTGGAGGACGCCGGCGGGGTCTACGTGGTGCCGGCCTTCGCCGGGCTGGGGGCGCCGTACTGGGATCCGCATGCGCGCGGGGCGATCTTCGGTCTGACCCGGGGCACGCGCAAGGAGCACGTGACGCGCGCGACGCTGGATGCCCTGGCCTACCAGACGCGCGACGTGATCGAGGCCATGCAGGCCGATTCCGGCCTGGCGCTCAAGACCCTGCGCGTGGACGGCGGCGCGGTGGCCAACAATCTGATGGTCCAGTTCCAGGCCGACCAGCTCGGGGTACGCGTGGAACGCCCGGCCATCACCGAGAGCACCGCACTGGGTGCCGCCGGCCTGGCCGGTCTGGCCACCGGCCTGTGGAGCCGTGACGACCTGCGCGCATTCAGCCGCATCGAACGCGTGTTCGAGCCGCAGCTGGACGCCGCCACCCGCGACCGCCAGTACCACGGCTGGAAGGAAGCCGTGCGCCGCTGCATGAACTGGGAACGTGACGCGCGGTAGGCCCGCGTCGCCATTTACGCGAGAGGTGGCCTATGAAGATCAAGGACCTGATTGACGAAGCCGAGGCACTCCCGGTTGAAGGGCGTGCGCTGGTGGTCGATTCGCTTCTTCGCAGTCTCAATCCCCCCTGAATTCACAGAATAACTGCAACGCCTGAACCCGGTGTTTTTCGAACGAAGGCGAACTGCCCGAGATGGTCTTCGTTCAGGAAGAGGAACGCCGCGACGTCTATCGGCAGGATGTTCTCTCGGGGCTGCTTGGAATGGTGCGGAAATGAACAAGTTATCCAAAGACGATGAGTTGGCTCTAGCGGCGCTGCGCCGGGCGGTACCCAACGCCCTGGAGCGCAAACGTCGGCTGGGTCACTACGCGGTCGTCTGGCGCGATGGCCAGACGGTCCGGCTGTCCCCGGAGCAGATTGGCAGCGCGGAGGAGTATGTATCGGAGGCCTCCGCCCCGCCATCCGCTGTACGAGAGCCGGGGCCGGATGATTGATCTGCCCCCGCGCTCACGCAATGAGGCACTGGCATCCATCAGGCATGAAATGCACGCGATACAAAGGGGCGATATGGGAAAGTCAGGTCACAATGGTAACGGCTCCGGGACCCCGCCCATCGATGATATCCGCCGGGCGGTGGAGCAGATGATGAACACGGGCCAGGCTCCCAGCCGGGAAGCAGTGGAGCAGATCCTCACCGAGGAAATGGCGGCGTTCGAGGCCGAAGCCGTTGATGACTTCCATGGCCTCAACAGCGATCAGATGCATCGATTGCTCTACCACCCCTTCGACTCGCCGGAGCTGGTCACCTTCGGCGACGGGCTCCGGGAACGGCCCGATTCTCCCGCCTTCCGGCTACTGGAGGTGATTGCCGAGGCGTGCCGGGGCAACGGGATCAAGCTCACACCCAAGGGCAATCTGCCCCGCGCCATCGTGAGCGAGGCCCGGGAGGCCCTGGACGAGAGCGGTTTCGCCTATCGACGCTCCTTCTATCCCGGCAAGATCCGTAACGAGGAGGATCTGGACGAGCTGCATACCCTGCGGATCGTCGCCGACATCGGCCGTTTCACCCGCAAGTACCGGGGGCGCCTGAAGCTGGTGCGTGCGGTGGAGAAGCAGTTCGACACCGGTGACTGGGCCGGGCTGTTTACGCGACTGCTGCGGGTTTACTGCCAGGAATTCAACTGGGCCTACCGCGACGGCTATCCCGAACTCGCGATCGTGCAGATGAGCTTCCTCTTCACGCTTTACCTGCTCCATGTGCACGGCCACGAACCCCGACCGGTGAGCTGGTACGAAGAGCAATTCCTCAACGCCTTCCCCATGGCCGAAGACGAGGTGAACGAGCAACCCCCATACTGGGATCAGGATCCCGCGACGTATGCGGAGCGCCAGGCAAAAAAGGCCTGGTCGCTGCGTTCCATCGAACGTTTCGCTTGCTTCTTCGGGCTGGTGACACTCGAGACTGACCCCGAAACGCGCGATCCCCTGGCACCGCTGGGAGACTACCGGGTCCGGGCGCTGCCCTTACTCGATCAGGTGATCGGCTGGAAGCTGTAGATGGGCTGAGATTCAAGCGGATGTGGTCGCAGAGCGGGTCATGCGGCGGTTGCGGGGCGTTCGCCCCGGACCCTGCCGGTTCGCGTGCGAGTACGCTCCCGTCATCGCGAGTCGCGCAGCGACGTGGCGACCTGCATCCGCAGCCACCTGTTCCTGCGTGCAGCCAGTTTCGGACGATTGCCGCGTTGCCTGCGGCTCCTCGCAATGACGGGGGCGAGGGCTTCGTCTTCGCCGGACTGGCCACCGGCCTGTGGAGCCGCGATGACCTGCGCGCATTCAGCCGCATCGAACGCGTATTCGAACCGCAGCTGGACGCCGCCACCCGCGACCGTCAGTACCACGGCTGGAAGGAAGCCGTGCGCCGCTGCATGAACTGGGAACGCGACGCGCGGGGGTAGGCCCGCGTTGCGGAGTATTCCGGTGTAGTACCGTCCGGTGCCGGAGCCTCGCGGGCGGTTGATGTACGCGTGACCCCGACGGAGCCGGGAAGGCGGTCGGGCGCCGCGCCCCGGTGTCAGTCGATGCTGGCGGGGCGGGCGGCGAGGCGGCCGGACTGGTAGTCGGAGATGGCCTGCTGGATCTCGGCGTCGCTGTTCATCACGAACGGGCCGTAGTGGGCGATGGGTTCTTCCAGCGGACGGCCCTTGAACAGCAGGACGCGGCTGTCCTGGCGGGCGATCAGGTGGATCATGGTGTGGCCGTGCCAGACGCCCAGTTCGCCGGCGTTCAGGCCGGTGAGCGCGCCCTCGAAGACGTAGCCCAGCACGCGCTCGTCCAGCTGCACGGCCAGTGACAGGCGATAGCCGGCCGGCAGGCTCAGATCCGCCATGCCCGCGCCTTCGCCGATCTGGCCGAGCGGGCCCTCGGTGTCGCCGGCGCTGGTCTGCCAGGAGCCGGCCACGGCCTTGAAGTCCAGCGGGGCGTCTTCCTCCGGCAGGTGGCGCATGGCGTCGGTGCCGACGTCGCGATAGCGCGGGGGTTCCATCTTGCGCGCGGCCGGCAGGTTCACCCACAGCTGGAAGCCGTGCAGCCCTTCCGGCTCGGGATGCAGGGTCTCGGAATGGATCACGCCGCGGCCGGCGCTCATCCATTGCGCGCCGCCGGCCTGCACCTGTCCTTCGTTGCCCATGGAATCGCGATGGCTGACGCCGCCGCGCACCAGATAGGTGAGGGTCTCGAAGCCGCGATGCGGATGGTCGGGAAAGCCGCCCACGTCTTCGTCGCCGGGGGCGGTCTTCAGCTCGTCCAGCATCAGGAACGGGTCGAGGCCGCCGCCGAAGTCATGGATGCGGCGGATCTTCACGCCCGCGCCGTCCTGCGTCGGGTGCGAGTGGCGGATGCTGTCCGGTGGCGTGGGGTTCATGGCGTTCTCCTTCGCGTCGAGTCTGCACCATACCGACCGCAAAACGAAAAGAAAATTGCATGGTCCGATCCGGCGCGATATTGCCGGTCAGGGGAGCTGCCACGCGTCGGCGAAGGCCTCCAGGCTCTCGATGAAGTCGGGCTCGTGTTCGCGCCGATGCATGGCCAGATGCAGTACGACGGCGGACTCGTCCGGCGGGTGCCCGGTGGTCAGGGTCCAGGCCACGCCGTTGGGGCAGTCCGGCAGGCTGAAGCGCACGCCGCCGTGGATAAGCTCGCGGTTCACGCGGAACTCGCCCCACAGGCAATAGATGACGCCCTGGTCGGTCCCCCGGTCCTCGACCAGGTTGTCGATCAGTTCGCAGGCTGTTGGCAGGGCGGGCACCGTCAGGCGTCGCTGCAGGCTGTCAGGATCGGTCGTGCCTTCGAGGATGCGATGAAACTCCATGGGCTACTCCACTCGGGGCAGGAATACCGGGTGGCCGTCCACCTCGCCCACGCTCAGGGCCTGGTTGTACAGGCGTTCCAGCGCGGCGGGCACCAGCATGCTGCGGGTGGGGCCCCAGCAGGCGCCGCCGTCGGGGAACATCAGCAGGAGGTGGTCGCAGAAGCGGGCGGCCAGATTGACGTCATGCAGGGCCATCACTGCGGCGCGGCGTTCACCGCCGGCGATTTCGCGCACGCGCTGCAGCACGCTGACCTGATGGTGCAGGTCGAGCTGGCTGGTGGGTTCGTCCAGCAGCAGGACCTGCGGGTCCTGGGTCAGTACGGTGGCGAGGGCCAGTCGCTGGCGCTCGCCGCCGGACAGGGTGTCCACCTGCCGGCCCTCCATGCCGTCGAGGTCCACGGTGGCCAGCGCGGCACGCGCGGCGTCCACGTCCTCGCGGGTCTCGATGTCCCAGGGGCGCAGGTACGGGTGGCGGCCGATCAGCGCGGTTTCGAGGACGGTGGCAGGGAAGCCGTCATGGTGGTTCTGGAACACCAGACCCAGGCGCCGCGCCAGATCCGGCCGCGACAGGCTGCCCAGGGGCTGCCCGGTCAGTTCGATCCCGCCGGCGCGCGGGGGGCGCAGGCGGGCAAGGGTGTGCAGCAGCGTGCTCTTGCCGGCGCCATTGGGCCCGAGGATGCCCCAGCACTGGCCGGGATTCACGGTCAGGTGCACCGGCGAGGAGTCGGCCCGTTCGGGGATGTCGATCACCAGATCGCGGGTGGCCAGCAGGGTGTCGGCGGTGGGGGCCTCGTGCACGCTGAGGGCATCGGCATGTGCGTCGGCGCGGCTCATCTCAGCGGCTCCGGTACAGCAGGAACAGGAACACCGGCACGCCCAGCATTGCGGTGATCACGCCCACTGGCAACTGCTCCGGGGCGATGATGGTGCGCGCGAGGGTATCGGCCAGGGTCAGCAGGATGCCACCGGCCAGCGCCGAGGCGGGCAGGATGACGCGCTGGTCGTTGCCGAATACCAGACGCAGCATGTGCGGCACGATCAGGCCGACGAAGCCCACTGCGCCCACCTGGGTGACCGCGGTCGCGGTGATCAGCGACGCGGCGATGTAGATCGACCATTCCACCGGCCGCACCGACACGCCCAGCGAGGCGGCCTGCATCGGGCCGCGCGCGAGGACGTTCAGGGTGCGGCCCAGCGGCATGGCCGCCAGCACCACGAACACCAGCACGCCCCAGGCCGGGCCCGGATGGCGGGCATGCGAGACGTCGCCCATCAGCCAGTAGAGCATGCCCGGCAGCTCCGCGGTGGGGCTGACGGCCAGCAGGAAGCTGATCAGCGCGCCCCAGCCGGCGGCCACCACCACCCCGGTCAGGAGCAGGCGGGTGGCGGTCCAGGATCCGGTGCCATGCGCCAGGCCGAACACGATGAGCGTGGAGAGCATGGCCCCGGCAAAGGCCGCGGCCGATACCGAGAACATCGACAGCCCGGCGAGCATGGCCAGCAGAGCGCCCACCGAGGCGCCGCCGGAGAGGCCCAGCACGTAGGGGTCGGCCAGCGGGTTGCGCAGCAGCACCTGCATCAGCGCGCCGGCCACGCCCAGCAGCCCGCCCGCGGCGAACGCGGCCAGCGCGCGTGGCAGGCGCAGTTCGGTGATCAGCGTGGCGTGCAGCGCCGAGGCCTCGCCGGTGAGCACCCGCGGGAGCTCGCCGAGCGGGATGGCCACGCTGCCCCAGGCCAGGGCCACCACCAGCGACAGCAGCGAAGCGGGCAGCAGCACGCCCGCCGCCAGCAGGAAGGATCGGGTCACGGGGGCTTACGGCGATTCGGGACGCCGGTCGCGGGCGATCTGCAGCTCCTCGCACATGAGGGCGGTGCCCTCGGCGATGCGCGGGGTGTGGCGCTGCAGCAGCGACGGCGGCAGGAAGAACAGGTTGTCGCGGCGCACCGCGAGCATGTTGCCCCACTCGCGCCAGGCCTCGACCCAGGCGGGGTTGTCCTCGCCCATGCCGCCACCGATGATGACCTCGGGGTCGGCGTGGATCACCGCTTCGCGGTCCATGCGGGGTACCAGGCGGTCGAGGTGGCCGAACACGTTCTCGCCGCCGCAGACCTCGATGGCCTCCGCGATCAGGTGTTCGTTGTTCACCGTCATCAGTGGCTGGTCCCAGACCTGATAGAACAGCGGGACCGGGTCGCGATCCGCGTATTCGGCGCGCAGGGCCTCGATCTCCTGCAGGAAGCGCTGGGCCTCGGCGCGGCCCTGTTCCGCGGTGCCGGCCAGTTCGGCCATGCGCTCCATGCTGGAAGCCACGCCGTCGAACCCGCGCGGTTCGGAGGTGTAGACGGTCAGGCCCAGTTCGCGCAGGCGTTCGATGTGCGAGCGCGAGTTGCCGCTGTCCCAGGCCACCACGAGGTCGGGTTCCTTGGCGAGGATGCGTTCCAGGTCGAGACTGGTGTAGCCCCCGACCCGGGGGATGTCCGCGGCCGGTTCGGGGTAGTCGCTGTGGTCGGTCGCGCCGATCACGCGGTCGCCGGCGCCGATCGCGAACAGCACCTCGGTGATGTGCGGGGCCAGGCTCACGATCCGCTCGGCCGGGGCGTCCAGCCGGACTTCCCGATCCGTGTCGTCGATCACGGGAATGGGGTCGTTGTCGGCGGCGTGGCCGGACGGGCTCAGCAGCAGGGCACTCGCCGCGAGCAGGGCCGGCAACAGGTTCGAACGATATGTCATGCGCACAGGTTCCTGAATGCCCGGGGGTTCCCGGAAAGGCGAAATACTATAACAGGACCACCCGGTATTCCGCTGCAGGCCCCGCAAATCGCGAAGCCCTCACCCCTGTCATTGCGCGGCGCCGCAGCTCTCCCCCTCGTCATCGCGAGTCGCTGCAGCTCTCCCCCTCGTCATCGCGAGTCACTGCAGCTCTTACCCCCGTCATCGCGAGTCGCGCAGCGACGTGGCGATCTCCGTACGAAACCCCCCGTTCCTGTGTGCGGACAGCTTCGGCCGATTGCCGCGTCGCCTCCGGCTCCTCGCAATGACGGGGGTGAGAACTGTGGCTCCTCGCAATGACGGGATAAGAGCAGCGGCGACTCGCGATGACGGGGAGGGCTGCCGCTCCTCGCAATGACGGGGTGGGATCTTCGGCCTCGCAATAGCGTGGGTCAACTGGAGAGAGCGGGTGCGAACGCGTATCATCCTGCCTTCCCGTCCGGCCATGCGCCGGATCCTCGCGACACCCTTGCACCCATCTCGCCCGCTGCCGGGAGACGTCTTCGCATGTCCCGCAACACCCCGTCATCCGCCGAACCTTCCAGCCCTTTCCCGGCCGCCCCGGAGTCGGGTTTTCCGCCGGAAGAAGCCGCCGCGGTCTACCGCGCGATCAACGAGCGCCGCGACATGCGGCATTTCCGTGCCGGCACCGTGGTGGACCCGGAGGTGCTGGGGCGCCTGCTGGAGGCGGCGCATCGTGCCCCCAGCGTCGGCTACATGCAGCCCTGGCGCTTCGTAAGGGTGGCCGATCCGGCGCTGCGCGAACGCATCCACGGCCATGTGGCCGCCGAACACGAGCGCACCGCCGAAGCCTGCGGCGAGCGCGGTGCCGAGGTCCAGCGGCTGAAGCTGGAGGGCATCCGCGACGCCGGGGAGATCCTGGTGGTCGCCCTGACCGACGGGCGCGAACGCTATGTGCTGGGCCGGCGCACCCTGCCGGAGATGGACCTGTGCTCGGCCGCCTGCGCGATCCAGAACCTGTGGCTGGCGGCGCGCGCCGAGGGCCTGGGCATGGGCTGGGTGTCGCTGTTCGAGCCGGAATGGCTGGCGCGCACCCTGGAGATGCCGGAGGGGGCCCACCCGATCGCGATCCTGTGCCTGGGCGAGGTAGAGGCGTTCTACGACGAGCCGATGCTGGAGACCGAGGGCTGGGACACCCGGCGTCCGCTGGAAGAACTGGTGTTCGAGGACCGCTGGGGGCAATCGGCTTCGACGCCCGTGTCCCATTCGCAGGACGACCCCCCGCAGGACGCATCCCGGGACGTTTCCCGAAACAGGAGTGTCTCATGACCGCCTTTCTCGTCCTGCTGGGCGCGCTGACCCTGGACCGGCTGTTCGGCGACCCCCGGCGCTTCCATCCGCTGGCCGGCTTCGGCCGCCTCGCGCAGGGGCTGGAACGGCGCTTCCACGCGGACAGCCGGCTGCGCGGGGCCCTGTTGCTGATTGTGCTGGTGCTGCCCTGGGTGGTGCTGGCGGCCTGGGCGGCCAGCCTCGCCTGGGGCTGGATCGTGAGCCTGCTGGTGCTGGTGCTGGCACTTGGCTGGCGCTCGCTGGACGAGCACGCCGAGCGGGTGGCGGTGTCGCTGGAGCAGGGCGACCTGGACGGCGCGCGCGCCGGGACGGGGATGCTGGTTTCGCGCGCGACCGACGAGATGGATGCCGACGGTGTGAGCCGCGCGACCGTTGAATCGGTACTGGAGAACGGCAACGACGCCCTGTTCGCCACGGTGTTCTGGTTCCTGGTGGCCGGCGCGCCGGGGGTGGTTGCGTATCGGCTGGTGAACACCCTGGACGCGATGTGGGGCTATCGCACGCCGCGCCACCGCCATTTCGGCTGGGCCGCCGCGCGGCTGGACGACGTGCTCAACTACATCCCGGCGCGCCTGACCGCGCTGGCCTATGCCGCCGCCGGGCGCATGGGCAGCGCGCTGCGCTGCTGGCGCGAACAGGCCGCCGCGTGGAAGAGCCCCAACGCCGGGCCGGTGATGGCCGCCGGCGCGGGCGCGCTGGGCGTGCGGCTGGGCGGCTATGCGTATTATCACGGCCGGCGCGAATGGCGGCCGTCGCTGGGGCCCGAGCCGGTCCCGGACGTGGCCCCGGATATCGCTCCGGAGACAGCATCGGAAGATGGCGCCGCGTCCGGGGCCGCGCGCATCCGCCGGGCGATGGCGCTGGTGGACCGCGCGCTGGCACTGTGGATGGCGGTGGTCGTGATCGGGGTGTCGTTCGTTGTCCTCGCCTGACGTCCGGTCCGGATCCCGGGACGGCGGGACGCCGGAGTCGCGCCATGGCGGGGGCGTTCGCGCGGCGGCCCGGCGCTGGGGGCATCCGGTCGAGGACTGGCTGGACCTGTCCACCGGCATCAACCCGCGGGGCTGGCCAGTGCCGCCGCTGCCGCCGCAGGCCTGGACGCGGCTGCCGGAGTCCGATGACGGGCTGGAGGTGGCGGCCGCCGCGTATTACGGCAGCAATGCCCTGCTGCCGCTGCCCGGGTCCCAGGCGGCGATCCAGGCCCTGCCGGTGCTGTGGGGCGAGGGCACCGGCCGCGAGCAGGCCCGGGTCGGCGTGCTGCACCCGGGTTACAACGAACACGCGCGCGCCTGGAGCGCCTGCGGCCACGCCGTGCAGGCCGTGGAGCCCGAGGCCGGCGCCATCGAGGCCGTGCTGGATGCGCTCGACGTGCTGGTGCTGATCCATCCCAACAACCCCACCGGTACGCGCTTCGAGCCTGCGCAGCTGCGGGAGTGGCACGCGCGGCTGGCGCGGCGCGGCGGCTGGCTGGTGGTGGACGAGGCGTTCGTCGACAGCGAGCCGCAGCTGAGTCTGGTGCCGGAGGGCCCGCGCGACGGGCTGGTGGTGCTGCGCTCGCTGGGCAAGTTCTTCGGTCTGGCCGGGGCCCGGGTCGGGTTCGTGTTCGCGCCGGAGGCGCTGCGCCGGGCGCTGAGCGCGCGCCTGGGGCCGTGGAGCGTGCCCGGGCCGTCGCGGCAGGTCGCGGCCGGGGCGCTGGCGGATCATGGCTGGCAGTCGGCGCGGCGCATGCAGCTGGCGGGCGAGGGCGAGCGCCTGGCGGCCCTGCTGCGCGCGCACGGACTCGCCCCGGATGGCGGTACCGCGCTGTTCCAGTGGGTGCGCAGCGACCGCGCCGAGGAGATCCAGGACCGGCTGGCGCGCGCGGCGATCCTGGTGCGGCGCTTCGACGAGCCGGCCAGCCTGCGCTTCGGGCTGCCCGGCGACGAGGCCGGCTGGCGGCGCCTGGAGGCCGCGCTTACGGAGCTGAGTGATGACTGATACCGGCGGCACGCTGATGGTCCAGGGCACCACCTCGGATGCCGGCAAGAGCGTGCTGGTGGCCGGGCTGGGGCGCGTGCTGCGCCGGCGCGGTATCGCGGTGGCGCCGTTCAAGCCGCAGAACATGGCGCTCAACAGCGCGGTGACTGCGCAGGGCGGCGAGATCGGGCGCGCCCAGGCCCTGCAGGCCGCCGCCTGCGGGCTGCAGCCGCATACCGACTTCAACCCGGTGCTGCTCAAGCCCTCCAGCGATCGCGGCGCGCAGGTGATCGTCAACGGCCGCGCGGTGGAGGAGCTGGACGCGCGCGCCTACCATGACTACAAGCCGGTGGCGCGCGAGGCGGTGCTGGCGGCCCACGGGCGTCTGACGGCCCAATATGACTCGGTGCTGGTGGAAGGGGCCGGCTCGCCCGCGGAGATCAACCTGCGTGCGGGTGACATCGCCAACATGGGGTTCGCCGAGGCGGTGGACTGCCCGGTGATCCTGGTCGCCGACATCGACCGCGGCGGGGTGTTCGCGCATCTGGTGGGCACGCTGGCGCTGCTGGCGGAAAGCGAGCGGGCGCGGGTGGCCGGCTTCGTGATCAACCGCTTTCGTGGCGACCCGGCGCTGCTGCAGTCCGGGCTGGACTGGCTGGAGGCCGAGACCGGCAAGCCGGTGCTGGGCGTGCTGCCGTATCTGTCCGGGCTGCAGCTGGATGCCGAGGACGCGCTGCTGCGCGAGGCGGCACCCGCGAGTGACGCGTGGGCGAGCGGCGAGGGCGAGGCCCTGCGGGTGGTGGTGCCGGCGCTGCCGCGAATCTCCAACCACACGGATTTCGACCCGCTGCGCCTGCACCCCGGGGTGTCGCTGCGCTTCGCCGGGCCGGGGGAGCGGCTGCAGCCGGCGGATCTGGTGCTCCTGCCGGGGTCCAAGGCGGTGCGCGAGGACCTGGCCTGGCTGCGCGAACAGGGCTTCGAGCGCGAACTGATGCGCCACCTGCGCTACGGTGGCCGGGTGCTGGGGATCTGCGGCGGCTACCAGATGCTGGGGCGCGCGGTGCACGATCCGGAAGGCGTCGAGGGCACCCCGGGCTCCTCGCCAGGGCTGGGCCTGCTGGACGTGGAGACCACGCTGCGCCCGGCCAAGCAGCTGCGGCAGGTGACCGGCGAGGGCGTGATGGAGCGGGCGGCGCCGGTGCGCGGCTACGAGATCCACGCCGGGCACACCGCCGGGCCGGACTGCGAACGCCCGGTGCTGCAACTGGCCGCGGGGCCGGACGGTGCACGCTCGACGGACGACGCAGTGGCCGGCACCTACGTGCACGGGGTGTTCGACGAGCCGGCCGCCGCCGGGGCACTGCTGGCCTGGGCGGGGCTGGAGGCGGACGGTGGCGCCGTGGATCTGGACGCGCTGCGCGTGGCGAGCCTGGAGCGTCTGGCCGACGCACTGGAGGAACACATGGACATTGACCGACTGCTGGACCTGCTGCACCTGCCACAAGGGGGCACCAGGTCATGAGAACCCTGATCCTGGGCGGCGTGCGTTCGGGCAAGAGCCGCATGGCGGAGCAGCTGGCGCTGGGTTCCGGCCAGCCGGTGACCTACGTGGCCACCGCGCGCGCCGACGACGACGAGATGCTGCGGCGGGTGGAACAGCACCGCCGTCGCCGGCCGGCCGGCTGGGACCTGATCGAGGCCGGCGACGACCTGGCCGTGCGGCTGCAGGAGGCCGCGGCGCCGGATCGCTGCCTGCTGATCGATTGCCTGACCCTGTGGCTGACCCAGCTGCTGTGCACCGAAGACGAGGCGCACATCGAGCGCGAGCGCGAGGCACTGATCGCCACGCTGCCGACCCTGCCGGGTACCATTATCGCGGTGAGCAACGAGACCGGGCTGGGGATCGTGCCGCTGGATGCGCTGTCGCGGCGCTTCGCCGACGAGGCCGGCGCGCTGCACCAGCGCCTGGCCGCCGACCTCGACCGCGTGGTGCTGACCGTGGCCGGGCTGCCGCACGTGCTCAAGGGCCCGGTGGTGAACGCCTGATGACCGCATCGACCCGCGAGGAACGCGCGTGACCGAAGACTGTGACTGGCTGAACGTCCCCGCCGCGCCCCTGGATGCTGGCGCGACCGCGCGCGCTCGGGCGAGGCAGGAACGCCTGACCAAGCCGCCGGGCTCGCTGGGTCGCCTGGAGCCCCTGGCCGAGTGCCTGGCGGGGCTGCAGGGCCGCGAGTGCCCGCACCCGCCGCAGCCGTGGATCACCGTGTTCGCCGGCGACCATGGCGTGGTCGCCGAGGGCATCTCGCGCTTTCCGCAGGCTGTGACCGGGCAGATGGTCGCCAACTTCGCCGCCGGCGGGGCGGCCATCGCCGTGCTCGCGCGCAGCCTGGACGCGGGGCTGGAGATCATCGACCTGGGCACGCTGCCCGGCGGTCCCGAGCCCGAGGGTGTGATCCGCGCGGACCTGGGCCCGGGCACCGCCAACTTCGCGCGCGAGCCGGCGATGACCCCGGCGCAGCTGGAGCGCGCGCTGAACACCGGACGCCAGGCGGCCGAACGGGCGCGCCAGGGCGGGGCGGGGCTGTTCATCGGCGGCGAGATGGGCATCGGCAACACCACCGCCGCGGCGGCCGTGGCCTGCGGTGTGCTGGGGGCCTCGCCGGACGCGCTTGCAGGACCGGGCACCGGGCTGGACCCGGCCGGGGTGCGGCACAAGGCCGAGGTGATCGAACGCGCGCTGGCCCTGCACGCCGAGGCCGGGGATTCGGCGCTGGAGTGGCTGCGGCGGGTCGGCGGCTTCGAGATCGCCGGGCTGACCGGTGCGTTCCTGGCCAGCGCGCAGATCGGTCAGCCGGTGCTGGTGGACGGCTTCATCGCCAGCACCGCGGCACTGGTGGCGACCCGGCTGTGCCCGGGGGCCCGGGACTGGTTCTTCTACGCCCACCGCTCCGCCGAGCCCGGGCACGACCGCGTGCTGGAGGCGCTGGGCGCGCAGCCGCTGCTGGATCTGGGCATGCGCCTGGGTGAGGGCAGTGGCGCGGCGACCGCGGTGCCGCTGCTGCGCATGGCCTGCGAGCTGCACGCCGGCATGGCGACCTTCGATGAGGCCGGGGTGGCGGACGACGACTCCGGAGCGGGCGCGTGAGTACGGGCGCGTCCGTCAGCGCCGGGGCGCGGGTCGGGCTGCTGCGTCACGGCGAGACCACCGGCGAGGGCTTCTGCGGCGCCGGCAGCGACGTGCCGCTGACCGCGCGCGGCCAGGCGGCGATGGAGGGGGAGCTGGCACGCCGGCGCCCGCCGGGTCTGGCCTCCGGCGAACCGGCCTGGGACCGCATCGTGACCTCGCCGCTGCAGCGCTGTCAGGGGCCGGCCTCGGCCTGGGCCGAGCGCTGGGATGTGCCGCTGGTGGTGGAACCGCGCCTGAAGGAACTGCACTTCGGCACCTGGGAGGGCCGCAGCGCCGCCGCGCTGATGGAGACCGATGCCGACGCGCTGGGCCGCTTCTGGCAGGACCCGGAAGGCTGCCCGCCGCCCGGGGGCGAGGCGCTGGGCGCGTTCCGCGGGCGCGTGCTGGCCGGCTGGCGCGAGAGCGTGGCCACGCCCGGCACCGCGCGCACGCTGGTGGTCACCCACGGCGGCGTCATCCGCGTATTGCGTGCGCACTTCGAGGGCATCCCGCTGGCCGAACTGCTGAACATTGAGGCCCCGCTGGCGGTGCTGCACCGGGTCGATCCCGCGCGGGTGCAGGCATGAGCCGGCCGGCCACGCTCGCCCCGCTGTGGCTGGCGCTGGTGTTCCTCACCCGGGTGCCGCTGCCGGCGCGCCTGCTGCCGGAGGCCCCGCGCCCGGAAGACGCCGGGCGCTCGCTGCTGTTCTACCCGCTGGTGGGGCTGGTGCTGGGCCTGTTGCTGGCCGGCGGCGGCATGCTGCTGAGCCTGCTGCCGGGCGCCGAACCGCTGTTGCTCGCCGCGCTGGTACTGGCCGGCTGGGTGGCGATCACCGGCGCGCTGCATCTGGACGGGCTGGCCGACACGGTGGACGCCCGCGTGGGCAGTCACGGCGACCCCGAGCGCGCCCGCACCATCATGAAGGACCCGACCTCCGGCCCGATCGCGGTGGCCACAGTGATGCTGGTGCTGCTGGTCAAGTTCGCCGCGCTGGTGCCGCTGGTGGCCGCCGCGCAGTGGCTGGCGCTGGTGATCGCCGCGGTCCTCGGCCGCGCCGCGCTGGTGCTGCTGTTCCGCCTCGCCGATTACCTCAATCCCGCCGGCCTGGGCGCGGACATGGCGGCGCACCTGCCCGAACGGGCCGCCGCCGGAGTACTGGTGGCCACCGCCATCGCCGTGGTCATCCTCGGCGTGGCCGGCGGCCTGCCCGGCGCCATCATCGCCCTGATCCTCGCCGGCGCCACGGTGGCCGCCCTCGCCGCGTTCTTCCGCCGCTGGCTCGGCGGCTTCACCGGCGACCCCGCCGGCGCCACCCTGGAGATCGTCGAGACCGTGGCCCTGGTGGTGATGGCCCTGAGCCTCACCGCGTAGGCGCGGCCCCGGCTGCGGGCGGACGGCGTTAAGCACGGGTTCTGCCTCACGCGGTGTGGGGCGCTGCCCGCCGAAACGCCACGCTCAAGTGTGCGACACGCCCGGCGATAACTTAACCTGCGGAAAGATTTCCAGAAGGAGCGCGACAGCATGGCGGCGGGAAAGAGAACCGGGAAGACGAAGAAGGTCGGGAAGAACAGAAAGAGCCGGAAAGGCCAGTCGGAATCGGAAAAACTGTTGAAGAAAGCCTCCGCTGCCTTCGATGAAGGGGACTACGATGAGGTCGAAGCCTTCTGCGGGGAACTGCTCAAGCGGGACCCGAACAGCGCCGATGCGTTGCGGATGCTGATCCGGAGCACGTTTGAACAGACACGCTACAACACCGCCACGCTGTATGCCTCCAAGCTTGTACAGATGTGTCCCGAGGACCCCGCGAGTTACAACCGGCTCGCCAGCGTGCTTCTCATAAGGGGGCGTTATGAAGCGGCGGGAGCCGCATTGCGCGAGGCCCTGAGGCTCGATCCAGACCAGCTGGCGCTGTACAACTATGCCCGCGTGTTGCAGGCAGATGGCCGCTGGGACGAGGCGGCAGAGATCCTCGAGTCACTGGTCGGCGTGGCTCCCTACAGGCCGAACATCTGGTTTTCCTATGCCCATTCCCGGCATTTTCCCGCCGATTCTTCCCCGCGCCGGGACCTCGAAAAGGTGATTCGCAAGGGAAAGTTCAGCCTCCACGATCAGGGGCATCTACACTTCTCTCTGGCAAAGCTTCACAAGGATGCGGGGGACGTGGACCAGGCGTTCGCGGCCTTTGAAAAGGGCAATGACCTGCGCGCCAGGTCGATCCAGAAGCAGGTCGACGCCGTTCGGGAGGGCAAGCTCCTCCATACGGTTGGGGCCCGGGAAATGGTCTTCACGGAAGAATGGAAACGCGGCCTCGATGGCCCGGAAGTATCCCCGCGGCCGTTGAGCGTGATCCTGGGCGCGCCCCGTTCCGGCAAATCGCTGCTGGAGGGGGCGCTGTCCGCGCATTCGCGGACCCGCCACTATGGCGAACTCGGAGGGGTGCAGGAACTCCTCGCGGAGTTGCCCAGAGAGGTACGCAACAGATACCCCCTGTTCATTCGGGAACTCGGCAGCGAGGCCCTGGGAAGGCTCCGCGCCCGCATGGATTCGATCTGGGGCGAGCCCGTGGACGACCGGGTGGGTGCTTATCTACTGACCAACCCAAGCAACGTCTGGCACGTCGGCACCCTGATGGCATTGAACCCCGATACGCGGCTTGTGTTTTGTGAGCGCGACCCGGTGGACCATGCGATGGCCATCTATATGCGATGGTTCGCGCGAGCCATGCCGTATGCCTGGGACATGGATACGATCGCGGAATACATTCTGGCTTACCGTCGGCTTGTAGATCACTGGGAGGCGCTTTTTCCGGACCGTGTGGAACGCGTGCGCTACGAAGACTACCTGCAAGCGCCGGACACCCATGCGTCCAGAATTCTGCGCTCCCACGGACTTGACTGGGAGTCGGAATGCGCGGATTCCGCCGGCGAATCGGTGGATCCGGCGCGCGTCGGCATGTCGGGAAGCTCGGAACGCCGCAGCCGCGTGAACCCGGAGTTCGCACGCATTGGAGATGAATTCGCGGCCTACCGGCCTGCCTTCGAGCACGCGGTTGAGCAGGCGCGGGAGCGAGTGTCCGGGTACGAACCTCCGAGAACCCGAAACGTTCGTGTGACCGTTGGTGGGGCGAGCCAGAACGGTGAACAGTGACGGACGCGAGGCCCGAACATCCGGTGGTGTCGAGCGGGCGAATCCAAAAGAAAACAGGCTCCACGCACTAAAGACCCCGGGACGATGGTCGTTAAGGAAATCGAAGGCGGCATGAGGCCGCCCAGGGATTGCCTCAGCCGGCCCGGCCGGCACTCAAGTTCCGGAGGAAGCAAACATGTCTCAGGTCATCAACACCAACGTGCTGTCGCTGAACGCGCAGCGCAATCTCAACGAATCGCAGGGGGCGCTGTCGCAGTCGCTGGAGCGTCTGTCCTCCGGCCTGCGCATCAACAGCGCCAAGGACGACGCGGCCGGTCTCGCGATTTCGGAGCGGTTCACGACGCAGATCAACGGCCTCAATCAGGCGGTGCGCAACTCGAACGACGGCATTTCGTTCGCGCAGACCGCCGAGGGCGCACTGGACACCGTCGGGGATGCGCTGCAGCGTGCGCGCGAGCTGTCGGTGCAGGCGGCGAACGACACCAACTCGGCCTCCGACCGTCAGGCGCTGAACGACGAGGTGCAGCAGTTGATGGAAGAGGTCAGTCGTGTGGCGAACTCGGCCGAGTTCAACGGTGGTCGAATCCTGGATGGCACGGTGGAGGACCTGTTCTTCCAGGTGGGGGCCAATCAGGGCCAGACCATTGCCGTGGACGGGGTGGATGCCCGGACCTCCCGGCTGGGGGCGACCGAGGTGGTTGGCTCCGGTGGCTTGACGCAGGAACAGATCGCCCAGATCGATCAGGTGGATGGGTTCAGCGGACCATTCGGCGATATCACCATTAGCAGTGAAGATTTCGACGACATTGAGGTTCAGCTATCGGGCGATTCCACTGATGGGATCGAGCCGGCCGCAACCCTCGAGGATGCGGTCCGCATGATCAATGAACAGATTGCTAATGACGCGGCGGAGGGTGATACCAATGCGGCCAATGTGGCGGATGCTGATCTGGAAGCCGCTCTGAGAGTCAAGAACGACGGGACCACCACGATCGCGATCACGTCCCGTCTGGGTACCGAAGATCTGGGCGTGACGAATGGCGGCGTGAATGTGGAAGGAAGTGAAGTGGATATTTTCGTTAACGATGATGGGTCAGACGTCACCCTGAACGACGTCGACGTGGCGACCCGCGAGACGGCGACCCAGGCAATCGGCGCCTTTGATGGAGCCCTGACCAAGGTCAACTCGCTGCGTGCGGAGCTGGGTGCGGTGCAGACGCGTTTCGAGAGCACGATCTCGAACCTGGAGATCGGTTCGGAGAACCTGTCGGATGCGCGTTCGCGGATCCGGGA